>VGTB01000114.1 GCA_016874835.1 Deltaproteobacteria bacterium | reverse complement strand
TGTTGCGCATAAAAACGGCATACCCTTTGTGTTGGATAATACTGTTTCTCCTTATTTACTCAGGCCCATTGATTTCGGAGTGGATATAGTCGTGTATTCGGCAACAAAATTCATCGGCGGTCACGGGACGTCCATTGGTGGAGTGATAGTTGACTCGGGAAAATTCGACTGGACGAACGGCAAGTTTCCACTTATTGCCGCACCTGATCCGAGCTATCACGGGATCAATTTTGTGGAAGCACTGAAACCGCTGGGGAATATTGCCTATATTATCAAAGCACGGGTTACCCTCCTGCGTGATCTGGGGCCGGCACTCTCGCCATTCAATTCCTTCCTCTTCCTCCAGGGGTTGGAAACCCTCCATTTGCGAATGCCGCGTCATTCCGAGAATGCTCTGGCAGTGGCTGAATATCTGGAGAAACATCCAAAAGTCAACTGGGTCAGCTATCCTGGGCTCAAGTCAAGTTCCGAAAGGGGAAGGGCAGTCAGGTACCTGCCGAAAGGCGCAGGAGCGATTCTGGGATTCGGCATTAAGGGGGGTCTGGAGGCAGGCAGGAAGTTCATCGACTCTCTTGAACTTATATCCCATCTTGCCAATGTGGGAGATGCAAAGACCCTGGCAATCCATCCGGCAACGACTACCCACCAGCAGCTCTCTGCGGAGGAACAGTTAGCAACGGGTGTGACACCGGACTTCATTCGCCTGTCTGTGGGACTGGAGCACGTTGATGACATCATCGCTGATATAGAACAAGCCCTGACTAAGGTCTGAGTGTGAGGAGGTAATTATGGCTAACATATTCTCAGATATCACCAGGACGGTAGGAAGAACGCCTCTCGTACGACTTAACAGGATGCGGGTGGGGGCGAACGTAGATATTTTAGTAAAACTCGAATCCTTTAACCCTCTTTCCAGTGTGAAGGACAGGATCGGTGTCGCCATGATCGAGGCGGCGGAGAGAGCCGGTCTGTTGAATAAAGATACGGTGATCATCGAACCGACGAGCGGAAACACGGGTATTGCCCTTGCCTTTGTATGTGCTGCGAAAGGATACCGGCTTATCCTCACAATGCCTGAGACAATGAGCGTTGAGCGGAGGCATCTGTTGGACATTCTGGGGGCAGAACTGGTTCTCACGGAAGGAACCAAAGGTATGAGAGGAGCCGTCGATAAGGCGGACGAACTTGCCGGGATGTATAAAAACAGTTTTGTGCCTCAGCAGTTTCAAAATCCCGCGAATCCAGAGATCCATCGCCGGACGACGGCAGAGGAGATATGGCAGGATACGGACGGTCTTGTTGATTACGTAGTTTCAGGTATCGGCACCGGTGGGACGATCACCGGCGTAGGTGAGGTGTTGAAAAAGAGAAAGCCGTCGGTGAGGATGATTGCAGTGGAGCCTGCGGATTCGCCGGTGCTCTCCGGCGGAAAGCCCGGCCCTCACAAAATTCAGGGGATTGGTGCCGGATTCGTTCCGGAGGTCCTGAACAGGGATGTAATCGATGAGATTATCCAGGTGGCCCATGAAGATGCAGGGGTTATGGCACGGAGAATCGCCAAAGAGGAAGGAATTCTTGTGGGGATATCATGCGGCGCAGCCCTCTGGGCCGCCTTGAAGGTAGCGGAAAGGAAAGAGGCAGAAGGCAAAACGATTGTGGCTGTTCTTCCAGACAGCGGAGAAAGATATTTATCGACCTGGCTGTTTCAGAGATAACACACGAATGATTTTTTGCGGAGTGATCACATGTAAATGACTCTGATGCAACCATATATTCCCTCTCCTTTGATGGAAGATCTGTCCGCCTCTGGAGGGGGCAGGAGAAGGATTGAGGGGGAAGTTCATTGGCGAGTACTTTAAGGACATGACTACAACAAATTATACCGCAACAAATTCTTCCGTCGGCATTGTTGAAACGCAGTATTACACCTATGCCGAACGTGGCAAAGAACATAAACTGGAAAGCGGGGATACGCTGGGACCGATTACCCTTGCCTATGAGACGTACGGAGAGTTAAACGCGAACAAGTCAAACGCAATTCTGGCGCTGCACGCCCTTTCTGGTGACGCCCATGCTGCGGGCGTTCATAAAGGTCAGGACAACGCGGGCTGGTGGGATGATATGATTGGGCCCGGCAAGGCTTTCGATACAAACCGGTATTTTGTCATCTGCTCAAACATCATTGGAGGCTGCAAGGGTTCCACAGGGCCGTCTTCCATTAACCCGGCCACGGGGAAACCATACGCCCTTGATTTCCCCTTTATCACTGTTGCCGATATGGTTCATGCCCAGCGGCACCTCATTGATCATTTAGGGATCGAAAGGTTATTGTGCGTCTCGGGCGGCTCCATGGGTGGAATGCAGGCTCTCCAGTGGGTTGCCTCTTATCCGGAGCGTGTGCGGTCTGCCATCCCTATCGCGACGGCGCTAAAGCACTCTCCCCAACAGATTGCCTTCAATGAAGTAGTACGACAGTCAATTATGGCTGATCCTGCCTGGCGGGAGGGGAACTATTATGAGTATGGACAGCCGGAGAAAGGTCTTTCTGTCGCGCGCATGATCGGCCATATAACCTTCATGAGTGATCAGTCCATGGAGGAGAAGTTTTCACGGCGATTGAAAAGCGGTAAGTTCAGTTTTGGATTTGATCCTGATTTTGAGGTGGAGGGCTATCTTCACTACCGGGGGGCGAACTTCGTGAAACGCTTCGACGCCAACTCCTATCTCTATATTACAAAGGCATTCGATTACTTCGATTTGTCCGGGAAAAAGCTTATTCCCCACGGAAAGATAATCGATACGCGCTTCCTGGTTATTTCCTTTAAGTCTGACTGGCTCTATCCGTCTTACCAGTCACAGGAGATAGTCCGGCTGTTGAAAAGGAGGCATGTGGATGCCACGTACTGTGAATTGAATTCCACCTACGGTCACGACGCCTTTCTGGTGGAGGTTGAGGAGCAGACGACCCTGATCACACATTTCCTGGACAAGACCTTCAACGGATATCTGGTGGTGGATCGCTATGGCATCTGAAGAAATTCGCATTGATCACAGTATTATTTATTCAATTGTTGAGCCGGGCTCCCGCGTTCTCGACCTGGGGTGCGGCGAAGGCGATCTTCTGTATCCTCTTGTCCGGGATAAACAGGTCCGGGCTCAGGGGATTGAACTCGACGACAAGGCTATTCAGGAATGTGTTAAAAAAGGACTGAGCGTTTTTCACGATGATATCGAGAACAGTCTCCGTGAATATCCGGATCATTCCTTCGATTATGTGATCCTGAATCAGAGCATGCAGGAAGTGAAGAAGGTCGATTATGTGATACGCGAAGCCCTTCGCATTGGTGGTAAGGTGATCGTCGGGTTTCCCAACTTCGCCTACATAAAATCTCGGCTGATGCTGTTTTTCCATGGGAAGGCACCAATTACAAAATCATTACCCTATCTCTGGTTTGATACGCCCAACGTGCGCTTTTTGAGCATCACGGATTTCAGGGATTTTTGTGCGGAGAAAAAAATCCGGATCATGGAAGCCCATTATCTGGGAGAAGGAGAAATGGTAAGTTTCTGGCCGAATCTGTTGGCCTTGAATGCGATCTTTGTGTTGGTGAAATGACAGTGTATTAAATATTCAAATGAGGGAAATCTATCAATGAAATTTTATGAAACGATAAAGGAAGATATACAGACCGTATTCAAAAAGGACCCCGCCGCCAGAGGACTGTTGGAAGTTCTTACCTGCTATCCGGGACTCCACGCTGTCTGGATGCACCGGATCGCTCATTTTTTGTGGCAGCGAAGTTGGTGGTTTTGTGCCAGGTTTGTCTCTCATATCAGCCGTTTTTTCACCGGTATTGAAATCCACCCGGGCGCCAGGATAGGACGCCGCTTTTTCATCGATCACGGTTCCGGTGTTGTCATTGGTGAGACAACAGAGATTGGAGATGATGTGCTCATCTATCAGGGAGTCATTCTGGGAGGAGTAACTCTGCAAAAGACAAAGCGTCACCCTACCGTGGGGAACCAGGTTATGATCGGGGCAGGAACCATCGTGTTAGGTCCCGTTGTGATCGGAGACGGGGCGCGTATCGGGGCCGCCTCTCTTGTTATTCATGATGTTCCTCCACAGGCGGTGGCCGTTGGTGTACCCGCCAGGCTGGGCCTTGGCTTTTCCGGAAAGGAGATCCAGGAAATGACGGATAACAAACTCCCCGATCCCATTGCCGAGGCATTTCAATTTTTAGGCAGGCAGATTGAGACACTGGAAAGGAGAATGGCCGAGGTCGAAAAGAGGGAAGGGGTAATGGTGGAGATTGATCAGTACGTGGAAGAAAAGAAGCAGGAGATCATGCGCATGTTTTCACCGGAGGAAGACTTTTCCGTTGGTGCGGGCATTTAAGAGAAACACATCACCGTCATTGTATTACTCTTCACCTGACGGAAGGGATTGAGAAGGGGGGACCATTTAAATGGCGGAATAAATCTCGGAGAGGCGGAAAGAAGTCTTGACATACCCATAGAAATGTCAAATGTAAATGTAACGGTTTTTCACGAATATTTCCCAAGGAGGTCAATATGTCTGAAGAAACGAAGCGATGTAAAAAATGTATTTTACCGGGTTCATACCCTGGTATTCACTTCGATGAGCAGGGCATCTGCAGTTATTGTTTAGCGCCTGTTGAGGGAGACAGACCCACCGAGGAGGAACTCAAATCTAAGCTTGATAAGATCATCCAGGCTTCACGGGGAAAGGGGAAATATGATGTTGCCGTGGGTTTGAGCGGCGGCAAGGACAGCAGTTATGTAGCCTACTTCCTGCGAAAGGAATATGACCTGAAGATACTGGGCGTCAATTTTGACAATGGGTACCGGTCAGAGATTGCGGTGAGAAATATGGAAACCCTTGTTGACAAATTAGGAATCGACTTGGTAACGATCAGGCCAAACAAGAAATTTATGAAAAAATTGTACGCCCACTTTTTACGAAAACAGGGTGAATTCTGTTCGGTATGTAACAACATGGGGTATCTTCTTATGGGAAGCTACATGTATGGTCAGAAGTTGTTGGCAGGATTTATGCCTCTGGGCGTGGGCGGATGGTCAAAAAAGTATGAATACCAGCCGGGCGTTTCCGTCACCTCCATGCCGTATTTTTTCAGGAATCTGGGACCGGAGCTGCTCGCAGAGCTGATATCCCAGCCATTTATCGAAGAAAAAGTCGTTCGCAGTTACATGCGCCTGAATGATCCGAGGCAGGCACAAATTGATACCGGGGAGCAGAAGGAATCTCACGAACACGCCCTCGGTTTTATTCAATTACCGGACTACGTTCACTGGGACCTGATGAAGATGCCGCAAATTCTGAAAAAAGCTGTAGGCTGGCAGCAACCCCCGAATACTCATGACAGCCACTTTGATTGTACTCTTTTCCCCTCAAAGGAATATTTAAAAATAAAGAGATACGGTTTGACTCAGGAGACTATCAAAAACAGTGTGCTGATCCGGGAGGGGTTGATGACCCGTGAGGAGGCTTTGGACAGAATGAAACTGGAGCAGACCGAGGAACCGGCTGATTATCAACTCTTTTTAAAAGAATTGGGTCTCTCCAGGGAAGATGTGAATCAGGAGGCTGAGTGGTCGACGAGGTGACCGGGATGATCAAAAGAAAGCAGGGGAAAATATTATCAGTCAACATCTCTGAAAAGAAAGGTGAGAAAAAGGGGAATATCGGTTGCGCTCTACTCATTGAAAACCTTGGTCTCGAAAATGACGCCCATGCGGAGGCCGGTATCCGGCAGATCAGTCTCCTTGCGAGAGAAAGCATTGAGAAGATCAGGGCGAAAGGGCTCAATGTGCAGTATGGTGATTTTGCCGAAAACCTCACCACGGAGGGTATCGATCTGCCTTCTCTGCCGGTTGGTTCACGATTGAAGATCGGGCGCGATGTTTTGCTGGAGATCACACAAATAGGCAAGGTCTGTCATGACCGGTGTAATATCTTCTACACAGTCGGAGACTGTGTCATGCCCCGGGAGGGAATCTTCGCGAAAGTGCTGGTCGGAGGCGAAGTACGGCCAGGCGACCGGATTGAAACTGTTGAGTAAATTTTCTCCTGATTCATTTTCTTCGCTGGACGCAGAATGTATGATTACCTCACAGGGAGCATGTCAGCTCTTTTCTTTTATGGTTTATTGACTATACCGGTAATTTGGTAAATAGATGGCAATTTCTTATAGCCGAATTTTCCAGTTTGTCATGGCGTTTTTTGTGGGGTAACGATGAAGCGAGGAGATAGATACAGGAAAT
>VGTB01000113.1 GCA_016874835.1 Deltaproteobacteria bacterium | reverse complement strand
GCGCCTTTAACAACGCCACGGAATCGGGCCCCCCGGAGATCGCAACGATGACCCTGTCCCCCATCTGGATCATGTGGTGTTTTGTGATGTTCTCACGGACTTTCTTCAACATGACTGTACACCGTATAGAATCTCATGCGAACAGCGCCGTCAATTCCCACGCCGTCTCACAGATGTAATCCGGTTCGAGATAAAGCAGGCTTTCCCTGTCGGTCAAACCGTTCACCAGGGCGCAGCTCAGGACGCCTGTCTCTTTTGCGAGGATGATGTCGTTCACGCCGTCACCGATGACGACCGTTCTCTCCCGGGCCGCACCGTACTTCTCCAAGAGGGGAAGCAACAGGCGGGGATCCGGTTTTCGGTAGGGGGTACTGTCCGCCCCGATAATTTCGTCGAAGTACTTCGTGATATCCATCGCGTCCGTCATCGCCACCGTGAACCGCATGCGCTTGTTCGTCACAATGATTTTTTTCTTTTCGTGAAAATGCTCCAGGACCTCGCGGACGGATGTGCACAGGGTCGTCGTGTCAAGCATGTGCTGCATGTAATGGTTCGAAAAGATTTCCATGGCTTCCGCGAAACGGTCGGGAGATCCGGGCTCCAGGGACCGCTGAATCAGTTTCTGCACCCCGTCGCCGATAAAGCCCAGGATTTCTTTTCTCTCCTTCACGGGAAGCCCCAGGCTCTCCAGGGCGTAGTTGACCGATGAGGCTATATCGTCCCCGGAGTTTACCAGGGTGCCGTCAAAGTCGAAAACCATGAGATCGACAGGTTTCATATTTCCCCGAAATGCCTTTATTTATTTTGCACTATATATAACTGTCCTCTCAATTACAAGCGATTCCCCTATTGACTGGGCCCCGCCGTCCGTGATAAGAGACAGTTCCCGCTTGGATCCACAACGGGTGGACTGAGACGGAATGGTCATATGAGACTGTCGTGCGCCTTGAGGCCTTCCGATGTCCATCCGGAGGGCTTTTTTTCTGATCTCACTCTTAGGGGATCATCATAATGAGTGCATCAATAAAAGACACAATCGCGATCCTGGGCCTGGGTAAGGTAGGCACTGCCATGGGCTTTCTCCTCAAATCGGCCGGGTACAGGATCATCGCCGTGGCGAGCCGCTCGGAATCGTCTCTTAAAGAGGGCGCAGCATACACGGGGGGTACACCCTGTCCGGATTTCGCGGAGGCGGCCGCTCAGGCCGAGTACATCATGATCACCACATCGGACGACGCCATCGCACCGGTCTGTGAATCTATCGCGAAAGGCGGTGCGATACATCCCGGAGACAGGGTAATCCACATGAGCGGCGCCGGCGGACTCGATCTTCTCAATGCCGCCCGCAACGCCGGAGCGCATGTGGCGAGCATCCATCCCCTCCAGTCTTTCCCCGACATGGAGGGAGCCATACGGAATATCCCGGGGAGCACCTTCGGCATCACCGCCGAGGATGAGGTCAAAGACTGGGCCGTCCGGATGGTCAGGAGCATCAGCGGGGTCCCCTTCTTCGTGCCGGAAAAGGATAAGCCCCTCTATCATGCCGCCGCCTGCATCGCCTCGAATTACCTCACCACCCTGATCCGCGCCGTTGAGGACATCTATGAAACATTGGGGATGAGCCGCGATGAGGCCGTCCGCTCCTTCTGGCCGCTGGTCATGGGTACGCTGAAAAACATCGAAACGAAGGGCACCGCGCAGGCCCTCACGGGCCCGATCGCCCGCGGCGATATCGGGACTCTCCGGAAGCACCTTGAGGCCTTCCAGGCAAAGATGCCTTCGCTTCTTGAGTTTTACTGCCTGCTGGGAACGCACACCGCGGATCTTGGTGTCTCGAAGAAAACCCTCTCTCCCGCGGATGCCGAAGAGATAAAAAAAATATTGAGGAGGTACACATCGTGAGCACACAGGTGAAAATGAGTAAGGTCACTACCGCCGTGATCAGGGAAATGAAACGAAAGGGTGAAATAATAACCGTTCTGACCGCCTACGATTATCCTACAGGCCTGGTTGTGGACGAGGCCGGGGTGGATATCATCCTGGTGGGAGATTCCCTGGGCATGGTCGTTTTAGGCTACGACAGCACGATTCCCGTCACGATGGAAGATATGCTCCATCATACGAAGGCCGTGAGCCGGGCCGTGAAGCGCGCCCTGGTCATCGGCGACATGCCCTTCATGTCCTATCAGATCTCCGCCGAGGAAGCCCTGTACAACGCGGGCCGTTTCCTCCAGGAGGCGGACGCCCACGGGGTCAAGCTGGAAGGGGGAAGAGAGGTCGCGGAAATCACCCGGAGGATCACCTCCGCCGGCATCCCCGTCATGGCGCATTTAGGGCTCACCCCCCAGTCCGTCCACCAGATCGGGGGCTACAGGGTTCAGGGAAAAGACGAGGCCTCGGCGAAGAGAATCCTGGAGGACGCGAAGATGCTGGAGGAAGCAGGTGCTTTCTCCCTCGTGCTGGAGTGCGTTCCCGCCTCACTGGCGAAACTGGTCACCGAGTCGATTTCCATACCGACCATCGGCATCGGCGCGGGAATCCACTGCGACGGGCAGGTGCTGGTGCTCCACGACATGCTGGGGATGTTCGAGAAGTTCACACCGAAGTTCGTCAAGCAGTATGCCCAGCTGAATGTCCTGATGAAGGAAGGGGTACGACAGTATGTCGATGAGGTGAGAGGCGGTCTCTTCCCGGAGAAGAAGCACTCGTTCTAAATAAGATTTCTCCCTTCGGTCGAAATGACAATAAAATGAATTACGACACAGTCTCCTGGTGGGAGGGGAAAGAATTCCTACTGCATGGTTTTCGAGATGAACTTCAGCATCTGCTTGAAGACGCCCTCCATGATTTCGCGGACGATGAAGTAATCGGGATATTCTTTGAAGAAATTGTCTAAGATTTCCTTCGCGGCCGCGTCGATATTCCCGCCGTGCCTGCGTACCAGATCCTCGAACACGCCTTTCCATTTTTCTCCTTCCACGATCGTCGCCACAACGAACCCTTCCGCCTCTTCGCCGGTAATGTACCCGCAATGATCCGCGCAGATATACGCGACAGGAAGCGGTTTCAGTTTCTGAAGACTTTCCAGATACTGGGTCACGTTGGTATTCATGGACGGGAAGATCATGTCTTTGAAAATCACACCCACCGCATCGGAGGCGAAGAGGGCCTTCAGTCCCGGTTCGTAGGCCGTGATCGAGCAGTTGGAGTGGCCCGGCGTGTCGTAGATCTTCAGTGTGAGACCTCCCAGGTCAATGCTGTCGCCTTCTCCGACGGCGGTTCCGGTGATGTCGTCACGCCATTCCAGGTCATATCCCCTGAGGGCCTCCTCAAATCCCATCTGCTTCGCCGCGATCTGGCCGAAACTGTTGATGATGGCCTGCGCCTTGGGCATGGCGAAGATCTGCCAGGCCGTTTTCGAGGCAATCACCTCGATGCCGGGATACGTTCTTTTGAAATGCGGCACGATCCCCACGTGATCGAAGTGGGAATGGAGGACGAGAAGTTTCTTTATCCTGTTCGCATCGATTCCGAACGCCCTCATCTGCTCGAGGACATCGGGAAGGATATAGTTCAACCCGCCGTTGATCATGATGGATTCGTTCCCGCTCTCCAGGACATAGATCCCCGCCTCTTCCCGGCCCAGATACCAGAGATTATCCACGATTTTTCCCGGTTGCAGATGCCTCATCCTTTTCCCTCTTCAAGATTCGTATAATCCACCCGTCATTGCGAGGAACGCAAGTGACGCGGCAATCTCTTACATTGCAAATTTCCTTACTTCAGATGCACAACGATGTTGGCCTTCGTCTTGAGCTTCTTCATCAGAGAGTCGAACGCATCCTGCTGTTTCTGCTGCTCCAGGAATGTGGATACTTTCTCCTTCGTCCTCTCATCCAGCGTCAACGTTCTTGCACTCCTGTGCTCCAGCACCTGGATGATATGGTAACCGAAATCCGTCTCCACCACCGGTCCTATGGCCTTCTCCTGCTGGGAAAACGCCGCATCTTCAAAGGGCTTCACCGACTGTCCCCGGGGCAGGATTCCCAGATCTCCCCCGCTTTCCTTGCTGGGGCAGTCCGAATATTTTTTCGCGAGTTCGGCAAAATCGGCTCCCTCAAGGAGCTGTTTTCTCAGGTTCTCCGCCTTTGCCTTCCGTTCCGCTTTCACTGCCTCATTGTCAGTTGCCGTCTTTGCGATGAGAATGTGACGCACATGCACGGACTCGGGCATCTTAAATTTCTCTTTGTTCTTCTGATAAAACCTGCTGATCTCTTTTTCCGTCGGCTTTGCCTTCCCCTTCGTCTGCGAAAGCACCAGCTTGTTGATCTTTATGCCCAGCCGGATCTCCTCTTCCATTTCTTCCTTGGTGATCCTGTTCTTCTTCATCATGTCTTCCAGGGTCATGCCGGCGGGGAGGCTGTTTCTCAATTGAGCGACCGCCAGGCCGACTTCCTGTTCCGACGAGGTGATCCCCAGTCTCTTTACCTCATTCTTCAGGAGGGTCCTCATGATAAAGTCGTTGATGACCTGTCTTTTCATGCTCTCCCGTACCTGCTTGGTACGCTCCGCGGGGATCTTATCCTTGATGGCGGCAAATTTCTTCTTGATCTCCGTATCCAGCTCTCCCTGGGTGAGCTTCGTTCCGTCCACATCCACCACGACGGCGGATGATCCCGACTGGGCCTCCTGGGATTGCACCGTTATAGGCGCCGTTTCGGATTGCTGCGCGCCCGGCCTGGCATCACCGATCTGCGGGCCTCCCGCTTTTTCCTCTTTGGTACCGCACCCGCCCACCGCGAATATCACGAGGCAGATGAGCAGCGCCGCATGAACCACCGTTTTATATTTCATCTTCATTTCTCCACCATTCACTACAAAAATAGATTCCGATTCCTCCCTTTAGAAAAGGAGACTGTGTCGTAATTCTCTTTTTTGTCATTTCGAGCGAAGCGAGAAATCTTTATAATTAATAATATTAATACTTTAAGATTCCTCACATGCGTTCGGAATGACTTTTTCCCCTATTGTGACACAGTTTCAAGGGGGCCAGGGGGTTTTAAGGACAGGCGAGACGCCTTTCCTACCCAAAAGAGAGGGGTTTCCAGTATAACAACAAACGGGGTACGTCAAGGACATACTTTTCAACCCTGTGACACTTTACACTTATGTCTTTATTTCCTATTGTCATGTCTCGTAAACTCATTTAAGAAATGTCATTTCGAGCGAAGCGAGAAATCCTTTTATTTTGGGGACACGACACTATACCGGTCGATAATCTCCTTCGCCTCCCCGTAATCGTCTCCCTGAATCCAGTGTATCCCGATCCCCTGCTTCTCCATGCGGCGGAACCACGTCTCCTGCCTCTTCGCGAATTGGTGAATCCGGGTGTTCAGTTGCCGGAACATGTCTTCGTACCCGAGCTTCCCCTGGAGGAAAAGACCGACATAACGGTACTCCAGGCCGAAGTAATTCAGCCTCTCCCACCCCAAACCTGAATCGTGCAGCCTCTTCACCTCTTCGATCATCCCCGACTTCAGCCTCGCTTTGAGACGCCGGGTGATCCTCTCCCGGAGGACGGATCGCTCCCACCGTACCCCGATCACCAGGGGTTGAATCTCAGGCCGGGGAACAGCGTCATCCAGGCCGCGGCTCTTCGTGAACACGGCAATCTCGATCGCCCGGACCAGACGCTTCCGGTCCAGCAGGTCCGTCGTGTTGTGCACCGCCGGATTGAGGGCGAAAAGCATCTCCGCCAGCTTCTCTATGTCCTCACCCTCAAGCTCCTCCCTCAGTACGGAATTCTCCGGCACCTCCAGCATCCGGTATCCCCTGAGTACCGCTTCGATGTAGAGACCCGTTCCCCCCACCATGACCGGAATGACCCCGCGGGAGGAGATCTCCTGGAAACACTGGAAGAAAAGACGCTGGTACTCGAAGACGCTGAAATCATGCGTAGGATCGGCAATATCGATGAGATGATAGGGAACCGCCGCTCCCTCCACGACGTAATCTTTCAGGTCCTTCCCGGTTCCGACATCCATGCCGCAGTAAACCTGCCGGGAATCCGCCGAGATTATCTCGGAGCCCAGTTCCGCGGCCAGGCGTGCCGCCAGCCTCGTCTTCCCGGAGGCGGTGGGCCCTAATATCACGATCAGGTTAAACGACGATGCAGACATAACGACCTTATCTCCATGTCATCGCGAGGCCCGAAAGGCCGTGGCGATCTCCAACCTTTTGAGATTGCTTCTCTTCGCTCGCAATGACGGAGGAATTACTTCCTTATCTCCATGTCATCGCGAGGCCCGAAAGGCCGTGGCGATCTCCAACCTTTTGAGATTGCTTCTCTTCGCTCGCAATGACGGAGGAATTACTTCCTTATCTCCATGTCATCGCGAGGCCCGAAA
>VGTB01000112.1 GCA_016874835.1 Deltaproteobacteria bacterium | reverse complement strand
AAAAACTTTTTTTGTGCTATCTATGATCGGGATTTGATTCCAACGAAAGTCGCTGTGCGCTCAAAAAACCATGCGCAAAACCATATGCATAGCCAATCAAAAGGGAGGTGTCGGCAAGACAACTACCGCCATAAACCTGGCTGCGACACTGGCAGCAGCGGAAAAGAAAACCCTGCTCATCG
The DNA here is from genome assembly GCA_016874835.1 of Deltaproteobacteria bacterium. Classification (GTDB taxonomy): domain Bacteria; phylum Desulfobacterota; class Syntrophia; order Syntrophales; family UBA2185; genus VGTB01. The sequence goes on along the minus strand of VGTB01000112.1, from coordinate 6,308 downwards.
ACTGCGATTCACAGGGTAACGCAAGCAGCGGTATGGGCATCGAGCAAGAGACCATCAGGGAAAAAAACCTCTATCATTCCCTGAGCGGGAGAGTGCCCCTCAGGGAGGTAATCGTCGGTACGCAGATACCTCATTTAGATATTGTACCCGCAAACCAGGACTTGATTGGAGTTGAGATCGAATTTGTAAATCTTGAAGACAGGGAAAAGAAGCTGCGCAACTTGTTGAAAAATCTGGATGCGGCATACGACTTCATCATTATTGATTGTCCTCCCTCCCTCGGATTTTTAACATTAAACGCCCTTGTCGCTTCTGATTATCTGATCATTCCACTTCAGTGTGAATATTTCGCCATGGAAGGCCTTGGTTATCTCCTCAATACGGTAAGGTTGGTAAAGTCACGATTGAACCCCTCCCTCACCCTGGGAGGAATTCTTCTGACCATGTTTGACACTCGAAACCTGCTGTCGCACCGTGTGAGCGAGGACGTGAAGAAGCACTTCGGCAAGAATGTTTTCAACACCATCATTCCGAGGAACGTCAGGCTGTCTGAAAGTCCCAGTCATGGCCTGCCTATCATCATGTATGATATCAGGTCGCGAGGTGCAATTGCCTACATGGAGCTCTCAAGGGAAATCTTAGCGAACGGGAGGATATAAATGCCGCCGAAAAATTCCCTGGGCAAGGGACTCGGGGCCATGTTTCCTGACCTCTTACACGACATCAGTACGAAACCCGCGTATATCATGTGCGGGATTGAGGAGCTTTCCCCCAACAGATTTCAGTCCCGTAAAGATTTCAAGGATGCCGAACAGAAACGGCTGGTATCGTCCATAAGGAAAAACGGTATCATCCAGCCCATCGTCGTGAGAAGGTCCGACACCGGTTATGAGATCATTGCGGGGGAGCGACGGTGGAGGGCTGCTCATGAGGCGGGCTTGAAGGAGATTCCCATCATCATCCGGGAGGCCGAAGACTCCGAAGCGGCGGAACTGTCTCTCGTTGAGAATGTCCAGCGCGAAGGTTTGAATCCCCTCGAAGAGGCAACTGCCTACCACACTCTGATCAACGCATTCGGGCTCTCTCAGGAAGAACTTTCCTCACGGGTCGGCAAGGATAGGTCAACCATTGCCAATACCATCAGGCTGCTCAAGCTACCCCAGGAAGTGAAAACAGCCCTTGTCAATAAAACCATCTCTCCGGGACACGCCCGCTCTTTGCTCATGATTGAATCCCGGGAAGGACAGTTGAAGCTCCTCAAGACAATCGTCCAGAGGTCGCTCAGCGTGCGAGAAACGGAAAGGCTTGTACATAAAATAAAGAAAGTACCCGCGAAAAAGAAATTAAAACAAGAAGATCCCTTCCTCCGTACGCTGGAGCATGAGCTTGCAGCGCGCTTGATGGCAGAGGTGCACATCAACCGGCGCAAGGGTAAAGGCACAATAGCAATAACGTTCACCACCTCTGAAGAACTGAATCGCCTTATAAAGGTACTGCTGGAAACAGGCACAGAGAGGTAATTATTTGAGCGTCACGTTATCAACAGGTGTTGATAAAACTGTTTATATGGTGGCCTAACATTGGAAATCTCTGGGAAAAAAAGTCTTCAAATCATCAAAGAAAAAGTCAGTCAACAGAACTTCGAGACGTGGATAAAACCCATCAAGATCCACTCCATGGACGGAAACAGCGTGCATCTTGCGGTACCCAACAGATTCTTCAGAGACTGGCTCATTGAAAACTACTACGTTCTCATCAAAGACTCCCTCTCTTCGGTGTCGGGAATCAGCCTTAAGATTGACTTTCTCGTCGCCATGGAAGGAGTGAAAAAACCATCTCCGCCTCAGCTCCACGAGGGGCAGCGGGAAACTTCCCCGAAACACGCAAAATCACACCGACAGAAGATAAACAAATCACTGAATTTCCAATACTCATTCGAACGTTTTGTCGTCGGACCATGCAATCAATTTGCCCACGCTGCATCCGTATCTGTGGCAGAGCAACCTGCAAAGAACTACAACCCCCTCTTCATCTATGGGGGTGTCGGACTGGGTAAGACCCATCTCCTGAATGCCATCGGGCTTTCCACGCTGGTGCTTCACCCTGAGATGAACGTCGTATACGTCTCCGCCGAGGAGTTTATGAACGAGCTGATCAACTCAATACGATACGACAGGATGCCGAAGTTCAGGGAAAAGTACAGAAACATCGACTGTCTCCTCATTGATGACATCCAGTTCATCGCGGGCAAAGAGAGGACCCAGGAAGAATTCTTCCATACATTCAATACACTGCACGATGCGGGCAGACAGATCGTCGTGACCAGTGATAGATTTCCCAAAGATATCCCCAACATGGAAGGGAGATTGCGATCACGGTTCGAATGGGGTCTCATTGCGGATATACAGCCACCGGAAATAGAAACAAAGATTGCCATTATTGAAAAGAAGGCCCAAGAAAACAACATGGCGATTCCCCCCAACGTGGCTTACTACGTAGCATCCCACGCCGAGTCCAACATACGGGAGCTCGAAGGATTCCTTGTGAGGATCGGGGCTTTCTCATCACTCACCAAGAGAGAAATAGATATCCACCTCGCCAAAGAGGTGCTGAAGAAGATCCTGAAGCGCGATGAGAATGAAGAGGTGACCGTTGAGGAAATCCTCAAAACGGTAGCGCAAAAATTGAACGTCAAAACGTCAGACATAAAGTCACAGAAGAAAAACAAAAACTTAGTACTTTCCCGGCAGATTGCCATGTATCTCGCACGGAAGATTACCAGCGCATCTTTCCCCGATATCGGAAACAAAATCGGTGGCAGAGATCATTCGACAGTCATCTACGCCAACAACAAGATGAAAAAAGTTCTGGAGGAAAACACAAAACTCAGAGAGATCGTACAGGATATTGAGAATGCGATATTACGAAAATCCTAACACGATGTACACACGATCCATCAACAGTCATATTCTCTTCATTGCTTCAAAATGACTATGCAATTTTTCTTATTCACAGGTATTCACAATTCCTACTACTACGACTTTATATTATATAAATATATAACATAAAATATTTGGAGGAGGATCCGGCAATGGATTTTACAATTAAAAGAGGAATATTTTTAGAAGGTATTCAAAAAACGCTGGGCATTGTTGAAAGGAAAACAACCATGCCGATCCTCAATAACATTCTGATCAAAACGGAAAAGGACGGGATTAGGATTATTGCGACGGATCGGGAAATCGGATTGGTTGCTGACTATGGTGCGGATGTGAAAACATTGGGGGAGGTTACGGTCTCAGCAAGAAAAATGTATGAAATGATACGGGAAATTCAGGGAGATATGATTCATTTTGAAGCGAATGAACAGTGCCGGGTCACAGTGACCTGCCAGAAGGTCGTGTATCGAATCCCTGGATTGCCGGCGGATGACTTTCCCCATGTGCTGGATGATTATGGGGACGTCATGTTTTATCCGGTGAGTGGGCAATTGCTGGGGGATCTCATTCATAAGACGTTCTTTGCCATGTCGGGTGATGAGATGAGAAAAAATCTCAATGGGGTGTTCTTCGAGACTTTCGGAGAAGGGAGCCGGCATGTAATGCGGATGGTAGCGACGGATGGTCATAGGTTAGCGCTGGCGAATATGGATGCCGGGGAAGGAGAGCATCTCCGGTTGGAGAAAGGAATTATCATACCCAGGAAAGGATTGAACGAAATACGAAAACTCATTGATGATGCGCCGGGGAATGTTTCTATAGGTGTACGTAAGGGCATGTGTATTATCAGGACTGACAGTACCGTATTGAGAGTAAGTCTTGTTGATGCCGAATACCCGGATTATAAGAGGGTAATCCCGGTGGAGAAGGGGTCCACTGTCGAGTTTGGTAAGGACGCGGTATTGCGTGCCCTGAGAAGAATGAGTGTAATGGCGAGTGAAAGGTACAGCGGTGTTATTATTTCCCTGGCACCCGGGAGCATGGTGCTGGAGTCAACGAACCCTGATGTGGGGGAGGCGAAAGACGAGATAGAGGTAGCATACCAGGACCGGGAGCTCACCGTGGGTTATAATGTCAGGTATTTGATTGATGCGATTGAGGTTGTTGAGGGAGAGAAAATAACCTTTGAGATAGGTCTGGGCATGCGACCCGGCGTGATACGTCCCGTGGAAGGCAATCGGTATATGTGTATTATCATGCCGCTCAAGATCCAGTGAAATGGATATCATTTGGATTTTTGCATTGGATTTTCGGGGAAAGAGGATATTCGGAAGAGATGACGGAAAGATATGAGGCGGACAGCATAAAGGTGTTAGAGGGTCTCGAAGCGGTCCGCAAAAGACCCGCCATGTATATCGGCAGTACGGGAAAGGAGGGACTGCACCATTTAGTCTACGAAGTAGTTGACAACAGCGTGGATGAGGCCGCCGCAGAATTTTGCGATACTATTGATGTCAGGATCAGGGCGGACAATAGCGTGCTGGTTGACGACAACGGCCGGGGGATTCCTGTGGATATGCATAAAGATGAGGGGGTTCCGGCGGCCCAGGTGGTGCTTACCAAGCTTCACTCCGGTGCGAAGTTCTCCAACGAGAGCTACAAGATATCCGGCGGGCTGCATGGTGTGGGAGTCTCCGTTGTCAATGCCCTTTCCTCCTATCTGGAGCTTGAGGTGAGGCGAGACGGGAAAGTGTACCGGCAGTCTTACTGTAGAGGAGTGCCCGCAGATGAACTAAGTATCGTCGGGAAAACGAGAGGGAGGGGGACGAAGATCACCTTCAAGCCGGATCATGAGATATTCGAAGACATAGATTTCAGCTTCGATATCCTGTCCAATCGCCTCCGTGAATTAGCCTTTCTGAATAAGGGGCTGAAAATAACCCTCACGGACGAGAGGGACGGCAAGAAGAGTGAATTTTTCTACAAGGGAGGGATTGTCTCGTTTGTGGAATATATCAACCGGAACAAGGGGGTCATCCACAGAAAGCCGATTTATTTCGGAGGCTCCAAGGACGATTGCCAGGTTGAGGTGGCACTGCAGTACAATGACACGTATTCTGAAAGCATCTTCTCGTTCGCGAACAGCATCAATACCACGGAGGGAGGAACGCATCTGAGCGGTTTAAAGTCTGCCCTCACCCGCGTCATCAATAACTACGCGACAAACAGCAACCTCATCAAAAACGGGAAAGATGTGATCCGGGGGGAGGACGTCCGGGAGGGACTATCCTGTGTCATAAGCGTGAAACTCAGGGAGCCCCAGTTTGAAGGACAGACGAAGACCAAGCTGGGCAACAGTGAGGTCAAAGGGCTTGTTGAGGGAATTGTCTATGAGAAGATGGGGAGTTACCTGGAAGAGAATCCCTCGATAGCGAAACAGATTATCGGCAAAACCCTCGATGCCGCGAGGGCAAGGGATGCGGCGCGGCGTGCCAAGGAACTCACGCGCAGAAAGAGCGCTCTGGAGGTTGGTTCGCTCCCGGGGAAGCTTGCGGACTGCCAGGAGCGTGATCCCGCCCGGAGCGAGCTTTATCTTGTGGAAGGCGACAGCGCCGGCGGCTGTTTTTCGGCGGATACTAAAATAGCGCTTGCGGATGGCAGGGACATAAGCTTTTTGGAATTGATGAAAGAAAATGCAGAAGGCAAGGAGCATTACTGTTATACGATTAAAGCAGATGGTTCAGTAGGCATCGAGAAAATACTTAATCCCCGACGTACAAAGAAAGACACCAATGTTATAAAGATTATCTTAGATAATGGTGAAGAGATAGTATGCACGCCAGACCACAGGTTCATGCTGAGAGACGGTTCATATGTTAACGCAGAGGATTTGTCACCGCAGATGCCTCTCATGCCTTTCAGGAAAAAATTATCAAAGATAGAGGGACGGATAACGATAGAAGGTTATCCCATGGTATTCGACACAAAGCGGAACAGATGGGTCTTTGCCCATTTATTAGCCGATGAGTTTAACTTAGCACACAATGTTTATGAAATTTCCGATGGGGAACATAAACATCATATGGATTTTAATAAAAGGAATAACAATCCGGACAATATATGCCGTATCGATAAGATGCGAAGATTTTTTGAGAACAATGAGCAGAAGTTGCTGGAGGCATTACATAACTATAATCATAAAATTAAAAGAATCGAACATCTAAATAAAAAATTAGATGTCTATGATATTGAGGTTCCCAATACACACAATTTCGCACTCGCTACGGGGGTGTTTGTGCATAATAGTGCCAAACAGGGCCGGGACCGGCGGAACCAGGCCATTCTGCCCCTTCGCGGCAAGGTCCTCAA
>VGTB01000111.1 GCA_016874835.1 Deltaproteobacteria bacterium | reverse complement strand
CTCCTGGGCGTCCTTGACCAGGGCATACGCCTTTCTCTGGTCTTCATCAGCCCTGCCCACGGCAAAGGTCCAGGTTTCATCGGAACGATACCCTGAATAGATCGCCCCGAAATCCATCAACACGATATCCCCCTCTTCAAGTCTCCGTGCTCCCGGGGCCGCATGGGGCAGCGCCGAGTTTGCCCCCGACGCCACGATGGTGGGAAAAGATGCACCTTCCGCTCCGTGTTTTCCCATCTGGAATTCAAGTTCCAGGGCGATATCCTTTTCCCGAACGCCCGGTTTTATCAGGTCTCTTACCGCAGCGAGCGCCTGGAACGAGATGTCCGCCGCCTTTTTGATACACCCGATTTCCCCTTCGTCCTTTATCGCCCTTATCGTGCTGATCCCATCGGAAAGCCCCCTCAGCTCAACCCCTTTGAGCTTCTCCTTGAGTTTGCAAAAGGTGTCCACGCTCATCGCCGCCGATTCAAACCCCACGGTTACCGAGCCCCCGTAAGAGAGCACCTCCTCGATGGCGTCCATCTTGTCCCTGTACTCAAATATCTCCACGTCGCCGGCTTCCCTTTTCGCCTGATTGACGTAGCGGCCATCAACCATCAGCACCCTCCGGCCCTTTCCGATCACGAGGCCGCCGTCACTGCCGGTAAACCCCGTCAGGTAACGGATGTTCTTCATGTCCAGGAGAAGCAAAACGTCCACGTCGAAATCGGTAAGCCTGGAGACGAGTTTTGCCATCCTCTCCGATGGTGTCAAAGAACTATGTTGCATTTATCCTCATCCTGCCCAGGTTTGCAAGCCACCGGGTCAGCTCCTGAACTACCTCCTCATTGCGTACCCCGGGGGAACTCGCTTTCTCCTGCATCCTGCCTTCCAGAATCGCCCTGACATACGTGAGTTTTTCCGCCGCCGGCTGATTGTTTTCATCCCTTTTCAGAATCTCGTTTAACACATTCAGGGCCATATCCAGGTGGCCCTGTCTGATATAGAGCTCCGCCAGGGTCAGGGTGTAGAAATCGGGGGCGATGCTGCTGAGGTCGTTATACGATTCTTCTTCTTTCCGGACATGTGGGGGAGGCGGGATGGTTTCAAGTGCATGAAGCTTTTCGGTTACTTCCCGCGCTGCGGGTGAACCATGATTCAGAGCCACAAATTTGCGGTAAAATTTTATCGCTTCCCGGTTCAGACCGGCATCCAGGCAGATATCCCCCACGCAGTGGTAGATACGGGACAACTGGGAGATTGAGTTCTCCACGTCCTCCAGGATCTCATTCACCTCGTCCAGTTTCCCCATTTTCAGCAATGCCCGGCAGCGGACAATCTGTGCTTCCGCATCAAAGGGAAAACGTCTAAGCCATGATTCGGCTACATGCAGTGCTTCCTTATCTAACTTCCGCTCAAGGTAGCTTTCCGCTATGGAAAGAAATTCTTTTTTTTCTTCAAGAATACCGGCATCCATAGGGTCATGTAGCTTAATATATTAGTGATTTGCCCCGCGATAGTTTTAAGCCGCTGAAAGCTAACACACCACCCATAGTGTGTCAAGCAAGAAATCCTGCTTTATTTTTGCCTGCCGCCGCAGGGCAAATTTTACATGCGACCGGTGAAAATCACTGATTCGGAAAGGAAAAGAAAAAGGTGAGCCACGCCTCACAAAACGGGAATTTGCGTAAGGTATTATGATACATAGCGATACTCTACCGAAGCCACAACACCTCTTTCATGGCACACTCGTTGCAGAACAATGGCGGTACCTTCGCAAACCATAAACGACCCGGGTAAGGGAAGGCCTTGAATTCTCAGGAAGTCTATGATACTATAATCAAAATGACTACATCAGGCAACCTGATGCGTGATAAAATGATTCACAGGGGTCAGTGATGCGTTCGGAAAAGGGGTTTACGTTAATTGAGCTCGTCATCGCGATTGCGCTCCTGATAATCCTTGCCTCCTACGCCGTACTGTCTCTGCAGACCTATACCGTAAACAGGAATCTCAAAAACGCGGCGAGAGAACTTGCCGCCGATTTTACTCAATGCCAACAGAAGGCGATTTCTGAAAACGTGATATATCAGATCTCTTTTGACATTGCCGGAGGAAGCTACACCATTACGCCGGGAAATGTCGTTAAGCGTCCCTCATCCTTCGGAGCAGATATCAGCATTTTAAATGCGAGCTTCGGCTCACCGGCTGCGCCAACGGTTAATGTTAACCCGAGGGGTACGGTAGCACCATTGGGATCTACCGGTACTCTACTTTTGCCATCGGGATCTGTCGCCGTGGGAGACGGCGTTATTTTACAAAATAACAGGGGTTCCGTAGCAACGGTAATGGTCAATACAGTGGGAAGAACAAATGTCAATTTTTACATTAAATAACCGCGGTATCAGTCTGGTCGAGGTAATCATTGCCATTTTCCTGGTCACCATCGGCATCTTTGCCGTGCTTTCGCTCCAGCCGTCGGCCTGGAGGACCGTGGGGAAATCCGACTACATGGGCAGGGCCGCCGGAATCCTCCAGAAGGAGCTGGAAACCAGGGAATCCTGTATCATGAACCCCTGTAATTCAGTTGCTACGGGCACGGTGACATCCACCGTCCTGGTCAGCGGCCAGGGGGCGGCGGTTGCGGGAGATGCCACCTATACGGTAACGACGACCGTCACCAGCACGGGCACCAATGTATGGAATGTTACCGTCAACGTGCAATGGGCTGACCAGATAAGACACAATTACAGGGATATCACCGAGAGTATTGTCGTGACGAGGCAGGAAGGATTCAGGTTTCCGGCAGGATGCACAACCACAGTAGGCAATTGTCCTCTATGAAAAACACAAAAGGATTCACTTTAGTAGAAATTCTGGTCTCCAGCGCCATCGCCATGCTGATGCTGGGGACCATCTATCTCGCGATCCAGTCGGCACAGCGCTCATCCTCGGGCATGGAGAGAAAGGTGACGGCACAGCATGATGCCAGAGGTGCCCTGGAGATCATGGCCATGGAAATAAGGATGGCCTCGTACAACCCGACGTTTGCCACCGGCATGTGGATGAATCCTACAAATTGTGTTGCCTCATCACCGAACGAGACATACAAGGGCATCCAGGCGGCAACGGCGAGTTCAATCTCCGTGGAGATGGATATCTGCTGCACCGCAGGGGACGGTGACGGAGCTCTGAATGACCCCAATGAAATTATCACATATAATTACGTAACCGCCGAACGTTACATCACGAGAAATACGAATTGCGGAGGAGCGATGCCCTTTCTGGGTGATGCCACAGCGGCCACCACCCCCCGAACCACGCGGGTAATCAATACCGATCTGGGCATGCCGCTTTTCCGGTACTACGATGGCGCGGGAACGGAAATCGCCGCGGCAAGCCTTCCGGCGGCGATCCCCAATATCCGGGTCATTGACATCGCCCTGGCGGTAGAAACGGAAGAAATCGATCCGAGTACGGGACAGAGGAGAAGAATGGTATATTCAACCCGTGTCATTCCGAGGAACCATGCGATACAATAAACTTCTAAGGAAATATGCAGTGGGAGTTTTACATTCCGAAAGAGGATACGCCCTCATCGCGGCGATCATGGCGTGCATGATCCTGCTCGCCCTGGCGATGCTCGTCGTTTCCCTATCCACCCAGGACATCAGGATCAGCACGAAACTTGTCGGCGAGAAGAAGGCCCTTGCCGCTGCGGAGGCAGGCGTTCACAGACTCACGCAGACGTTCGATCCCCAGAACCTTGCCGCCACCACCGGTACCGGTACCACTACTGACGCAAACTCCCAATACACCACTTCCGCCGCGACACGACCGAGCTCAGGACCGGAAATGATTCCCCTCAAAGGATACTCCATCGGGGGTGGACAGCAGTGGGGTCAGAGGAGATATGCCGTTGATGTGACGGGAAGGAACACGGAATACAATGCCACGGTTACCATCGGTGTGGGGGTCGGTTACGGCCCCATCGAAATTTCAACCATGTCGAGATAGGGAGGTTGTTATGAAAATCCCGAATAAATATGCAATCCTCATTTGCATCACCATGTGCATCGTATCCTTTGCCGATGTTGCATCGGCAGTTGCCCCGGAAACGGGCGAGGAGGCCCTCTTCACCACCTCCACGTCCCCGGACGCGCTTATCCTCCTGGATCTGTCCGGAAGCATGGCGTGGAACCCTCCGGGAGATGATAAGCCTTACGGGAATTCCTTATCATGCACGGCCAACACCACATACTGCACGGGAACAGGCTGTACAGGAGGCTTCTGCGGCAGTTCCAAGACCAACTGCAGCGTCAACTGCAGCCGTTTAGCCATTGCCAAGCGTGCGATCTTCGATCTTCTTGACGACAATGACGACAACGTCATCAACAGCCAGGACGAAGGAAGCCTCGGCGTGAGAGTCGGATACATGAACTTTTATAACTGCACCAGTGACGACACGGGAGGAAGTTACACCAGCGGCTGTATTCAGATTCCAGGCTCAAGCTCGACGAACAGACGGTTCATCGGCTCCAAGTACAGCCAGATTTACTGCAACAGTAACTCAAGCTGCACCGTTTCCAGCACCGGCTCGTACTCTGTCGGCGGCGCGAGCACTGGTTACTATACGCCTATTGCATCTGCCCTGAGTGAGGCAAAAATCTATCTGGATGCCCACAAGGCGGCGGACAGCGCCGCCGCATGCCGCCAGAAGTTCGTCATCTTTGTCACCGACGGTTCCGATACCCTGTCCTGCGGTGCCGATGGTAACGAGTGCGATTCGCACCGTTACAAAGGCAGGAGAAAAGACGTTGCCAGGGCGAAAGAACTGGCGGATGCAGGGTACAAGGTTTTCATCATCGGGTTCGGTTCCGACATGCCGTCGTACCTCCAGAACACCCTCAACTGGATGGCCTACTACGGAAAGACAGACAATCCAAACGTAGTCAACTCGGGGAGCACTACCGGCTATAATATCACCACCGGATGCGATATAAGTACGACCCCGGTCACAAACCCAACTGCATGCTGCAATTTAGCGACAAACCCGACCGCATGTTATCCCTCGGGCGTGACGGACTGCGGTATCGCCACCTCGACTCATTCCTCCAACACCGACGCCAGCGGCGCATACCCGTATTGCGTGAACAGTACTTCTAGCACCAATGTCGTAAGCGACTACTACGCGGTGGATAACGACCCGGGGAGAACAAATCTCAGTGGTTATGCATTCCTCGCAGGCGATGCCGATCAGTTAGCTGCAGCGCTGAAGACGGCCATGGGCCTGATCCGTGAGGCGACGTATTCCTTCTCCCAGTCCTCCGTCCAGTCTTCCCGGACCCAGGATGAGAATTACCTGTACGAAGGCTCCTTCCAGCCTGTCTCGGGAGATCCCTTCTGGCGGGGGCATCTGATAAAGTACGCGATCAATGCCGACGGATCCGTCGGTACGGCTCAGTGGGATGCCAGTGACGTCCTCCAGGCAACCTCGGCATCATTGCGTAACATGTTTACCTATAAAGGAGGTGTTCTCACTTCCTTCACCACATCGAATATCACAGCAGCCGATTTAGGCGTCTCCACGACAACGGAGAGGGATGATGTTTTGTATTACATCAGGGGAGAGAGCGCCTACAACCCGGACACCACTGTTACGGGTGTCTTCAAACTGGGAGATGTGTTCCGGTCAACGCCGATCACCGTGGGGACCCCTTCGGCCTTCTTCGATGACATCAGAGATCAGAATAATGCGTATTCATGCACCACGTGCACAACAAGCCCCCCGATAACGTGCACCACTACCACTGTAAACGCCTTTGGCAAGCACAGATGCGATCATGAGCGGAAATCAGCCCTGGGCAACCGCCTCATCGTCGTCGGAGCAAACGACGGCCAGATGCACGCCTTCCTGACCAGCACAGGCAGTGAGGCGTGGAACTTCATCCCGCCGAACCTTCTGCCCAAGTTGAAGAACATCACCCACAAGACCCACCCTACTGCACTCACCCACCAGTACTTTGTGGACGGCCCGGTAACGGTGGCGGATGTCTGGCTCGGAACGGGTGGTGGTACAAGCAAGAATAAAGACGACTGGTACACGATCATGGTCTTCGGCGAAGGGAGGGGGAGCACCCCCAATCTCTGGAGCTCCTCGTCTTCCTGCGACTCCGGCTTCAGTGCCACCTATACCACAAGTTACCCGTATTACTGCGGCTACTACGCCTTCAATCTCAACAATTCTTTAAGCCCGGCTTTTATGTGGCGTATTTCTGCCAATGCGTCCCAGGCTCCCTATCTGGGCGATCCCTGGGCCAAGATGATGACAGGAAGGGTGAAATACAACTCCGGAGGCTCTGAGGTGGAAAAATGGGTCGGGTTCATCGGCGCGGGTTACAACGCGGCGGACTGCTCCGGCGGCGGCGGGTGCGATACCCGCGGGAAGGGCTTCCTGGTGGTGGACTTGAGTAACGGCCAGGTCCTCTGGAGCTACACCTTGGCAGATAATGCTGATATGAAATACAGCATACCCGGCTCGCCCGCCGTCGTGGATACCGACAATGACGGGTTCGTCGACACGGCCTATGTGGGAGACCTTGGGGGGAGCGTATGGCGCTTCAAGTTCTGCCGGAACGCGGATAT
>VGTB01000110.1 GCA_016874835.1 Deltaproteobacteria bacterium | reverse complement strand
CCCTCCGATTTTTCATATGAGTCATCTGTTTGAGAATGAATAATACGTGACATTCAATATAATCGCTAATTCTCAAATACTTCCGGGTATGGTAAAGTGCCAGGCGCAGAACCATTCTTCCGGGTGCTGGTCGGGGGGACAGCCGATGCATTCACATCGAATCCTGCTGTCAATGCCTCTTGCTCCACTCATGATCCTCCATGTTCACCGTACCTTTTTTTCTGCACGACGAAGTTCCGCAATGCCTTGTGTAATGTGATTGCAGCCAAGAGTGCACAGTGCTTGGATTCGTCCGGCAACCCTCCCAGGTATTCCAGAATAGAGCTCTGATTCACCTTCAGGCAGCCCTGCAGGGTTTTTCCTTTTGCCATTTCGGTTGCCGCAGAAACTGCCGCATGGGAAGGCACACACCCATCCGTCGTGTATCTGACATCTTCGATTTTCCCGTTTCGGATGCGGAGAAATATTTCGACTGTGTCCCCACAGGGTCCGGTGACCTTCGCGTAGCCATCGGGCTTATCCATACACCCATAATTTCGGCGATTCATCCCGTAGTCAAGGACCTTCTCCGTATAGACCTTTTTCACCTCCTCCATGAGTATTTCCATCATCTGTTCTGTAATCTTGGCCTCATCCTCCATTTCGCGTTCTCCTGAATTTTTAAGATATCCTGAGAAAATTGTTGCCCTTGCGAAAGTTACAACTGTTGATAAACGTCATCTCCTGCACCCCTGTCCCGTTGAGCAGGGTGGTGCGTCGCAGCGTTCATCTCTCCCACAACAGGTTTTTCCGCCTTCGGTTTCAGCGAATATGTGGCTTTTCAGGAGAAAACCGGTGGAGAGAATTCTCGAAAGACGGTCACTGCCGCATCGGCGACATATCACATTCGGTTTCACCACAGTGATATTCTCGATGAACTCTGATATGGAACCACACTGTGCGCATCGATATTCATAAATTGGCATTTTTCACTCCTGACAATCAATTACACAATAATATTTACGATTTCCGGTATGCAAAAAGAATTTTATACGTCGATCCTCACCATCACTCTGGAAGCCATACCGAAGCCTATCGATACCTGAACGTCGTCTACACTAATAGATACCGGCCCTTGAACGAGCACGGGAGTGACCTTGGTAATCTTTTTCCCCACGGCAATCCCCAATGCGGCAAGACATCCGTGGAGACCATATCCCCCCTGAATATATTCCACAATACCGTTCTCTCCTGCTTCCAAATCTACCAAACTTACCAGCCTGCTTTCACCCGTCATTGTTCATGTTCCTCTCGAAGTATATGCCGATGTTGTCATTCACTTGCTCTCTTCTGGCAATGAGATGCCGTTCAGTGAGACACCTTTCGATTTTTCAAAAGTAGAATGGGTTTTATCGCGTCAGAAAAAGCGGATGCAGCAGCGGTTTTTCCGTAATGATACACAAAGGGTTCCCCGTTGTCGGAAGCCTCCACAATCAGCGGTTCCACAGGAATACTCCCGAGAAAGGGTACTCCCATCTCTGCTGCCATTTTTTCACCGCCACCTCTTTTGAACACATCAATCACCCCTCCACAATGAGGACAGACCAGGCCGCTCATATTTTCTATCACGCCGAGAACGGGAATTTTGAGCTGTCTGCAGAAATCAATGGACTTTCGCACATCGACCAGAGACAGGTCCTGTGGGGTTGTGACAATGACGGCGCCGTCCGAATCCGGAATCAACTGGGCTACAGAAAGAGGTTCATCCCCCGTGCCCGGGGGAAAATCAATGACGAGAAAGTCAAGGTCTCCCCAATTTACCTCAGCCAAGAGCTGCTTTATGACTCCTATCTTCATGGGGCCCCGCCAGATCACAGCCCTGTCCTCTTGTGCCATAAAAAACCCTATGGACATGACTTTGACTCCTTCCACAAAATCGATGGGGTCTATGCCATTTTTACCGGCTTTCAGAAATTTCCCGTGGAGATGAAGTAAAGTGGGTATGCTGGGGCCGTGAAAATCCGCATCCAGAATGCCCACTTGTTTTCCTTCAAGACCCATAGCGATGGCAATATTTACCGCCACGGTGCTCTTGCCGACGCCGCCTTTTCCAGACAGGACCATGATCTTGTGTTTAATCCGGGCCATGCGATCCTTAAGAGCCATGTCCTCGATGAAGGTTCTCAATTTCTCGTCGGGAGCATTCTGTCCTTTGTTGTTTTTCTGTCGTTTTCCGGACGTATGCTGTTTTTTACAATCCATTTTTTTCTCCTTTAGGTGCGTGATTTCTTTTCCTCTATAATGAACTCCATTTTATGCCATATGGAGATTATTTCCTCGGTAACATCATCGTGAGTGTATTCGACAAAGGGCACCGCCTTTACCAGGGATCGGGATACCTCGGCCGAAAAAGGAATTCTTCCTACGATTTCTATGTTTCTTGACGCACATATTTCCGTGATCTTCTCTGAATTTTCCAGATTCAAATCAAACTTATTGATCACGACTCTGGCGGGGATCTGAAAATGCCCCGTCATGTCGATTACTCTCAGCATGTCGTGGATACCGGATACCGTGGGCTCGGTAACAATCACCGCCAGATCGGTGTCCGTGATCGCGGCGATGACCGGGCATCCGATCCCTGGAGGACCGTCAATCAGGATACAAGACTTTTGCTCTTTCTCGGCAATGTCTTTTGCTGCCTGCCTCACCACGGACACGAGTTTTCCCGAGTTGTCCTCCGCAATCCCCAGCCTGGCGTGCACAAAAGGGCCGTATCGTGTATCGGAGATGAACCATTCGCCCGATATGTTTTCTTCCATCCTTACCGCCCCGTAGCGACAGATGCGGCTGCACAAACCGCATCCTTCGCAGGAAACAGGGTCGATAACAAAGTCTTTCCCGATTGCATCAAATCTACACATATCAATGCATTCACCGCATTCGCAGCATTTCTCTCTGTCAAGTTGGGCCGTCTGACCGCTCCTGAATTCAAAACGCTCCTTCACGGAAGGATTCAGAAGGAGATGTAAATCAGCGGCGTCCACATCACAATCCACCATCACCTTTTCTTTCGCGAGGGAGGCAAGAGACGCCGTCAATACCGTCTTTCCCGTGCCGCCTTTTCCGCTGATGATCACAATCTGTTTCATGACTATTCCTGATACGTTTAAGTGTCAAATTTCGCTTTTTTAATCAGTGTGTTTATTTTTCCAGGCAGCTTCTTGAATTCACTATCGTATTCGCTTTTGTAGCCGATAATCGGCAAACCTTTCGAGTACAGCGACGCGATTCCCCGATCAAAGGGAATCTTCATTAATACAGGAATGCCGTTTTCCCGTGCATAGAGGTCAACACAGTCATCACCGATATCGTATCGGTTAAGAATAATGCCGAAGGGAACACCAACCGTTTTGAGCATTTCAACGGCCAGGATGAGATCATTCAGGCCGAAAGGGGTCGGCTCCGTCACGAGGATGCAATAATCCGTTCCTTTCACCGATTCAATGACCGGGCAGCTCGTTCCCGGAGGTGCGTCGATAATCACCGATTTCATGGGATCGATATGCTGCTTGACCTGCCGGATGAGGGGGGGCGACATGGCTTCACCGATGTTGAGTTTTCCATGGACGAATTGAATGCCGTCGGAGAAGCCTTTTTCTACAATCCCTATTGTTTTTTTAATTTCATGTATGGCGTCCCGCGGACACAGATAAGCACATGCACCGCAACCGTGACAGAGATGGGAAAAAATCAGGACAGTACCATCTTTTTGGATTCCACCAGGCAATACGGCGATGCTGTTAAATGCGCAGACATCCTGACATGTGCCGCAACAATCACATTTATCCTCGGCCACCTCCGGAATGGGGATGTATGCTGGTATTCTTTCAAAAATTCTGGGCTTTAAGAAGAGGTGCGCGTTCGGTTCTTCCACATCACAGTCTATGAATTGCACATTCTTCAGTGATAATGCCAGGTTGACGGCGATGGTGGTTTTCCCCGTCCCCCCTTTTCCGCTCGCTACGGAAATGATCATTACGGACTACTCTCTTACCATTCTTGTTCCGCATTCCGGACAGAGCTTCTTGCTGCAGGGATATCCCCGTGTATGAGAAATCTTCATCCCACAGTCAGGACACACACAGTATCCCGAAGGACATGCAAAGGATCGACCGCCTCCCACCGCTCTGCCGATTCCCCTTCTCTGTCCGATTGCGGCACCCCGGCCCTGGCCCGCGCCCTGTCCCACGGGACCTTTGCCGTCTCTTTTTGGCATGGTACTTACCTCCTAATTTCGTTTTCTCATCACGCCATTCCCTGTTTTGAATCAACTGTCGGCGCCTGGGTTTTTTTAAAGGCCCCCTCTTTAAATTTCTCCAAGGCTCCCCTGACAGTTCCGGTCACACCTGTAAATATTTCAATCCCGGCAGATTGAAGAGTTTGAAAGGCATTAGGTCCGACATTCCCTGTTAAAACTGCCTTAACCTGGTGGGATGCCATTAATTGACCCGATTGAATTCCCGCGCCCCCGGAAGCCTGAATGTTGGAGTTGTCTATGGCCTGAAATGCCATCGTATCCTCATCAAGAATAATAAAATACCGACATCTGCCGAAACGGGGATCAATCTTCGAATCCAGAGTTGCGCCTTCTGATGTAATACATATTTTCATTTTCGTACCCCTTTTATTCGTGTTCACACTTCTCTTCGTGGGGATGGTCGCACAACAACTTATCCATCCCGTAACCTTTTCCCGCACCTGGTTGGCAGAGACTCGCACCTCCGGTAAGGTTGCTGTGTATAAGTTTGTCCACCACATCGTCAACCTTTCCCGTCACGCCGACAATCGCTTCCATATCGAGATCACGAAATATTTCCGAAGCCCGAGGTCCCATACCGCCCGCGATAATGCAGCGAACACCCAACTCATGCAAAAAACGAGGAATATAGCCGGGCTGGTGACCCGGATTATCAACAATTTCTTTCGCTACAATCCTGTCATTTTCAATCTCCACAAGGGTAAATGTAGGACACCGTCCGAAGTGTGCAGAAACGTATTCACCATCTGTTGAAATAGCAATTTTCATTCAGTTCCTCCTGTTGTAAGTGATAGGGAAGAAAAATGTGTCACAAATTTCTCCCCTCTTTTTATCTTATCCATTTCTGTGATGTTTATTTTTCCTCTTTTTCGAGGGTGGAAATCCGTTTTTGAAGCTCCTCCATCTGGCTTCTGAAAAACTCCACCTGTTCCTTCAACATTTCCTTTTCTTCTTTTGCAGTCATGGGAGTTCCGGACGGAACTATCCCCCAGCCGGATGCCGGCAACCACCTGCCCGCTCTCTGCCACCCTGTGAGACCTGTGGCATGGAACCAATTCCTCCAGCCACGGCCGCCTCCACGACCCCAGAAACCGAACCCTCTACCACCAGCAGGATTCATATAACCAGGCACGGGGTAGCCAGCGCAAAAGCCAACGCCTCTTCCGGTCATGGGTCCAAATCCAGCGGGACCTGTTCTATCTCCTTTTGGCATATCGTGTACCTCCTTTCTGTAAATGATAACCATTATCAATTAATGTGAAATTTTTTATCCTACTTTTTATGTCTTCTGATATCAGTCATAGAGATTAAGTCGTTTCTTTTGTAAACGGTAACCATTATCATTTAATTATAAATTTTTTTATTTTCCTTCATTTCTGCAAATCTGACACAACCCATAAAACTGGATCAGATGATTCATTATTGTAAAATTGTATTTTATAGATAGGGCTTCCTCCGTTTTTTTTAATAGCGCAACCTCTTCATCAATGAAATCCTCATAATCAATAACCCGGCTACATCCCGTGCAAACCAAATGGTGGTGGTGTCGTCTTCCTTTCGGTTCCTCTGCTAATTCATAGCGCGCTCTGCCATGACCGAAATCAAATTTATGAACAAGACCGATGTTAACTAAAATATCCAGAGTCCTGTATACTGAAGTCAACCCAATATTGGGGTATACCTTATACACTTTCATAAAGATATCTTCTGCACTCAAATGCCGATTAGCCTGTGCAAGAACATCCAAAATCGCTTCTCGCCCAAGTGTCATACGATAGCCACGCGCCTTGAATTGCCCATGGCACCATTTATGACCCTTCCCGTACTCACGTAGCATGAATTGTACACCATTTATGCAAATGATTTCCATTGTCATCTATATCAAAACAATCACCATGTCAAGCTTTTTTTTAAAGGTAACTTTTTCAAACGGAAAAAATTCAGGAGCCTCATAATAGACGTCTCTAAATTGTCCTTGATATTTAAAATAGTTAAAGATAGTTTTAACGATAAGATAAACGTCACGGTCCTCGTTCCCATTGAGGATAGATAATGCCAAAAGTTTTATGAAAACTGGCCATGAGATATGAAAAAGATAAAAGAAGAGGGTGCGACAACAGAAAGTGTGAGTGAACAGAGGACAACGGGGAGATATGCTATGAAAGACGAAAATGAAAAGAGATTACAGCAGGAACACGATGTCAAAGCCGTACTTGCGACGATTCTTTATTCCATCCCTCACGCCGTCATCGTCCTGAAGGAACGTCATATCATCTTTGCCAATCCTGCGGTGGAAGCTGTTTTTGGCTGGAAGCCCGAAGAGTTGATCGGGAAAACAACACGGGTACTGTACCGGAGCGACGAGGAATATGAA
>VGTB01000109.1 GCA_016874835.1 Deltaproteobacteria bacterium | reverse complement strand
AAGCTTATCCAGTCAGACGGCTTCTACAAAGAAATCACAAGATCAGCGTCTGACAGGACACAACTGGCATCTCTGAATAGTAATGCGATCTATGCAGACATGCGGAGCGTTTCTGTAAAGAGCATAACAAGCATGGTTCCAATATCCACAAAACCCAAGGGAGAACTATTTGAAGACTGCAGGGAGATAGATGCCATCCTGGGAGACAACGAGGTCAGCGTCACTGCCTTCAATAGTAGCAACACCATCCAGAGTTCCATGAAGACCATTAATTTTAATTCCAGTACCAAGTCTGAAGATCCCCACCTTTACATCCTTTCCATCGGAATAGACCAGTATCGTGATAACACAGTCAATCTGAAATACGCCGTGAAGGATGCGAAGGACCTGGAAGAGAAACTCAAAACACAGTCAGCCACACTATATAAATCCCAGAACATACATTATACCCTCCTGACAGACGGAGAAGCCACAAAGACGAATATCACCGGCAAGATCAATGAACTTGCAAAGATTATAAAGCCGAATGACAGTTTTATCCTTTTTGTCGCCGGCCACGGGGTACTTATACAGAACCAGTACTACATGCTCACCCATGACTTCAGCGGACAGGTGAGCGATGAGAGCATGATCAGCTCGAACGAGATTGTGGAGGCCTCCAAGAAGATAAAATCATTAAGTCAACTCTTCATCTTCGATACCTGCCATGCGGGAGGTGTGGACACCATTGTATCAGGTCTTTATGATGCAAGGATGTCGGTGCTTGCCAAGAAGATGGGTCTGCATATTTATGCATCGGCCAGCGATAAGCAGTCTGCGATGGATGGTTACAAGGGCAATGGATTATTCACCCATACATTACTGGATGGGTTGAACAACAACAGGGAAGCCGACAGGAACAAGGAAGGCAAGGTCACTATTGTGGGGCTGGGTGAATATTCGAAGAAGGCGACCATGAACATCTCAAAGGAGATCGGCCATGCTCAGACACCGCTCATCATCAACTTCGGGAAGGATACTCCTGTATACCAACTGAAGTAGAAGAGGTGTCACCGGACAAACCCTTCTACCAGTAATCTTCGGTTCACATAACGGCCTACCCCTGAACAGCAGTAGGTGAACGAAACAACCGATCATGAATGGCGTCATACCTCATCCGACATAATGGAAAATGTCCGCCGAGGGTAGAAATAGGGTATAAATTAACAAAGAGGGGTTACAGTTGAATTCTGTAACCCCTTGATTTTCTGGAGCCGATGGACAGACTCGAACTGTCGACCTACTGATTACGAATCAGTTGCTCTACCGGCTGAGCTACATCGGCTCTATGGGAAGGTCACCTTTATATTATCATGTACCACATGTCAAGATTTTAAGATATCTCCCGGCCGCGGAAAAAGGTCACTTTATCTACTGTCACGCTACTTTACCTTGACTTTCAATTCATGTTTGATATTATTCGACAAAATTTCAGGAGAGTGGCCATGAATGAAAAAATAAAAAAATTGCTCACAATTTCCCCCCTGAAAATAGCTCTCTTGGTCATTTTCATCTCCCTCGTCATGTTCTTTCTTGATGTTCCCTTCCTCAGGTTTATGGAATTGAAGGCCCTCGATCTGAGAATGGTTTCAAGGGGTGATCGACCCTCCAGTGGAGAAATTGTCATTGCAACTATTGATGAGAAAAGCCTTGACGAATTGGGACGATGGCCCTGGCCAAGAACCACTCTTGCCAGGCTCGTTGAAAAACTTCACAAATACGGAGTGAAGGCTGTCGGGTTTGATATTGTGTTTGCCGAACCAGACGAGAACTCAAGTCTTAAGGCGATTGTCGACCTCTCCAGAGAAGTGCAGAGAATCGGTATCCGGGACACCAGGATATTAGGACTTCTGAACAACAAAAAAAAGACGGCCGACACCGATTTAGCCCTCGCCAGATCCATAGCACGGGCCGATAATGTAACTCTTGGCTACTTCTTCCACACCTCCAGCAGAGAAGTCTCCCACCTCACCGAAGACGAGATCGTAAAAGAAGCGGAAAAAATCTCAAACTCACGGTTTCACACGGTTCAGTCAAAAACAAAACCGGATGATTCCTCCCTGATTCATGCCTATTCGGCTGTGGCAAATCTTAAAAACCTGTCGAACGTTGCGAAAAACAGCGGTTACTTCAACGCCGTGCCTGACACTGACGGTACTATCAGATGGTCGCCTCTGGTCATGAAATTTCAGGACGACTACTACTCACCACTGTCATTGTCTCTGTTGCTGCAGTATTTAGACTGGCCGATGCTTACCCTGAACATGGCAGATTACGGTGTCGAGGGAATTACCGTTGGAGATATCGACATTCCCACGGACGAGACGGGAAGGATGTTGATCAATTATCTGGGACAGGCAAAGACCTTCCCCCATTACTCGATCGCCGACATCATTAAAAGCCGACTGCCCGTTGACGATTTGAGGGATAAAATAGTTCTTGTAGGAGCAACGGCCACAGGAATTTATGATTTGAGAGTGACACCCTTCAGCACGGTATATCCCGGTGTCGAGATCCATGCAACGGTGATCGATAATATCCTGCGCCAGGATTTTCTCCAGAAATCTGCCTGGACCTCATTTCTCGATTTCTGTTCCATCATTATTTTCGGTCTGGTAATGGGAATTGCCATCCCCAGACTCAAGGCAGTTCAGGGCATGTTTCTGAGCCTCTTCATCATCGCGGCATTCGTAATTGCAAACACCCTCATCTTTTCTCAATTCAATATCTGGCTGAATGTGATTTACCCGGTTCTTACGATGATGACGATCTACCTGGGAATCACCATTTACAGATACGTTACCGAGGAGAGGGAAAAGAAAAAAATACGGGGAGCGTTTCAGTATTATCTCACCGCATCGGTGATCAACGAGATGTTGAAAGATCCGACAAAGCTCAAACTGGGCGGTGATAAGAAAGACCTGTCCGTGCTCTTTTCCGATATCAGGGGATTCACGACCATCTCGGAAAAAATGACACCGGAAGAACTCGTTCATCTGTTAAACGAATATCTGACGGCAATGACGAATGTGGTATTTCACCATGACGGTCTCTTAGACAAATACATGGGAGACGCCATCATGGCCGTATTCGGCGCCCCCCTTGACCAGCCTGATCACGCCCTCAAGGCATGCCGAACCGCCCTGGATATGATGGGAGAATTGAAAAAACTCCAGATAAAATGGGCTGAAGAAGGGAGACCGGTTCTGGACATAGGCATAGGAATAAACACCGGCGATATGGTCGTCGGAAACATGGGCTCGGAAATGCGATTCGATTACACAGTCATGGGCGACAGTGTGAATCTGGGTTCACGACTTGAAGGTATAAACAAGGAATACGGAACGAACATCATCATTAGCGAATACACATATGACGCTGTCAAGGATAACCTTTTCTGCAGGGAACTGGATGCGGTGAGAGTGAAGGGGAAAAAGTTGCCCGTCAGGATTTATGAGCTTCTCGGGGAAAGGACTGACGGAGAAAAATGGAGTAAATATGTCGTTCCTTTCGAAGAAGGCCTGGCAAAGTACAAACAGGGCCTGTGGGATGAGGCAATCGTATGTTTCATGAAGTCCCTCGAAGCAAGACCCACGGATGCGGTTTCGCATCTCTATATCGAAAGATGTCAGGATCTTAAGGAAAACCCACCGGAAGGCGAATGGGACGGCGTCTTCACCATGACGAAAAAATAAGCACCTATCCCGTATTAAGGAAATAAACCGTTACAGATGCCATCGAAAGCAGATCAGACATACAGGAGTTGGGTCGAGGTTGACCTCGACAACTTCACGAAAAACTGGAATGAAATGAAGCGGCTGGTCGGCCCGGAAGTAAAGATTCTTCAGGTGGTCAAAGCGGACGCCTATGGCCACGGAGCGATAGAAATTTCCAATGTCGCCCTGAAAAACGGCGCATCATTCTTGGGTGTGGCCAACGCTGATGAAGGAGTGCAGCTTCGGGTCAGCGGCATCACCGCACCCATTCTCATCATGAGTCCCTCCACGGGTAGTGAAATCAACGAGATTATCAAATACACCCTCACCCCTTCCGTATCGGATCTGAACTTCGCCCGGGAACTGCAAAAACGATTCAAAAAGGCGGAGATAAAAGTACCGGTGCATATCGAGGTGGACACGGGTATGGGCCGAGGCGGAACGATGCATCTCGAAGCCTTCAGTATGATAAAGGAAATCTTGTCCTATCCCAACATCATCATGGAGGGCATTTTCACCCACCTGTCAGGCAGTGAGATAATGAGCGATTACAACGATATGCAGTGGAATCTTTTTAAAGATCTCCTGAATAACCTGGCAATATACGGTATCAATATCCCCCTCAGACATATGGCGAACAGCGGGGCGGTGCTCAATTACCCCGGCTTTTACCTGGACATGGTGCGACCCGGCATCATGTCGTACGGTGTATATCCGGGCCCGGAAACAAAAACAAAAGCGACCCTTGCTCCCGTCATGACCTTCAAGACACGGATCGTCCTCATCAAGGAGTTCCCCCGGGGATACAGCATCGGATACGGTCGAACGTATATCACCGACAGACCGACGAAGATTGCGACAATACCCGTAGGATACGGCGATGGATACGGCCGCATTCTCTCCAATCAGGGAGAGGCCCTGATCAGTGGGAAGCGCGTTCCCGTCATCGGGCGGGTTTCCATGGATATGAGCACTCTCGACGTCAGTAAGATCCGTGACTGCCAGGTCGGTGATGAGGTCGTACTGATGGGGAGCCAGGGAAATGAGTGCATTTCGGCGGATGAAGTTGCCGATAAGATGAATACCATAAGTTACGAAATTCTGTGTGCTTTAGGCAAACGGGCGCCCCGGATGTTCATTCACAAGGGGAAGACTGATTCCATCGAACCACGGCTGAGAAGGATATTCATCCCCGAAGAGGAGAAATCCATCTCCCGCATCGATAGCATTATCCGCCACTGCTTTCAGACAAGGGCGAGAGACGAGGAGCTGGGTAACGCAATATACTATGAGATGTTTGAAACCCTTTTCGGGAGAGAAGACCGTCAACTGGAGCTGAGAACCAACTTCAGATACAACATTACGGTGGCAAACTTTTCCCGGGAGGAGATCCGTTCGGATCGCTCCGCAGGTGAATATTTCAAGGTAACGACCCACGTCGAATATACGAAGATGATAAAATATCCGGTCTTCATGATAGCGTGTGCTCTTAATGATGAACAGTTATCCGCTTTCTTCGAAGATAAGCGTTGTGAATACCGCTGGCTTCTGAATCGCGGGGATGACCTGGATCTGGAGAGGGACTTCAGGGTCAGCAGTGTTCGCCTTGACGGAGAGAATATCCCCATCATCAGGTCGGAAAATACCCGAAGAGGATATGAAGTATGGTGCGGTGACGAAAGCCTGAGAAAAAAAATACACAAACAGGCCAGGGTAGAAATTGAAATAGTCACAAAGAAGGCCAAGAGCAGCAATACCTTTTCCGTTTACCTCGTGTACCCCACGAGGGGTCTCGATATCTCTTTCAATTACGAGGGGGTAAATTTCAAGTATGTGAAGGAAGTCAGTTTCTTTTCCGGAAAACAACCGTACCCGGAAGTGATCAGAAAGAAGGGAAAATCAATCCGACTCCTGATCAGTGATGATGAATGGATATTCCCGAACAGTGGAGTTACCTTTTTCTGGGGTTTTTGAAATGAGGAAAAGGTTACGGGTGGGCATTATTCTGGGTGGTCTCTCATCGGAACGGGAAGTTTCATTGAACAGCGGGAGGAACGTGTATGACAACCTGGACAATGAACTCTACGAGGGCATCCCGGTATTCATGGACATTCAGGCAAAACTGTGGATCATTCCCTGGCAATTAGTATCGCAAAACACGACTGTCGATATTTCGGAACACCTGGAAAAGGAAGCCCGACGGATATCATACGAACAACTGAAACAGGAAATCGACTTCGCCTTCATATCCCTTCACGGGAAGTATGGGGACGATGGCTGCATCCAGGGGCTCCTTGAGCTGTTGGGGATTCCCTACACAGGTCCTGGCATCCTGGCTTCGGCACTGGGAATGGACAAACACATCCAGCAGAAAATCCTCAGGGATGCAGGGCTCGCCGTCCCCGAGAGCCTCATCGTCCATGAAAAAGACTGGAGAGAAAATAAAAACGAAATCAAAAAAAAGATTTTTAACCACTTCTCCCTACCCTTCTTTACCAAACCCACCCGGGAAGGTTCAAGTATTGGTGTTACAGCCGTGAAAGATGAAGATTCCCTCGAAATGGGAATTGAAGAGGCCCTTAAGTGGGATAATGCCGTTCTGATTGAAGAATACCTCGAGGGCATAGAATTTTCATGTATCGTGTTGGAGGAAGACGGGGAAGCAAAACCCCTCGACCTCACGGAGATTTACCCCCAGAGTGAATACTATACCTATGACGACAAGTACATGCCTGGAAGGTGCAGAAAATTCACCCCGCCGAAGAACATTCCCCGGGAACTGGTAAAAAAGATTCAAGCGGAAGTCCTCAAGGCGTACCACGCCCTCGGGTTCAGATCCTACGGCCGCATTGACGGATTTCTCACGAAAGACGGCAGGATCCTCATTACGGATCCGAACTCCTCATCCGGCATGGCCCCCTCCTCCTTTTTCTTTGAGCAGGCAGCTTGCGCGGGAATGCTTCCCATAATGGTCATATCAAAGCTGATCCAGAACGCGATCAAAATCCACAACGAAAAACGTGGTCCCCTGTAATACCAGTTCATC
>VGTB01000108.1 GCA_016874835.1 Deltaproteobacteria bacterium | reverse complement strand
TCATGCTTTCTTTCTTCCACGCAGCGTCTGGGGTTTCAGCTTACTGAAATGACAGAAGAGAAAATTATGACACAGCCTCTCGTTGGGTATGTCAATTATAAGAGGGGTGTTGCAGCGTGTCAATGAGATTTCCCTGTGCATGCGGTGATTGACATATACCTTTTCCTTCCTATATATTCTGTCTCAAAGAGTATGGGATTCTGGTGCCGCTGTACATCGGGAGGGCGGGCATTGAGTGGTGAAATCAATGAAGAATACACGTACCGGTTCGGGCCGCAGAATGAATGGCACATCGTCGTAGCGAATACGAAGGAGTTACGAGAGGCGGCATTCAAGCTGGTGTACGACGTTTACTTGGGCAAAGGGTACGACATACGTCTTGGTCGCGAGAGCGGCTTGTGGTGCACTATCCATTCTTTACATCCCGGCACGGTAATTTTTCTCGCCATGAACGCAGAACAACCGGCAGGTACGGTGAGTGTGATTCCGGATTCGCGATTAGGATTGCCTGCCGACCTTATCTTCCCCGGTGGATTGGTAGATCTTCGGAGAGCCGGGAAGCGGCTGTGTGAGGTTTCTTCGCTTGTGGTAGATGAGGGAGTGGCGGGCAGCGTTTTGGAACTGCCGATGCATCTCTACAGACTTGCGCACCTTACATCCCGCCATCTCTTGAGCTGTACCGACGTGGTCGCATCGTTCATGGCACATCATGCAGACTTTTACCGGCGATTTCTTCTCTTTGATTATGTCTCGCCGGATTCACGGGTGAGTCCCAAGACCGGTCAGCAGGTGATGTTCGGATGGATCAATCTGGAAACGATGAAAAGTCAGTATAAAGAGCGATACGGTCACCTGAGCGGCAAGCGTAACCTCTATCACTGGTTCTTTGAAAATAAGGATGAGGAGGTAATCCTTGCATGGTTGCGCCGGGACAGAAGGCCCATGACCGGTGAAGAACTAAATTATTTCGGGACGCAGAAATCCAGTATTCTGTCCAGTGCAGGACCCGATGCTATTGCCGCTCTCATGGAGCACTATAAAGAAATTGCGGAAAATAACGTTAGGGAATGATCTGGAGGTCTTAGATACAGGAAGGGAAAAACCATGTGGGAACATATTGTGAACAGGCAGCAGGGCATCCTTAATTTTAACGATGAACTGATTCATGCGATAGGAAAAACACGGGTGCTGGTGGTGGGCGCAGGAGGAAACGGTGCGGTGTTGGATTTCCTGGTGAGGGTGGGATACCGGCACTTTGTCATCGTTGATTTCGATGTGGTGGAGGCGACCAATCTGAACCGCCTTCCCTTCACTATGGAATCCATCGGAACAACCAAAACGGAGGCGTGGACGGAGTATCTTAAGAAGGTCAATCCGGAATGCAGCGTGACGGCTTACTCCCGCAAGGTAACCCGGGATGATGAGAAGTGGGTGGAGGAAATTATCGCCGGTGTGGACATTGTTGCCCTGGGCACCACGGACATTGAGGCGAATTTTCTCATTTCCCGGGTATGTCACCGTCTCCGGAGGCGGATGGTGGTTGGGCCGGGCACTGCAAACTGTCTGGTTGTGAGCACGTTTACCCATGAGGGGGACGCCTCCCTCGAGAGCGTCGCCGGCTTTGGAACAGAGAATGTGGATGTGCGGGAGATCGACTACCAGTCTCTGCTGCCGAAATATATGAGACTCTACATGTTTCCCGGAAGAACGGAGAAGCTCTATCCGGAAACGCTGCAAAAGGTGCGAAACAGGGAAATACCGCCGAGGAACTGCAAGATATTCGTTTCCATGGTGAACGCCGCTGCATCATGGGAAATCGTGAAGAACACGGCGGTGATCAATGGAATTACACTCCGGGGAACGAATGTGGTGGAATTTCCGCTCATCCAGGTGTTCGATCCCTTCAAGGGAAGCGCGTATTATTACGATGCCGGGAAAGACCGGATCGGAATCCCCAACTGGCTGACCGGGAAGATTCGCTGGTATCCGGTAAAAAGGTGATCGACAGGGTCATGTTATGATAAACAACGGTGAGTTACACATTTTAATCCATCCTAATGCTGCAGGATACCGTCGCTTAGCTGAGTCAGTTGCAACCATTCTGAAAAAGAGCGGAGCGATTCAATAGCGTGCTTTTCTGATTCACCCCCGGGATATAATCATCTACTGAACTGAAAGGATGCATCCCACCGGGGTAGATCTTCGATTACAGGTTCAAACGTGCGGTAGTATAAAGCTCGATTTCACCTCTCACGATTTTATAAATGTCTTCCTGATCTTGTTCTTGACCATTTCCTTCGGAATGCAACATTTTGAACAGTATTCATTAGCGTCGGTTTTCTTTAGGTTGGACAAACTTCCTTTGATATACCAACTCGGCATTGCCCGGTAATAAAGACCAAAAGCCAAGCATCGAAATTTCATCATCGTTGATTTTATGATGATTTTTCTCTTTTCATTCTGACTTAAATAGAGTACGATTCCGACAAATTTTGGAGAAAAACCAACCAAGTATATTAATTGTTATGCCTCAAGGCTCAAGGAAGGAGGGAATAAAATGGATTAGGAAAACGAATTGATTCCGGAATTATTGTATTTTTGAGCAGGAAAGAATGATTCACTCAATTTTAACCGTAAGACCGTAAGGAGGAAAAATGAAAAGAAAATGTATAGCTGTTTATGTTTTGATGATTGCTTTTTTGGCTGTTACAGCAGGTTGTGCAACAGCGCAAACCGATAAGGCTGTAAAGACCGAATCGTCCGCTCATGAATCTCACACAGGGCATGACCCGTCGAAATCATCCCCGCTATCCGACGCTGACAAGGCGCAGCCTGCCGATCAGGATATGAAAAATATGCAGATGATGCAGGAACATCTGAAGAAGATGGATAGCCGGATGGAGAAAATCAGGTCAGCCGCAGACCCGCAGGAACGTCGGAAATTAATGCAGGAGCATATGGCAGATATGAAGGAGGGTATGAAAATGATGAAAGCCATGCCCGGCTGCAAAATGATGTCCGGCGGAAGTATGATGAAGGAAGGACAGGGGATGGGAATGGGAATGGAAAATATGATGAAGTGCCATCAGATGATGGAAATGAAGACGAAGATGATGCAGAGCATACTTGAAGGCACTCTTGAATCTTCCCAAATGACAAAATAACTTTTCCCGACAGGGCGGTTTATTACACGCCCTGTCTTTATAGGGAGTATGTATGAACAAAAATTGTCTTCAAATAATCATGGTTATATTTTTGATGTTCACAGCTTCGGCTGTAAAAGGTCAGGCTGATCATCCCAAACATGAATCCCATTCATCCGGGAGTGCGGTGAAGTCTTTTCAGGCTGAAATGTCTGTTCCGGATGAAATCAGACAGGGGCGGATTTTTCCGATAACTATCCTTATTAAAGATGAAAAAGGGCGGAATGTTACACAGTTTGAAACATTTCAGGAAAAACTGATGCATCTGATCGTTGTAAGTGATGATCTGGGATTTTTCCGTCATCTTCATCCTGATTACAAGGGAAACGGCAGTTTTCTGACGGAAACTATGTTTCCCGATGCCGGAGCTTACACTCTTTTCAGTGATTACAAACCGGAAAACAGCGGAGAGCAGTTTTCAGTGCTGAAGCTCCGTGTAAAAGGAACCGTAAGACCGCCAGCCGTTCCGGACACAAAGAAAACCGAAAAAATTGTCGGAGATGTCAGGGTCAGTATGGATTTCTCGCCGAAAACAGTGAAAGCGAATGAAGAAACAACTGTTGCCTTTGATTTGAAAATGGTTTCGGATGACAGCCCTGTCAAAGATTTGCAGCCGTTTCTCGGTGAGAAAGCTCATCTTGTCGTAATCAGAAAATCAGAGATATTGAACGCCAATGACTATGTCCATGCTCATGCTATGAAAGAGGGGGAAACATCCGTGATAAAATTTATGACCAAGTTTCCTGCTGCGGGCGTTTACAAACTTTGGTGTCATTTTAACTATAAAAACGAAGTGGTGACTGCTGATTTCTGGATAAATGCTGAATGATAACATAAATATAAAATCAACAGTCTAAAAAATAGTCATTAAATGCATAACCAAGCATTGCACTGGACGGGGCTCTCGCCCCGCCAGTGAATTTGTTGTTGAAGCTTTCGAACGAAAATTGTTGATTCGAGATTATATGACTATATGTACCTTTGTAGCTATACGTAAAAAATAGGATTTGATTTGACGTTGTTCGGCTAAGTGCCGTACAGGAAAATCTCACCAGTTTCAGGGTCTTGGACCACAGTTTCTATCTTACGTTTATCGGCATCAATGGCCACGGGCTCGTCCAGAGAATATGCATAGATCGGCTGGATGCCCCTGCCCGCATATTGGAATGTTCGATACACATATCTGAAAAACGATCCTGTATAGCGATAACGACGGATGCATCCTTCGATCGTATTTTGAATCTTCTCATCGTATCCCCTCCACCGCGACATATAGCCAGGGCGGTCCAGCCACTCTTCAACCACATAACGGACAAGCCCCATGATCTCCTGTTTTGCAGTGACATTGCCGCGCTGTGCCAAACGCACCAAACGAATGCTGATAATATCACGCAGGTGTCGATCAGCCCGATCGGCAGGAACCACAAAAACATAAAGTTTATACCGATATCTGTTCAAGATGGCATCAACCTCATTTCTGTTTTCATATGGAAGGAGTCTTTTGGGTCTGCGTTTCGGCATCCAGCGCCGCTGATACTTCCAATCCAGGACGGAGGTCACTTGGTCCCAATCGATAGCATTCCAATCGGTTCTGATGTTTTTCTGGATGAAACGATAACACTCGGGGGCGTTCTTGAATATCCAAGAACTGGTTAAAACTTCGGGACGTTTTCGGGATACCAGTGCATTGAGTCGCATTGCGACATCTTTAAAATCCATTTTCTCCCTAAAACCGGTCGCCAATTTTGATTCTGATTGTCCGTAGGTTATAATTCAAGTTGAGTTCTCACCAAAACTGTACCAATTATGTAGTTAGTTTCCCAATAAAACCTTTTCCTTATTTCCATCCCGACCTCTATAATTCTAATTCCCCAAAGACCTCAACCTAAAGAAATTATGGAGGTGCACCATGACTACAAAAGAAGCAATAACCCTGTTCAAATATTATCTTCAGGCGAATCATAAGAAAAGAACCATAGCCAGCTACGACCTTGTCCTAGACAGGTTAATGGCAATTTATGCACAGAAACCATTGGCTGATATCAGTTCAGATGAGATCTTCCACTTACTGGAAAGCATGACTCAAAACCTTTCAAAATCAACGCGAAGACTACGCTACGCCCAGCTAAAAGCATTTTACAACTTCATAATAGACCGCTGCTCCCTGAACATGAGGAACCCATGCAATACGCCACCGCTCAGCAAATCCTTCAAGGCACCCCAATATCCGCCGCATAAGATTCTTGACCGGGAGACAGTAGATGAGATGATCTACAACACGAAAGGGCAAAGGGACCGATTAATCCTGGAGCTTCAGGCACGTTGTGGCTTGAGAATCGGAGAATTGCTCAAAATCAAGGTGTCAGATGTCGCCGACAGAACAATAACATTAAGAGAGCCAAAATCAGGCAAAGGGGCTGAAAAAGCCTATATGCCTGAAAGTGTATCCAGAAAACTGGCAGAATATGTCAAAGAGAAAGCCCTTTGTGATGAAGACAGGATATTTCCCATCTGCTATTCGACGGCAAGGTCTCTTGTCAAAGGACTCGGGGCTAAACTTAATGTCCATGTTTCGCCTCATGATCTCCGGAGATACTCGGCCACTTATGCCAGCAGAAACGGTGTGCCCCTGGAAGTAGTATCAAAGGTAATCTTGAGACATCAGGATTTGAAGACCACCCAGGTCTATCTCGGTAAGATAAGTGATACCGAGGCAATCCGAATGAAGAGTTCAAACCGAATTTATCAATGACAAATATGTTGACTAAACATTCCTTAGAGGTTATATTCCCTCCATAGCATGGGAAGTTGAATATACTGACGAATTCGAGGCATGGTGGCTTGGTCTGGACGAGGAAGAACAGATCGACATTGATGCAGTTGTTGGTTTGTTGGAAGAAAAGGGGACTCACTTGCCATATCCCTACAGTTCGGATATTAAGGGAACCAAACACGGGACATTAAGAGAGTTACGGATTCAACATAAAGGGAAACCTTACAGAATCATATATGCCTTTGATCCTCGCAGAGCTGCAATTTTGCTTATTGGCGGGATAAAAGTTGGAGGTAAGCGTTGGTACGAAAAACACGTGCCATTAGCCGAAAGAATTTATGAAGAACATTTGAAATCTTTGGAAGACGAAAAGGGAGGCTGATTATGAGCAAACCTTACTCTGTACTGAGAAAAAAAATGAAACCGGCAGCGAGAAAGAAAGCGGCGGAAAAGACAAGAGCCCTGCTTGATGCAATGTCGTTGCAGGAATTACGCCATGCTAGGAATTTAAGTCAGGAGCAACTGGCTCAAACGTTATCTGTAAAACAGGCTGCGGTCTCGAAGCTTGAGAAACGTACAGACATGTACATAAGCACATTAAGAAACTTCATAAAGGCGATGGGGGGTGACCTGGAGATTATCGCCAAATTTCCCGATGGGTCTGTCCAGATCAGTCAATTTGAAGATATCGACGCGAAGACTTAAAGAGGGAATCCCTCTATTTCGGGATGAAAGGCTCATATTCTTTCAGTTTAATCCTTATAAATATTGATCATTTAAAGCTTCCTGCTATACGTACCAAACTGATGTTTGACAGATAAGGAGTTATTAGTCATCATCTGTCTGTTTTTCTTATTGATTTAAGAAGAGGAGGCAGCGATGACACACAGAGAGAGTGATATACAGATC
>VGTB01000107.1 GCA_016874835.1 Deltaproteobacteria bacterium | reverse complement strand
AAGTATTACAGACACAACGAGCGATGGGGTGACGGAAACGGACATGCCCACGTGAGAGCGGCACTGCTGGGTCCTTCTCTGAGTATCCCCGTCGTCAAGGGGCATCTCACACTGGGGACATGGCAACAGGTGGTTTTTATTGATTTCGACAACCACCCGAGGCAGAGAAGGGTGGTAATGCAAATGTGCGGCAAAATGAAACGCCACGGAGACTGAGTGACAGTTGATGAATGACACAATACTCTCATTGAAATCTCAGATCGGGCTCCTTATTCTGGTATCAAGCATTTTCTTTTTTAATTTTCTCGCACGAATTCTCCCTGCCCCGCTCATGCCGACCATAGAACGGCATCTCGGTCTGGATCATACAGAGGCAGGAGGTTTCTTTCTGCTCATTTCCATCGGCTACTGCACTTCTCTTGTGGGATCCGGATTTCTCTCCAGGTGGCTCACTCACAGAAACATCATCACCCTTTCATCTCTCGCAACAGGTGCTGCTCTCCTCCTGGTGTCTGTCAGCAGCACTCTCGTCGTGATCAATCTGGGGTTAATTTTCTTAGGACTTGCCGCAGGAGCATATCTCCCCTCCGGTATCACTGCCATCACGTCGTCAATAAAAACCGCCCACTGGGGGAAGGCTATCGCCGTTCATGAGATGGCTCCCGCAATCGCCTACATCGCCGCTCCGCTCATATCGGAGTTGCTTCTTACCTTCTGTTCCTGGCAAGGGGTGTTTGCTTCCATCGGAGCCATGCTGATTCTCTTCGGATTACTATTCCTCCTTTGGGGAAGAGGCGGTGACTTTAAAGGCGATACTCCGAACATCGCCAACATCGGGGTGGTTACACAGAACCGCACTTTCTGGATCATGACAGTCCTTTTCAGCGTCGGCATCGCCACGAGCATGGGTGTCTTCAATATGCTTCCCCTTTATCTGGTGGCGGAAAGAGGGTTTGAGAGAACCGACGCCAACACCATCATCGGTTTCTCGAGAATTCCCTCTGTGCTTATGGCCCTCATCGCGGGATGGATATCGGACCGCCTGGGTCCCAGAAGAACGATGCGATTTGTCCTCATATTTAACGGTATCATGACAATCTTCCTGGGAATTGTTCCGGGTGAATGGGTGCTCGTCATGATCTTCCTGCAACCCATGCTCTCCGCCTGTTTCTTCCCGGCGGGATTCTCTTTCCTCTCCCGTACCAGCTCACCCAATATCAGGAACCTTACCATAGCGATCACCATCTTTTTCGCGTATCTTGCCGGCGCCGGCCTTATACCGGCAGGCATGGGAATCTTAGGAGACGCGGGACAATTTTCCCTTTCCATCGTACTGGTAGGAAGTCTGATTCTCGCCAGTGTTGTTCTTTTCCGCTACATGGAGTATACAGAAAATGAATCCGGATCATGAGGAAGACTCTGTATGTGTGGCCGTTTCGTTCTGATGAGCAATTTGTCCGATATCGAAAGAAAATTCAATGTTCAGGAAGTTGACTGCGATTATAGACCAAGCAGCAATGTCCTTCCCGGTCAACACATCGCAGCTGTGGTATACGACGGAATAAACCGCCTCGTCTCGTTCAGGTGGGGTCTCATTCCCGCCTGGGCAAAGGACCCATCAATAGGGAGCAGGCTGATCAATGCACGGGCGGAGACTCTCCTGGAAAAGCCGAGTTTCAGAAACGCCTTCAAGAAACGCCGTTGTCTGATCGTGGCTGATGGTTTCTATGAATCGTTGAAGCGGGAAAAGGCGAAAATACCGCTGTACTTTCGTCTCAAATCGGGAAATCCATTCGGCCTTGCCGGTTTGTACGAGACCTGGACATCCCCGGAGGGGAATCCTGTCAGTACCTGCACGATCATCACCACGGAGCCCAACGACCTGATACAGCCCATCCATAACCGTATGCCTGTCATCGTACCGAAGACTAAGGAGTTTCTCTGGATCGACCCCTCCGTTCAGAGCCTGAATATCCTCGCATCGATACTGACACCTTACCCTGCCGGAGAAATGGAAGTGCTCACCCCGCACCAACGATAAGTATTTATCATTCACTATACGGCTGAATATACGAGATACTCCCCCTCCCATTTCTTTCTGATGAGTCCTTCCTTTTCCAGTTCAACCAGGTGTGCGTACGTTTCGTTGACCGCTAAAAATTGATCGAACTCAGTCAGTTCTGAGCCAAAAATATCCAGTGAGACATGAAAGGTCGTCTTCTGTCCCCACTTTACGGAACTGAGAATGAGTCCTGTTCGTTCACGGTGATGTTCTCTGATTTCCTCGACTCGCGCTCTCAGGTTCAGTATAGGTTCTCCATGTGATGGATACGCCGTTACCACGGGGAGCATGACAACCTTCTGAAGGGAATCCAGAAAGCACCGGAGGGGACGAAAATCGGGATTATACGGATCCGGACTGAGGTTCGGGGTGATATGGGGCAACACGTGGTCACCGGAGAGGAGAATGCGCTCATCAGGTAAATAAAAGCATACCTGTCCGCTGGTGTGTCCGGGAGCGGGGATGATTTCAAACTTTTTCCTGCCAAAGTGATATGTCCCGTGGCCTTCGAAATACTCATCGACACGAAAGGGGATGGTCGCTTTTTTAAAAAAGTCAAGAAGTCTTAACAGGCCATCGATGAACCTCTCCGAAAGTCCATGCTGACGGTAGAATCCCCTCACCAGATTGATATCCAGGCTGCCTCGCTGATCGTCGTATATCCTGCGCGCATCAGTTTCCGACATGAAAATGGCGGCGCCGGAAAGATCTTTGATCCGTCCGGCTATCCCGCAGTGGTCCGTATGAAAATGGGTAATGAATATCCGATCAATGTCGTGAATGTCCTTCCCGATCGATCTCAGCGCTCCTTCTAATTTTGTGAACGCTTCAGGGGTGTTCACGCCCGTATCGAACAGCGCAACCCCATTGTCATGAACAAGGGCAAAGACATGAACGTGCTTGAGACGAAAAGGCATGGGCAGGGTAATCATATAGAGATCTTCAGATATATTTACCATGAATAGATTCACAACCTCCCTTGAAAGATTTCAGCAACGCCCCGAATTCATATCGCCAGCGTCCTGAGCAATGGCTTCCGGAGGGGTGAGGATAACAGCACGTTTCACTCTTTCTGTCAACGCATGGAATCACATTTTTCTTGAGACGCCCCCCACTATCTGCTAAAGGAAACTTCATGCAAAAACTTGTGGTAGAGAGAAAACCCATAATTATCGGGGTGATGGGAAGTCATAATGAGGAGTCCCCTGAGACCATGGAAGAGGCACGCCGCCTCGGTGAAGCCATCGCAAAGCGGGGTTGGGTTCTCCTGACAGGCGGAGGGCCGGGTGTCATGAGAGCCGCTTCCGAGGGCGCTTACCGCGCCGGTGGACTTGTCATCGGTATTCTCCCCAACGACAGGATGCACCCCCTGGAAAAATATCCCAACGAATTTGTTGACGTCCCAATATATACGGGAATGTACGACGCGAGAAATGTCATCAACGCAAAAACACCCCTCGTGATGGTGGCACTGAGAGGAGGATCAGGCACCCTGTCCGAAATCGCTCTCGCCCTGCGCAACAACACCCCCGTGATCGGTCTCAATGCCCCGCAATTCAAAATCGAAGGTGATAATGTCTCCTCCGTGAACACTGTTGAAGAGGTTCTGCAGGAAATAGAAAGAATCCTGGCAAAATTGACAAAAAATACCTGTTAGATTTCACCCATGGTTCAATGGAACTGTCTTCTCATTGCGTTTCTCGCCGTCTTCGCCGCCGGTTCTCTGTCACGCTGGTTTCTCACACAGATAAACGTCCGCCATCTCCGCCGTCATGGCCACGAAGTGCCGGCGGTCTTCCAGGGAGAGATCGATGAAGAAATACTGTCACGGATGAGTAACTATACCGCAGATCACTCAAAGTTCGGCTCTCTCGAACATTTTTTCGACGACACGGTTACCCTGGTGATCCTTCTCAGCGGCTTTCTCCCCTGGCTTTCCGGTGTGATCGCCTCCCAAAATCTCCATTTCATCACCTCGGGACTGATCTTCCTGGGGATCCTCGCCCTCATCAGCGGCACACTGAATATCCCCTTCAGCCTGTACCGTACCTTCGTCATCGAAAAAAAGTACGGCTTCAGCACAATCACCCTCGCATTATGGATGACCGATCTCATAAAAAGCCTGCTTATTTCCACCATATTGATGGGAATGCTTCTCAGCGCTCTCCTCGCCCTCATGCACTACGCCCAGATGACCTGGTGGTTCTGGACATGGCTTGTCTTTTCCACATTCCAGGTGCTGATGGTATGGCTCTATCCCGTATTGATTGCCCCTCTCTTCAATAAGTTCGAACCGGTGAAAAACGAACCGTTGAAAGATGCCATTATCTCGCTCATGGAGAAGGTCGGACTCAAAACGGAAGGTGTCTATCAGGTTGACGCAGGCAAACGGAGCCGACACACCAATGCCTACTTCACCGGACTGGGAAAGACAAAGCGCATCGTCCTGTATGATACACTGCTGGCTTCCCACACGTCCGATGAAATCCTTTCCGTACTGGCGCACGAGATAGGACACTGGAAAAGGAAACATATCGTCATGCAACTGGCATTCATGGAAATCGTCTCCCTCGGAATGCTCTATATAATGTACCGGCTGACAGATTGGCCGCTCCTGTATTATACATTCGGTTTTCAGGAAAATATTCCATATATCGGTCTTCTGCTTTTAGCCGCACTTTTCGGACCTATCGCGTTCTTTCTCACACCTTTCAGTGCCGCAGTGATGAGAAAATTCGAACGGCAAGCGGATGATGACTGTCTCGCTCTTATCGGTACGGCACAACCGATGATCACCGCCCTTAAGCGATTAGCCAGGGATAACCTCGCCAATCTTCACCCCCATCCCTTTTTTGCCTGGTTTTATTATTCCCATCCACCTCTGGCGGAACGCATCACCCGTATCAGTAACCTGGAGAAACAAGCGCAACAGTCTTGATAATATTTCAATAATGTGGTACATACTCGCAGTGTAACTACCCATGAACATACGGAATTTCTATCGTACTGATCAGTTTTTTATTACACTCTCATTGCATGAATCGAGCAATGCCGCAGGTATACCATGACAGATCGTGACAGGGTATTGGAGAGATTGCACGCAGAGGCACAAAGAGCAACCTCTGAAGAAGTGACGCACGCAGGTGCACCCATCGTTATCATTTCCGGGATGAACGGCCCGGGTAAAACCGCCCTCATGGGCAGGGATTTGATCATCAGATTTTTCCCCTTCCGTATCGGCAGAGTATCAAGACGCAGCGGTGCCGTATCCGGGGAACCCGATCTGGTGATTCCGGACAGTCCACCATACCGCATTTCCCAATTTCACCTTTCGCTGGAGCGTCGTAATGACCAAATCATCCTGGTCGATCAGGAAAGCCGTTTTGGAACGAAGGTGAACGGAATTCTTATCGGCAAAGGGGCTGGGGGAGAAGAGGAAATCCCACTCCCCACAGGAGACAGTCAAATACTCCTGGGAGGGTCGAAAATGCCTTATGCGTTTCAATTCAGGGTTATCAAGGATCACAGTCCGGGCATCTTCCAGGATCAGGTCTGGGCTGATGAACACTTCATTCCCGTTGCAGCCCTGTATAATCGACTCTGCCATCATGCGCAATATATACTCACCTCACGGGAAGAAAGCTTCCCCGAGCGTTTGCACGCAGCCATAGATCTGATCACAACATTTGCAACAAACACGGACACCACGCATCTTCTCTACGCTTTCTCAACATCTCCGGAGACCTTTCCCGACATGATCGTCGCACATTCCGTGAACGTGGCAATCTACACCGTAAAGTTAGCTCAAGGATTATCATACCCGACAGACGAAACAATAAAAATGGGTCTGGCAGCGCTCTTCCATGACATCTGTCTGTATGAGGTCCCGCCGGATATCATCTACAAAAAGGATATCCTCTCCGATCA
The DNA here is from genome assembly GCA_016874835.1 of Deltaproteobacteria bacterium. Taxonomy (GTDB): domain Bacteria; phylum Desulfobacterota; class Syntrophia; order Syntrophales; family UBA2185; genus VGTB01. Next base: position 1,270 of record VGTB01000107.1, on the reverse strand, counting down.
TGAGTATGAAGTGATGAAGAAACACTCCATGGAAGGACGTGCATTGCTTGCAGAGGTGCCCGATGACTATCAAGTAGTTCCCATGGTTGCCCTGGAACACCATGAGCGAATCGATGGAACGGGTTATCCGAAAGGAGTCACATCTCTGTCGGAAATCTCGGAACTCATCGCGATGGCTGATTTTTTTGAAGCAGTTACCCATTACCGCCCCCAGCGGGGCCCTTACACACCACACGAGGGCATCAGGATGTTATTGCAACTGAAGGAGGCGATATTCAGCCCTCACCTGGTAAAAACCTTTATCAGGGAATTCTCTCTCTTTCCGATCTTCAGTGTAGTGCGACTGAACACAGGGGAAATTGGACAGGTCACCAGGACCGACCCGGGCTGGCCGCTCAGACCGGTTGTCAGGGTTGTTTTCGGCCGCGACGGGAGACCCGCACCAGATTATCGGGAAATCAAACTCTCGGAACATAACAATATTTACATAAGCAGGGATATATCTGATCGCATTTTCATCAGCCACTATTTCAAGTTGTGATATTGCAATACTTTGCACGCAGAATATCCCTTGATTTCGATGATAGATTCTCTCAACTGCCGAATGAAATAATCCTGCGCCCCCACACTCACAAACAGTGCTCATGGGGCTGCAGAAACATTGCTTCGTGAGGTGCCGCAATGCCAATCTACGAATTTTACTGCCGCAAATGCAATACGGTGTATAGCTTTTTTTCAAAAACCGTCAACACGGAGAAGATTCCTCACTGTCCGAAATGCAAGAAGGTGAAGCTGAAACGCCAGATGTCGATATTTGCGAGGGTTTCCGGGGGCAAAGAGGAAGCGGCCGACGGCGACATGCCTCCCATCGACGAAGGAAAGATGGAAAAGGCTATGGCCATGCTGGCCAGCGAGGCGGATAAAATCAACGAAGATGATCCCAGACAGGCAGCCATGTTAATGAGGAAACTCTCCGACGCCACGGGTCTGAATCTGGGCCCGGGAATGGAAGAAGCCCTGAGCCGCATGGAGAGAGGAGAGGATCCTGAAAAAATTGAAGAGGAGATGGGAGATCTTTTGGAGGGAGAAGATCCTTTTCTTTTCGGGGAAAAAACCAAAAAAGGAAAGAAAAGACCCAGACCGCGGGTTGATGAAACGCTCTACGACCTGTGACATTGCCGCTGAGTAATAATACATGAAATCAATTGACGGGCATCCTTTCATCTGTTCCTGGAGCGGGGGGAAAGACTCGTGCCTGGCGCTCTATCAC
>VGTB01000106.1 GCA_016874835.1 Deltaproteobacteria bacterium | reverse complement strand
TGCAACCAGAGCAGTCTCAGTTCGCCCCGCTTGCTGAAAAGTTTATCCTGAAGGGGTTTTATATCCTTCAGATGAGCCTCACGGAGGGCATTGATCTTCGCCATCTGTTCAGTAGTCAGATTAAGTTGAGACATGGCCATATCGTCGGGACCGTAACATTGACCCCTGCCATGCCCCCTGCCCCAGCCTGGACCAAAGGCAAAAGCTGTTGTCGTTAACGCCGTCACCACAAGGACTGCGATCAGTATTGTTATTACTTTTTTCATGGTTATATTCTCCTTCTGAAATTTCTTCTCTTTTCGATTGTGCATTCAGCAAGGGCCGTGCCAGGAACCGGAGATGCCTCATAACGCATTTAAATCAATTGTTTATTTGCTGATAATGAAAGGGTCCGATTATTTCTTCCTCCTCTTCTCAAAAAAATATGGATAATAAATATCCAATTGTGGTATCCAGACGACTAATAAGTATCCAGCAACTATGAAAAACAAAAAACAGCGAAGTGACAGGAAATTCTGGGCCGGTGTCTCACCATGGTTTATCATCGGGGCCGTGGTCATTTTTGTTCCCATCTTCACCATGATAACCCTGGAAAATGTCAACAAGCAAAAAGAATACACCACACAGTTGTTAATCGAAAAGGGAGAAGCCCTCATCAGATCTTTCGAAGCTGGTGCGAGAACGGGTATAGGAATGAAGTGGAGCAGTTTTCAACTCCAGAAACTGCTCATCGAAACAGCTGAACAACCGGGCATAGATCACATCAGTGTTATCGATACCAATGGAACCGTAATCGCTGACAGTGATCCCTCGATGATAGGTGAAACGTACGCAGCGGATCTTGATCTCGTCCGGATATCCGGGCTGAAAACACCGGAATGGCGTCAGGTACACAATCCCGACGGTGACGACACGTTTGAGGTGTATCGCCAGTTTGCACCTACGGAGATATTTTCTCAGGGATTACTACTCAAGCCGGTCCCCGAAACCCCGGGTCGAGAATCCAAAGGTGCCGTTGCAAGAACAACAGGATTAATTATCTTTGTCGGCATGGATATGGGGCCGATCAACGCATTGAGAAAACAGGATACCCAGCACACGATCATGATGTCCGTCATCTTTGTCCTGATCGGGATCTCCGGCATTATCTCTCTCTTTCTTGCCCAGAGTTACCGAGCGGCAAAAACCACCCTCTCGCGGGTAAAAGCCTTCTCGGACAGTCTGGTGGAAAACATGCCGATAGGTCTTATCGCCATAAACAACCGGGATGAAATCATTTCCTTCAACCAGACCGCCGAATCCGTTTTGGGACACTCCTTTCATGACATATTGGGAAAAAAGGCCGATGATATTCTTCCCCGATCCTGTAGCACACTTTTGCAGACCCTCAAAGTCGAGAAGAAAGTCATTGAGAGGGAAATAGAATGCCCGGTACAAGACGGGCGAATAGTTCACCTGGAAGTGATTGCAACGGCACTGGAAGAAGATACGGGTGACTTTTTAGGCTACGTGATTCTCTTCAGAGACATCACGGAAATTCTCCACATGAAAAAAGAGATGGAGCGGAGCCAGCGCATGGCATCTCTCGGAAGCCTCGCCGCCGGTCTTGCCCACGAGATCAGAAACCCGCTCAGTTCCATTAAAGGCTTCGCCACATTTTTCAGGGAGCGGTCCCGAAATAACCCGGAAGAAGGCGAGACCGCCGCAATCATGATACAGGAGGTGGATAGACTGAACCGGGTCATCAGCCAACTCCTTGAGTTCGCGAAACCCATGGAAATGAACAGGCAATGGGCATCCCCCCAGGAAGTGATAAGGCACACCGTGAAAATGGTAGAGGAAGATTGCAGGAAAAAAAACATCGCTGTTCATACGGATATTTCTCCGAAACCGGAGAACATCTATATCGATCCGGACAAAATCACGCAGGTACTGTTGAATCTCTATCTTAATGCAATGGGAGCGATGGAACAGGGAGGCACGCTCAGCGTTGCTTTTTACCAGTACAATGACCGTATGATACGGATTGACGTCTCCGACACGGGAACGGGAATCGATAAAGAGCATCTGAACCGTATCTTTGATCCGTACTTCACAACAAGGTTGACAGGAACCGGCCTCGGGCTCGCCATCGTCCACAGGATTGTAGAAGCCCATGAAGGAGAGATAAGGGTGGAAAGCAAACAGGGAAGAGGAACAACCGTCTCCGTCTTCCTGCCGGTCTGCCCCAGCTCTGGAATTCCCAACAACATTAATTCTACGCAGGGAGCCACACAACAACCATGAAACAAAAAAACACGATCCTGGTGGTTGATGACGATTTTGCCCATCGCACCATGCTGCGAACCCTTCTGGGCGGCTGGGGATACCATGTTACCGAGGCCGATGACGGCCTGAGCGCCATAGAAGCGGTGCATCAAAGCCCCTTTGACGTCATCCTGATGGATATTCGTATGATCAAGGTTTCCGGACTCGAAGGACTGGAAAAGATCAAGCGTTTCAATCCTGCCATCCCGGTCATAATCATGACGGCCTACGCATCAGTGGAAACTGCCGTACAGGCCCTCAAGCAAGGTGCTTATGACTACCTCACCAAACCTCTGGACTTTGATGAACTTAAAATTGTCATCGAGCGGGCGATGGAGCACAGCCGCCTGCAGGAGGAAAATCGGTACCTCCGGGAAAGTCTGGCTGCCCAATTTGACCGGCGAAATCTTATCGGGCGAAGTGAACCAATGGTGAGACTCATGGAGACTGTTGCCCAGGTGGCACCTTCCGAGGCAACAGTGCTGATTACCGGAGAATCAGGAACAGGAAAGGAAATGATCGCGGGCGCCATTCACTTCAACAGCGGACGGAAGGATGCTCCTTTTGTGAAGATTAATTGCGCGGCCGTCACGGAAACGCTTCTGGAATCAGAACTTTTCGGTCATGAGAAAGGTGCGTTTACCGGTGCTGACAGACGTAAGGAAGGAAAATTCCGCCAGGCCGACGGCGGGAGCATTTTCCTCGACGAAGTGAGCGAGATGTCCCTGGCCATGCAGGTCAAGTTGTTGCGGGTTCTCCAGGAGAGGGAAATAATCAGGGTAGGTGGTGATGAGGTCATCAAGGTCAATGTACGGGTCATCGGTGCGACCAATACAGATCTGATCCGCGAGGTCGAGAAGAAACGCTTCCGGGAGGACCTCTATTACCGTCTCAACGTGGTGACCCTCCATGTCCCCCCATTGAGAGAGAGAAAAGAGGATATACCGCTCATCGCACAGCACTTTTTGACACTCTTTGCCGAAAAGAACCACAAAAACATTAAAGGGTTTACCCCCCGTACCATGGACCGGTTACTGAAACATAACTGGCCGGGGAACGTCCGTGAACTCATGAACGCCGTTGAAAGGGCAGTGGTGCTCTCACGTTCGGATTACCTGAATGAGGAGGACTTTTCTCTCACCCTCCGGGATCAACCGCGACCGGAAGAAGCCCCCTCCCAACGGATCAACACCGAAGCACCATCACTGGAAGAGGTGGAGAGGGAAGCAATCCTGAAAGTCCTGGAAACGGCAGGGGGGAACAAGAGCGAAGCGGCAAGGCGCTTAGGCATTACCCGACGCACCCTGCACCTGAAACTGAAAAAGTACGGCATGATGTAAGATTTCTTTGCATCCGTCCCTTACGATCGATTGAAAAAAATAAATATTTAATTTACAAATAGACGTCCAAATGATAAATACAATTGCATGATCGAACGACCTTACTGGATAAACCAAATTCGATCCTCGTGGCAGAAGAGACCTATCGTCTGGCTGGCGGGTGTCCGCCGTGTGGGAAAGACCACGCTGGCGCAGATGCTTCCCAACGCCGTTTACATGAACTGCGATCTCCCTTCTGTGGTGCGCCGCCTAGAAAATCCAGAGTTTTTCTTTCAGTCGCAGCCACCGGACGCCGTCATCGTGCTGGACGAAGTACACCGTCTCTCTGATCCCAGTCAAACGCTTAAGGTTGCGTCCGATGCCTTCCCTGAACTGCGCATATTGGCCACCGGTCCTTCTACACTAACTGTTACCCGCAAGTTTAAAGACACACTGACGGGTCGAAAAATGGTTCTTCCCTTGCTGCCCGTGCTCTGGACCGAGTGTGAAGCAGCGTTCAACATTCGCGACCTGGATCGCCGTCTCCTGCACGGCGGTCTGCCGGAGGTCCTCTTAAGTGCAACGAAAGATAATTTCTTCTTCTCCGAGTGGATGGACAGTTTTTATGCCCGCGATATCCAAGAGCTCTTCAGCATCAGAGATCGCACGGGTTTTCTGAACCTGCTGCGCCTAATGCTGCGGCAGAGCGGTGGACTTGTGGACTACTCCGCACTGTCCCGCGAGTGTGACGTCAGTCGTCCTACTGTAAAAGCCTACCTGGAGGCACTAAGCGCGGCGTGCGCACTATACGCCATTCCTCCGTTTTATGGCGGTGGCCGTCGTGAGCTCGTGCGCCGTCCAAAGGTCTACGGTTTCGACACGGGCTTTGTTACCTTCGTCCGCGGTTATAGCGACATTCGCAATGAAGACAGGGGCGTCCTCTGGGAACATCTGGTACTCGATACCCTACGGATTGCAACAGGAGGAGAAGGACTGTTTTACTGGCGTGATAAATCGGGACGCGAAGTGGATTTTGTGGTGCTTCGCGGTCAAAATGTGGATGCCGTGGAATGCAAAATAAATCCTGAACGTTTTCAGACGGAATCCCTGTCTGTTTTTCGAGCTCTCTATCATAGGGGACGCAATTATCTCGTCTGTCCCGGAGTTGCGGAACCATATAACGTCCGTATTGGCAGTTTGATCGTCCGCATCACGGGCTGTGAGCATATTATGAAAGACATGGAGGTAGTAACATGAAGAGAAAAACGGCGGTGAAATGAACAATAAAAACGTAAGGAAAATCCGAAAATCGAAATCTGTAAACATGTCATTAAAGATTATCGTTAATCCAATTTATTCCCCCCGCAACTCCCTGAACAGCAGACTCGACACCAACAACAGTAGAAAGCCAAGAAAGCGCTTGGAAGTTCAATGCTTACAATCAGAAAAAGATATACCGTCATATCTGTGCGTTGTAGCAGTTAATCAAAATAACTAAAGTATCTTTTAATTTTTATTAACATAATATGTTAATTATTATTTGACATAACAACGCCATGGATATATACTTCAAGACAAAGAAGCTGCAAAAAGCCTGTTCCGAGGAAAAGGAAATGCGGAAACAACTCGGGACTAAATGTGCAGAAAAGCTTAAACAACGGATGATGGAATTAAAGGCGGCAGATTCATTATTTGATATCTCTCACCTTCCCCCTTGTCGTTGTCATGAACTGACCGGAAAAAGAGCAGGACAGTTCTCTGTAGATCTTGAAAATCCCTATCGCCTCTTGTTTCTTCCGGCAAACGACCCAATTCCTCTCCTCATAGAAGGAGGGATAGACAGGAAGCGAGTCAATGAAATTGAAATTATTGAAATTTCTGATACGCATTGAGAGAGTTTTAGTATGAAGGCAAAAAGGAAGTTCTGGTTTATCCCGGATTATGCGGTGCCTCCAGGAAAAACACTTCAGGAGGTTATGACATCGCTTGGTATGTCCCAGAAAGAAATGGCATTGCGCACCGGGTTGACCGTGCAGACGATAAATAGAATCCTTAAGGGTGATCAGCCCATCACTTACGAAACCGCCAATCGTCTTGAACTTGTGACCGGTGTACCCGCCCGTTACTGGAACAATCTTGAGCTCCAGTATCAGGAACAGTTAGTAGGGATGGCGGAACAAAAACGGATGGAATCTGATCTGGACTGGTTGAAAACCATCCCCACTAAAGAGCTTACAGAACGAGGCTACATAGAACCCGGGAAAGAAGACGTCGAATTGCTCCGGGAAACCCTGGCATTTTATGGCGTCAGCAACGTTCAGGCATGGCATGACATCTGGGATACACCGCCCATAGCGGCTCGTCGCTCCCCTTGTTTTGAATCGCAACCTGGTCCGGCATCCTCGTGGATAAGGCAAGGTGAATCGCAGGCCAAAAAAATAGAATGCAGGCCATATAATAAGGACAATTTTCATAGGGCCCTGCAAATGATCCGGAACCTGACCCGCGAAAATCCCGAAGTCTTTGAACCGAAAATGAAAAGTCTTTGTGCAGAAGCGGGAGTGGCTGTTTCTCTCGTCCCAGAGATGAAGAGCATGCCCTGGAACGGCGCCACCAAGTGGCTGTCGCCCCAAAAAGCCATGATACTCCTTTGCCTCAGGGGAAAAAGGGAAGACATATTCTGGTTCTCTTTCTTCCATGAGGTAGGACATGTACTACACGACAGCAAGAAAGACTTGCTGATCAATGACGGAAGCAGCGATGACCCTCGCGAAGAAAGAGCCAACCGATTTGCAGCGGAATATCTAATCCCTTCCCGATATGATAATGAAATTAGAATATACTACTCTAAAGAAGAAATTATCCGCTTAGCCGATAAACTTAACATCTCTCCGGGCATTGTGGCAGGCCGTTACCAGTTCCTGACAAAAAAATGGAATTTTTTCCAAGATCTGATCAGAACTTTTGAGTGGAAGACGTGATTTCCAGAAGATAAGATGGCACAAGACCTCAACCACTCTTTACCATCGGATATTTTGCCAGGGGTGATAGAAAAATCATTCTATTGAGGTGGGGGTTGGACTCAGGTGAAAACACGGATGAAACTTGACATTGTTTACTGAGAATTCCCATCAGCATCAATCAATGTGAGGCATCGCGATGAACACTGAAATCGTTCCCATCGAACGAATCCAGCAGGCGATATATCTAATCCGCAATTAGAAAGTTATGATAGATCGCGACCTAGCCGCATTGTACGTCATTCCTACAAAGGCACTGAAACAGGCAGTGCGCCGTAGCAGAGAACGATTTCCGGATGACTTCATGTTTGTCCTTGACGCGCGGGAGTTTGAAATTTGGAGGTCACATTTTGTGACCTCCAAAGAAGATAGAAAAGGCCTACGTCATGCCCCTATGGCGTTTACTGAACACGGCGTAGCCATGCTGTCCAGTGTTTTGAACAGCCCGCGGGCCATCCAGGTAAACATTTCTATTATACGAGCTTTCATCCATCTCCGCCAGGTACTGGCCGATCACAGAGAGCTATCCAGAAAATTGAATGAGCTGGAAAAGAAGTATGACCGGCAATTTGCCGTGGTTTTTGATGCGATAAGACAGCTTATGGAGCCGCCTGTGTATTCCGCTAAAATCGGCCACCTGTTCCGGAGCAAACCGGCCGGCTGTTCCGATTCAAATCGGCCGCCCTGCCGGAGCGAAGCGACGCTGGTTTTTTAGTTCTTTCTCATAAACGGTCTTTCA
>VGTB01000105.1 GCA_016874835.1 Deltaproteobacteria bacterium | reverse complement strand
GAATTCAAGAAGCGAGGGATGCAATCGAACTCACAACATCACTTGCAAAGACACCCTCGGGATTTGAAAGCATTAAGTTTGAAGATGACACATTTGTGACATTTGAAAGTATAATAGTATCGCCTGTCTCATGGCAGCGACGAATGCCGCTAAAAGCAGAACTATTTAATGTATCAAATGAGACAAGAAAATTCGGGAATGATTTCGGGGTTTTTGTGGATTTTCGTACACACACCTATTCATCACAAGTACTTTTACTATGGAAATCCGAAGAGGACGCGAGGTTATTTGTCAATGCGGTTCACGCGCTACGATATGGCAAAGCCAAGGGATATGATGTCAAAACGCATGTTGCCGGATTGCCGTCTCCTCCAGCGGAAAAACCTCCTCCCCGGCAACCGCCTGAACACAAAGCACCCACCCAGCGTAAAGACACAACTCCTGATGTGACAAAGAGCACTCCACCGTCCTTACCACAACCCGGTACTGCATTAGCCGCGCTGCCTCCCACCGTTTCCGTAGAAAAGACAGCACCCAAGATCACTATCACCTCTCATAATGTGAGCGGTTCCCAGAGGGTACTGACGAGTCAAAGCAGTGTATCTGTTGCCGGCATTGCGGAAAGCACACACGGTATTGCCGAGGTGACGGTAAACGAGCTGCAGGCCGACTTGAATGAAAACGGCAATTTCTCAGCCGATGTTCTGCTGAAGGTCGGTCAAAACAGCATCATCGTGACAGCGGTGGATACCCGGAGAAATAAAACAACAACCCAGTTCATCATCCAGAGAGAGCGGACCACTAAGTCTCTGGCATCCGATAAATCAGCTCTTCCCGTGTCAGAAAAGAAAGAGCCGCCAAGGATCACCATCACCTCCCCGGACGTGACGCGTTCTTTGAAGCTTGTGGCCAGAGAATCAAGCATTGTAGTTGTCGGAGTGGCACAGAGCAGCATCGGGATTTCCAAGGTGACGGTGAACGAAATGCATGCGGAGCTCGATGAGAAGGGCAATTTTTCAGCCGATGTTCCTCTGAAGGTCGGCCAGAACAGCGTCGTTGTTGCCGCCGTCGATGTGCTTAAGAACAAAACGGAAAGCCGGTTCACCGTACAGCGGTTAGGCGGCAAGGTTGTGCAGGCCCGGAAAGAGGAAACCGCTGTCGAGCAGGAGATTCCTTCCGCGAACTATCACGCCCTCTTCATTGCGGTCGAGGACTACGAGAGCAAGGACGTCGGCAAGCTGGACTTTGCCGTTTCCGACGCCCGGCGGTTACGGGACGTGCTCGTCACCCACTACACCTTTGACAGGAAAAACTCGATCCTCCTTGAAAATCCGGACAGGAGGACAATTTATAAAACATTGCAGGGCCTGAGAAACAAGTTGACCGAAAAGGACAATCTTCTGATTTTCTACGCGGGCCATGGTTACTGGCTCGATGACATGAAGCAGGGTTTCTGGCTGCCCAGGGACGCCTCGGGAATAAACGACCCCTCCGACTGGGTCCCGAACAGCACTATTCGAGATTATGTCAAGGCGATCAAGGCGAAACACGTTCTCCTGATTGCCGACGCCTGTTTCAGCGGTGCAATGTTCAAGGTGAGGGATGCATTCCCTATTCGCCAAGTCTCCATTGAAAAGATTTATGAACAGCCAAGCAGAAAAGCCATCACCAGTGGTTCCATGAAGACGGTGCCGGACCGCAGTGTATTTCTGGAGTTCCTGGCAAAAAGGTTGAGAGAAAACAATGACATGTATCTGGACACCCAGAAGCTGTTCACGAGCATCAGAGAAGCTGTGATCAACAACAGCCCTTTACACCAGACGCCTCTTTACGGCGCCATCGCTGAAACGGGAGACGAAGGTGGAGATTTTATCTTCGTAAAAAGACCATGACCACGGACCACTGACGTAAATCATCATCTGAGTTTACTGAAGACAGATTAAGCAAACACCACAGTTATCCCTGCTTCTGCTCACTTATCTTCTTTATGATCCGCACGGTTTCGGCAATCTCCTCGGGTGTAACGCTCTTTCTGATCTGCTCCATCCGCTCCATGACCTGCTGGAAGCGGACCCCTTCCGCCGCGCTTATCCACTCAAGTCCCAGACGCTCGGTACGCAAGCCGAGCTTTCCCATCCTGTTCCACACCCTTTTCACACGCCGCTCCGTCCAGTGATTGGCGTTGATATAGTGGCAGTCGCCGATATGACACCCGGAGACAAGCACCACCGGAGCGCCTTTCTCAAAGGCACGCCAGATAAACTTTGCGTGAACCCTCCCGGAACACATGGTACGCACCAGCCGGGTATTGGAAGGGTACCGGAGCCGTGACACCCCGGCAAAATCGGCTCCCGCATAGGAGCACCAGTTGCATGCAAAAACCAGGATCTTCCCTGCTGCATCGTTCTCCAGAATTGCATCGATTTGCGCCTCGATCTGTGCATCGGTAAAGTGATTCATGACAATGGCGTCTTCCGGACATTCCGCGGCACAGGTGCCGCATCCCGCGCACGCCGCTTCGGTAACCTTTGCGGGTAACTTGGTCGCTCGATCCACACTGATGGCATTATACGGACACACCCGGGCACACACACCGCAGGAGGTACACCGCTCGGGATCAACCTCCGCCGTGATGGCCTCCACCGTGAGCACACCCGGATTCATGAGACGCATGGCTCTCGCTGCCGCCGCGGATGCCTGGGTAACCGATTCCTTTATATCCTTGGGCCCTTCGGCACAGCCAGCAAAGAAAATCCCCCGGCTCGCTGAATCGACAGGCTGGAGTTTCGGGTGGGCCTCCAGATAAAATCCGTCCGCGGTCGTCTGCAGGGCCAGCATCTCCTGGATCGCCTTCATGTCGGCGGGAGGTTCCACACCCACGGCCAAGACGACCATCTGTGTACGGTGGGTATCGAGTTCGTTTGTCGCCGTGTTCTCCACGGTGAGAATCAGGTCATGGGTGGCGGGATCCTGTTTGATGGTGCCCGGCAATCCCCTGATATAGCGGACACCCTTCCCCCTGCTCCGGCGGAAAAGGTCTTCGAATCCCTTACCGAAAGCCCGGATATCCAAATAAAACACCTTGATCTCAATATCGGGGTAATGTTCCTTAAGTAAGATGGTGCTTTTCACCGTGTTCATGCAGCAGATATTGGAACAGTAAGGGCGACCCCGCCTCTGTGAACGGGAGCCCACGCACTGGATGAAGGAGACGGATTTAGGTACTTTGCCGTCGGTCAGACGGATGACCTCCCCCGCGGTGGGTCCGCCGGCATTAACCAACCGCTCCAGCTCCATGCTCGTCACCACATTCTCATAGCGGGTGTATCCGTATTCATCCAGGATTGTCGGGTCGTAGGCGTCCATTCCTGTGGCCACGATAATCGTGCCCACGTCAAACTCCAGCTCCTCATCATTCATGTCAAAGTCGATGCAGCGTTTTTTACACGCCTCGACGCACTTCCCGCAGATTACCGGACTGTGTCCCAGGCACTGGTTGATGTCGACGGCAAAAGCCCCGGGGACAGCCTGGGGAAAGGGCGAATAGATGGCCCGGCGGGAGCTCAGGCCCATGTTGAACTCATCGGGAATAATGACCGGACATACCTCCACACAATCCCCGCAGGCTGTGCATTCCTTCTCTTTCACATATCTCGCCCGCTTCAGGATCCGCACATGGAAGTTTCCTACAACTCCGGTGAGCTCCTTTACCTCACTCATCGTCAGCAACGTTATGTTGGGATGCCGACCGGCATCCGTCATCTTCGGACCGAGTATTCAGATGGAACAGTCCATGGTGGGGAACGTCTTATCCAGCCGTGCCATAATCCCCCCTATGCTCGGCTGTTTCTCGACAAGAACCACCCTGTAGCCCGCATCGGCCAGATCCAGAGCGGCCTGGATCCCCGCCACACCGCCACCGATGACCAGGGTTGACCTCCGGATCGGCACCTCTGTTTCCTCACGGGCTTGAAGCAGGCTGACCCGCGCCACGGCGGAACGGACAAGATTCATCGCCTTGCTCGTCGCCTCTTGGGCATTACCGCCATGAACCCAGGAGCACTGCTCACGGATGTTCGCCATTTCCAGGAGGTAGGAATTGAGTCCCGCCTGACTCACACACTGCCGGAATGTCGCCTCATGCAGGCGCGGTGAACAGGAAGCAACGACTATCCTGTTGAGCTCAAATTCTCCGATGTCATTCTTGATCTGATTCTGACCCGGCTCGGAGCAGGTATATCCCTGGTCCCTCGAAATCACCACTCCCGGAAGGGTTCCCGCGTATTCCGCTACCGCGACACAATCAACCACGCTGGCGATATTCGAACCGCAGTGGCACACATACACGCCGATCCGGATATTCTCATTATGATCGTTTTCCGCAATCATCTCCTCTCTCCTCACAATATGAGACCTTTGCATAAACACCTGTTTTGTCATTTCGACCGAAGGGAGAAATCCTTGTCCCAACTGAAGGCAGGGATCTTTAAGATTTCTCGTCGCTTATGCTCCTCGAAATGACATTGTGCAAAGCTCTCAATATATTACCCGAATACAGCGATGACAAATTGTCATCGCAAGCAAAGCGTGCCGATCTATCGGCTCTGAAGAGATTGCCGCGTCACGGAGTTTACCCTGAGTGTAGCCGAAGGGTCCCTCGCAATGACTGTTTGGATTATGCAAAGATTTTACATTATTCTCAACAGCAGAACAGGCATCGCCTGTTCTGCCTGCTTGCTCCCTTCTCAACCACCGAACAACTCGATCTGGTCCGCCAGAACGGACACCAGATCCCGAATTTCCATTTTTATCTTACCATGCCTGAGTTTGTCCCGGATGGTGCAGGTCATGTGAATCATACACTTGGGGCACGCCGTAATGAGGAGATCCGCTCCGGTCGCCCGCGCTTCCTTGAGCCTCGCCACCTGAATCTGCTTGGAATAGGCATCGCAATTGATAAAGCCGCAGTTCCCGCAGCATAACGCGCCACGTCCCGAGTTTTCCATTTCCACTAACTTCATTTCCGGAATGAGGCCAAGCAGTTCCCTCAGAAGGGAGGAGCGGTCAATCATGCGCACCAGCCTGCATGGATCCTGAAACGTCACTTTCCTGGAGAAGGGCCGGAACGCCATCCCCCCCTTGTGCAACTCCCGCTGGAGAAGATCCAGGAGCAGGGTAACCTTCAGGTCAAATCCGGGAATGATCCGGGGCATGTGCTCGCCGAGTATATGAAAACATTCCGGACAGGAGACGATAATCTCCCTGACACCTGCATCCTTGAAAGACCTGTAGTTCTGCCGGCAGAGCGCTTCAAAATTCTCCGTATCTCCCGTCCAGAGCAGGTCATGACCGCAGCACCGTTCATTCGGCAGGAGGAACGGCTTGATGTCCAGGAAATTGAGCAGGCGTATGCTGTCCCGGACGATGGTGAGGGTATCCACCTCAATGCCGGCAAAAAAAATATCGAAATAAGGGGCGCATCCTGTGAAGAACGCCACATCACCCGACGATGCTACCTGTATACTGTCATCCACCCAGTCAAGACGGTTCTGCATGAGATCCGGAGAGGACATCATCCTCATCCATGAATGCAGGGCTCCGTCATGCGCCCGGTAACCCTTCAATCCCTTCTTTTCCGCCAGCAGCGTCCGCATTTCCAGGATGAAACGATTGAAATCTACCCCGGAGGGACAGCGCTCGCGGCACATGCCGCAGGTGAGGCACTCCCACACGGCATTCTCGATGAACGCTTCATCCTCCCTCTCCACAATCACCTTGTGCGCCAGCAGCCTGGGAGAGTACTCCTTGCCCGTGAGCCTGCGGGGACAGGACGCGGTGCACTTGCCGCACTCCAGGCACTGGTAGAGCGCCATGTCAACGATCATATGATCAATCCTGGGATCTTTCACCTGCGCAACCCTTCCGATCTTTGACCGTTTGTTATCGTGACAGGCCCCATGGCCTTAATATCCCCCGCAAACTTCCACAGTGCCCTGACCAGTTCTTCCTTATCATGGGCGCCGAACGTGCATTCCACCAGCCGCTCCTGCTTAATGCCGAGGAGGTGAAGAATCCTGCGGACCCGTTTCACGTTCTCATGACCGACCTCCGGACCAGGCCCGTAGCGGCAATCCTCATCTTTGCATTCCAGGAGGATAACCCCATCCGCCCCGAACTCGAAGGCCTTCAGGATGAGGGCCTGATTGATCCGGCCGATACACATCACCCGTATCAGGCGGAAGTTAGAGGGCATTTTCTTCCCCGTCATCCCTGCCGCGTTGTAGCAGGCAAAAGGACTCCAGTTGCAGCATATACCGAGTATTTTTACCCTCTCCATTTCAGTACTCCCCGGCCAGTGTGCACGCCACGATCTCATCCAGGTACCGGTTGGAAAAATAGGGCATGTCCATGGCTGTCACGGGACAGCGCCCCACGCATCCGCCGCACCCGACGCAGTTGTAACGCAACACCTCCGCCGTATAGAAGCCCCGTTCGTTGGCAACCAGCGTCACCGCGTCAAAAGGGCAGATCTCGGTACAGCGACCGCAACCGCGACACCGCTCCTTATCAACCCTGGGACTGAGCTCATGATCCTTTAAAAAGGCCTCGGCAGCCGTTGTTGCCACGTGAGCCGCGAGGGCTGCCCCCGCCTGGAACGCCGTCACCCTCTTGAGGGTTCTCGGCATCACCCGGTAGATACCGATCTGGGGGCTGTGGAAAAATTTAAAATTGTACCGGTAAAACTTCTTAAGGCCAAACATTCCCTCGGGTATCGCCAGCGGCAGGACATTCAAGTCGGCAAGACACACGATGTCCGCACTGTACTGCTTGCGGACGCCCTCCTCCCGAACCGTGACCGTGAAGTCCCCCAGGTGCCCCCTGACACTCTCAACGAGGGCTTCCTCCACGTGTGTGATATGCCCTCCCGGGATGCGGTTCACAGGCCTCTGCCTGATCTCCCGCGGCAAATCAGTTCCGTCTTTCAATCTGCACCGGTGGATCAGTCGCACCCTGAAGTGTTGCATGTTCAGGTTGAGGGCACAGCTCAGACCCACTTCCGAACCGCCGAGGATGAGAATACGGTTGCCGATCCTGGTAACTCCCTGCCGGAGAGGGCCCATGAAGCGGGCACGAATAAAGGCCTCCCGGAGAAAATTACGCATTCTTTCCACAAGCATGTCCTCTGATGAATCGGTGGCGCCAAGGTGATCTTTGATGTTGATCGTCTCGAAACGGCTCCGGTCAAGACCGAGTCTGTCAAAAAGATGGATGCGGGCCCTGTTCCTCTGATCGTTACAGGAAATGCACTGAAACTCCAGAGGACAGCACACGCAGGATGCCAGTATGACCCTGGTGAGTCCCTGCCTTCTCACGGCAGCAGCAATCCCACCGGCGCCGCGGGGGTGGCAGGCCGAAAACACCAGCTCGCTGTGCATGACGCCG
>VGTB01000104.1 GCA_016874835.1 Deltaproteobacteria bacterium | reverse complement strand
CTGTCAGCATACGGAAGAAATACTTGATGCCACCGGGAAGATGGTTACCCAGAAAGCCCGGGAAGAGATACGTGAACATGTGGTGAAGCCGGTCATAGGAGAGGGACTGTTGGACGAAAGAACCAAGTATTTCGTGAACGCCACAGGAAAATTCGTCATCGGTGGACCCCAGTCCGATACCGGGATGACGGGCAGGAAGATCATTGTGGATACCTATGGCGGTATGGTGCCCCATGGGGGAGGGGCGTTTTCCGGAAAAGACCCCACCAAGGTGGATCGCTCGGCCTCCTATGCCGCCCGCTACATCGCAAAGAATGTCGTCGCCGCGGGGCTGGCGGATCAGTTGATGATCCAGTTGGCCTATGTCATCGGGGTGGCCGATCCGGTGTCTATCATGATCAACAGCTTTGGAACGTTGAAAATTCCCCATAAGAAACTCGAGAAGTTGATAAGAAAGCACTTTCAGCTTACTCCTCGTGGGATCATCGAAATGCTCGATTTACGAAGACCCATCTATAAGGAAACCGCTGCCTATGGCCACTTTGGGAGAACCGGACCGGCGTTCACCTGGGAGAAAACCGATAAGGTCAAAGATTTAATAAAGGACGCATAAAAGAGGTGCATAAGGTATTATCGCTGATAGGCGTAACGGAACCAGCCTGAGGGCAGACCCGATTCTCCTTATGCTGGACAATTCAAGCAAGCATTGCGCTCTGCGGTATATGGACGCGCGGGGGACTCCATGTCCCGGTGAATGGTGTAAGGAAAGTCCGGTTCATCTGCTGCGTTCGGGTGAAAGCATTCGGTTCAACCGACGTTCTTCTCCGATAGTGGTGGGTGCCCCGTGTCCGGGATGCACAATGGTATCGTCGGGCAATGGCAACAATTTTTCGCGGATGCTGTTCTTTAATTGATTGACGTCTTGACCCGGGAAAAGCATCGGGGGGCTTATGCCGATACTGCGCCTGAATAAAGTATCGCCGCTGAAGAGAGTACCATGACGGAAAAGACAAACACTGTCTTTGCTGTGGCCAGGTGTGTGAAGAACTGAGAATTGTAAGTCATCAATATCGATGATACTTCCATCACCTAACAATATGTCAGGTTTGATGGGTAGTGTAAAGGGAACGAATAACAGTCCTTTCGGCATCTTGATGATTTCCGGTGATTCCTGGATGTTGCTGGTATCAAAGACGGCGAGCTGAGCCTTCGTGGAATTCTTTACTGTTTCCAGGCTCACGCAGTGATCAACATGCACGTGTGTGAGGACAATCAAAGACACCGTTACGCCCATCTCTGCCACTGCCCCCATGATATAATTTGCATGAACGCCTGGATCAACGATCATACCGCGTCTGGTAGTTTCCGAGGCGACAATGTAGCAGTTTGAGGAAAAAAAATTCCCGGCAATTATTTTTACAAACATTTCTCCTTACCTGTGAGAGTGTTCTATGGATCCGGCAGTGCTATGCAAACCCTTAGAGCATTGTACAGCCAATACTTGAGTTTTATAGCGAATCATTGTACTTTATTTTATAAATCCTCTGCAAATGTTTTTTCTATGAAGAAAAGGCTGCGACTTAACGAGATGGAGTTTGATCGGGTGGTCAAGAGGGCGATCAAACGCATCCCGCCGGAAATACGTGAGCATCTGCATAATGTGCTCATCACCGTACAGAAACGCCCTGCGAGGGAAGTTCTTGCAGAGATAAGCCCTCATCGGGATGAATCCGTGCTTGGCATGTATCAGGGCACATCGCTCAGGGATCGCACCCTGATGTATCCGCCTCTCTATCCGGACACCATAGTGCTGTTTCAGGAGCCGCTTGAGAAAATGTGCGGTACGATAAAAGAACTTGAAGACCAGATCGAGATTACCGTGGTGCATGAAATCGCGCACTTTCTCGGCATAAGCGAGGAAAGGCTTGCCGAACTTGGATATGGGTGACACGAACGCACGTGCATGTACTCTGTGTGCATGGAGGTGTGAAACGCCTACCGTGCGGACAGTTCGCGGCGCAATACCTTTCCGATTGCTGATTTGGGTAAATCGGCACGGAACTCTATACTCGACGGCACCTTGAACCGGGCCAGGTGCTCCCTGCAGAACGTGATGAGCCCTTCCTCTGTCTCGTACATTCCCTCTTTGAGCACGATGAATGCCTTAATGCGTTCGCCGCGGTACTCATCAGGCACGCCCACCACGGACGCCTCCTTTACCGCCGGATGCATAAACAGCACTTCTTCCACATCGCGAGGATAGATGTTGAAACCGCCGGAGATGATCATATCTTTCTTGCGATCCACAATCTGAAAGTAACCTTCCTCGTCCATGCGGGCGATGTCACCTGTATACAGCCAGCCGTTACGTATTACGTCGATCGTTTCCATGGGCTTTTGCCAGTAGCCTTTCATCACTTGTGGACCGCGCACTATCAGCTCGCCGATTTCACCTACCGGCATTTCCCGTTCCCCCGTTTCCAGATCCATGATCTTGGCGTCGGTATCCGGCCAGGGTAGGCCGATCGTTCCGGGTTTGTTCCGGCCATAGGGTGGATTGACGTGGGTTCCGGGGCTGGTCTCGGTCAAACCGTATGCCTCGACAAGTCGTCCGCCGGTAACGGCCTGGAATTTTTCCTGTACTTCGCGAGGTAATGGAGCCGCCGCGCTCAAACACACGCGAATGGAGCTCAGATCGAACTCTTTTACCTTGGGGTGGTTGATGATTGCTACGTACATGGTTGGCACTCCGGGGTAAAAGGTCGCCCTATGTTTTGCGATAGCACCCATCACATGCAATATATCGCGGGGATTGGGAATCAGTATCATGGTGCAGGCTTTCGCGATGGACATATTCATCACGGATGTCATGCCGTAGGAGTGGAAAAACGGAAGCGCGCCGATGGTGAAATCTTTCGCTTCCCGTGTCTGGGCGAGGGCGTTTCCCGCCATCGTGTTGGACAGGAGGTTACGATGGGAGAGTTCCGCTCCTTTGGGTATGCCGGTCGTCCCGCCGGTATACAGAAGGCACGCTGTGTCCTCCGGTTCTACCTGAACCTTCTGCGGCGTCGCCGGTGCTCCGCTTATGAACGGCTGAAACCACAGGTCGCTCTTGTCGGTAAGAGTAACCCGATGACCCTCCTTTTTTTCTCTGGCCACGGTGAAAAGAAAACGGAGGAGTTGCGGAAAGTACTCTTTGATGTTCGTCACAATGACGTTTCGCAGAGGTGTGCTGGCGCGGATATTTTTCACTCTCTCGTAGAAAGCGCTGAGGGTGATAATGATCACGGCACCGGCATCGTTCAACTGCCGTTCCAATTCCCGCTCCACATAGAGAGGATTGCACGGTACGGCAATACCGCCGGCACGGAGAGTCCCGTAAAAGGCAATGACAAACTGGGGGCAATTGGGCAGGAAAATCGCCACGCGGTCACCCTTCTTCACATTCAGTTGCTGTAGCGCGGCGGCAAAGCGGTTCACGGTATCATTTAAATATACATAGTTCAACTGTCTGTCCAGCACGCGTGTGCCTAACCTGGCGCCGAATATAATGGCCGGGTGATCGGGGTGTTTCGACGAAGAATCGATAAGAAGGCGGTCAAGGGGAATCGGAGGATAGTCTAATCTGGCCGGGACACCCTCGTCGTAAAATCTGAGCCAGGGTCTCGATTCATAAAAACCTTTCGTTTCCATAAGGCATCTCCTTCTTCTACCGTTAGTGAAGACTTCTATCCGTGCGTTGGTTTGATATTATTCTTTGCCCACAGTATAAGTTCCGATATGGAGGTACCCTTGGGGAAGAACTCTACTATCCCCATTTCCTTGACCTTAGGGATGTCGCCGTACTCTAAATGGCCTCCCGCGGTAATCCTGATATGTGTTGCATCCTCCTTTTTCAGAAGATCTATGACTCTGGCGAGGTCTTCGATATTGGCTCCGGGCAGGGTCGTAATCCCGATGTGGTCCACGCATTCCTGGATTGCAGAAACGACGATGACCTCAGGCTTCTGGGTATCGGTGTAGATCACCTCAAACCCGGCGTCCCGGAAAGCTAGGGCGAGTCTCGTCATGGCGGACTCATGCCCCTCACCCAATTTAGCCATTAAAATTCTCACCGTCCTGGTATCCATAACGCGCTCCTTTGCATTTGGTTCTCCTATGTGAAATTGGGTATTCCATGTATAAGAAGATCAGGCTTGCATGTCAATATGAATATGCGACGTATTTGCTTCTAACACTGACAAATTGTCCTTGACATACAATAGTGTTTAACTATATTTGATTACATCAATTGGGAATTAAGTTCTCGTCAATCACAGCGCATCACCTTCGACCGCATTTTCGATCTCTACTTCATAAGACATTAATGATGTACTGAACATGATCACGGAGATATAATTGTATAGGAGTCTATAGTGGTGATCACAATAAATCTTATCTTCTGCTATTGATTCTAAGACAAAAGGAGGAAAAAGAAAATGAAGTCATGGAAATTAAAAATAGTCGTTGCGTTTTGTCCGCTTTGTCTCTTTGCATGGTCGGCGGCATACGCTCAGGAGAAACCGGTTGGCCCCCCTATGACCCTTAAGATTTCCCATCAATGGCCGGGAGGTACCATAGACAAGGGCGACTTCCGGGATAGGCTCTGTCGCCTCTTCGCCCAAAAAGTGGGGGAAAAGACCAAAGGGGCGTTGAAATTCGAATTCTATCCTGCATCAGCTCTCTTCAAACCGGTACCCCAATACGATGCCATGCTCAAGGGTGCTCTGGACATGTCTGTCTATCCCCTTGATTATGCCGCCGGGAAGATACCCCAGCTTTCCATTACTCTGATGCCGTGCGTCATTAAAGATCATCACCACGCCATGCGCTGGAAAAACGCCCCCATCGGCAGGGAAATCGAAAAACTTTGTGAAGAGAACGGGATAAAGATCATCACCTGGATCTGGTGTGGTGGCGGCATTGCCGGAAAGACGAAGCCTCTTATCAAATGTGAGGATCTCAGAGGAGTAAAGCTTCGTGCGGCAGGGAAGAAGTTTGAAAAGATGCTTCATGAAGGCTGTGGCGCCAGCATTGCCAGTATGCCTTCTTCCGAAATCTACTTTGCCCTGCAGACGGGGGTGCTTGATGCCTGCATGACCTCTTCTTCTTCTTTTGAGTCGTACCGCCTCTACGAACAGGTCAAATATTTCACGTCTCCCCGGATCACCACTACCTGGTATATGTTTGAACCGCTGGTGATGAGCATGGTCACCTGGAGGAAGCTCTCCCCGGATCAACAAAAGATAGTCATGGAGGTGGGCAGAGAGATGGAAAAATTCGCTCTGGAGGAGGCTATTAAGGATGACATTGCGGTGGCGGACCTTTTCAAATCAAAGGGCGTGATCGTGCACGATATGACGGATGACGAATTAAAAATCTGGACCGAGGTGGCGAAAAAGACTGCATGGAAAGACTTTATCGAAAAAGTAAAGGGAGGCAAGGAGCTCTTGGACAAGGCCCTGGATGTTAAATGAACGCGAGTTGAAAAGGGAAGTCCTGTGGCAAAGAATATATTTTCCTTTCTGGCGCAGAAGATCGAAAGCTTAAATCGGGGATGCTACTATGCCGCCAGCCTGGCCATCCTGCTGTCTGCCATTATACTTACCTATGAAGTGATCATCCGCTATATCTTCAAAGTACCTACGATCTGGGAGATCGAGTTTTCCGTATATCTCATCATCATGGCTACTTACCTTGGCGCCGCTTACGGTCTCAAGGACGACGCCCACATCAGTATCAACATCATCGTTCGTCTCCTCCCTGATGCATACAGAAGGAAACTGACCATTGTCACTTCCCTCCTCTCGTTGGCCTTTTGCATGATCCTGGCCTGGAAAGGCTGGGAGATGTGGTGGGGAGCCACATCCAAGGGATGGAGATCAGAATCGCTTTGGGGCCCACCGCTCACTATCCCTTATATCTTTTTGCCTCTGGGAATGACGCTTTTATCTCTTCAATATGTCATCCTGATTGTCGGATTGATCAGAGAAGGGGAATCCCATGGACCCTAGCATCTTAGGCATCATTGTCGGTGTCGTTTCCCTATTCTTTCTTATGAGCGGTATGCCCATCGCCTTCGCCCTGGGAGTATCATCTCTCATTTTCATCTTTTTCCCTATGGATACCCATCAATTTGATGTCTTTGCCAACGTGATGTTCGATGCTCTTAACGATTTCGGGCTCCTGGCCATCCCTCTTTTCATCCTCATGGGGTCCATTATAGCCGTCACAAAGGCGGGAGCAGATCTCTATGAAGGAATCCATCGCTGGCTCCACTGGCTTCCCGGTGGGCTGGCAGTAAGTAACGTTATTTCCTGCGCCATTTTTTCCGCCCTTTGCGGTTCCAGCCCTGCCACTGCCGCCGCCATCGGCTCAATGGGCATCCCGGAGATGCGCAAGAGGGGTTATCCAGACTCTCTGGCAACTGGCTGCATCGTTGCCGGAGGGACTCTTGGCATTCTCATTCCACCCAGCGTTACACTGATTATCTACGGTATTGCCACCCAGACCTCCATTGGCAAACTTTTTCTGGGAGGGGTAATACCCGGCATAATCATCACGATCATGATGTGCATCTGGATTATGATTTATTCCCAGTGGGTGAGAACAAAGGTTGTCCGAGGAAAAGAGAGCTTAGACGTGGCGGCCGAAACCGGCGCTGAATTTTATGCTTCCGTCTCCTACACTGTGAGGGAAAAAGTGGCAGCGATCAGCAAGGTAGCTCCTTTCATCCTCCTCGTTATCGTCATTATGATCACCCTCTATGGTGGATTTGCCACGCCCAGCGAGGCGGCCGGGGTTGGTTCGGTGGCAGCTTTATTTATGGTTATGATCGTCTATAAACTCAGGTGGAATGACTTTGTAAAGATTTTGCGTATGAACATCAAAGAAAGTACCATGATTCTCATGATCATTGCCGCTTCTTTCCTCTTCGGGGCCGTTCTGACCAAGCTCTATATCACGCAGACAATTATCAATCTTATCGTTGATGCGGGGCTTTCCAAATGGACCCTTATGATCATGATCAACATCTTTCTTTTGATCCTTGGGTGCTTTATGCCTCCCGTAGCCATTATTTTGATTTTGGCCCCTATCTTATACCCTGTACTTATCAAGTACGGCTTTGATTCCATCTGGTTCGGCGTGATCATGACCATCAATATGGAAGTGGGCTTGATCACTCCGCCGGTGGGTCTCAATCTCTTTATTGTCAAAGGTATCGCTCCCGATGTGCCGATTACCCGCGTACTTGTAGGTTCGTTTCCATTTGTGATAATCCTCCTCTTGGGAATCGTTATCTGTTCCATCTGGCCGGAACTTGTCCTCTGGTTACCGAATAAAATGATTACGCGTTGATACGGAAGTTTTTGCAAATTTAATTTTAACACTCGCAGACAAGATTT
>VGTB01000103.1 GCA_016874835.1 Deltaproteobacteria bacterium | reverse complement strand
TATTTTGATTTTGGCCCCTATCTTATACCCTGTACTTATCAAGTACGGCTTTGATTCCATCTGGTTCGGCGTGATCATGACCATCAATATGGAAGTGGGCTTGATCACTCCGCCGGTGGGTCTCAACCTCTTTATCGTTAAGGGTATCGCTCCCGATGTGCCGATTACCCGCGTACTTGTAGGTTCGTTTCCATTTGTGATAATTATCCTCTCGGGAATCGTTATCTGTTCCATCTGGCCGGAACTGGTACTGTGGTTACCGAATAAAATGATTACACGTTGAGACGGAAGACTTCGCGATTTAATCCTTAACTCTCACAGACGAGATTTTCCCCTGATGAGGGAATGCAATGAATGGTCTTTACGATTTATCAAATGGGAAGCCGATCTCTTTCATGACTTCCTTTTCCAATGTCCGTGAGGAGTATGTCCGGGCCTTTGCCGATTCCAAGGATCCTTT
The DNA here is from genome assembly GCA_016874835.1 of Deltaproteobacteria bacterium. GTDB lineage: Bacteria > Desulfobacterota > Syntrophia > Syntrophales > UBA2185 > VGTB01. The sequence goes on along the minus strand of VGTB01000103.1, from coordinate 7,615 downwards.
CCTGTATTACTGGTCGATCGAGGAGGACCGGTTGAGGAAGACCACCTTTACCCGGGGCGAATTCTGGAATTTGGGTATCGCCGCCGTGGTTCTTTACCAGGAAATCGGGCTGACAAAAGGTGACCGGGTGATCCATGGCTTTTCCCGCAACAGTCCCCATGACCTTATGTATCGTCTGGCCGGGACGCTGAGCGGCATAGTTCCGGTGACGATAAATTGGCAGTCCGACGATCTGGAACGAATCAGCGGCAAAGTTGCCCTGACCGGGGCCAGGCTTTTCCTCTATGATGGGGGTATGGCAAATAATATTGCTTCTCTCAGACAGGATCACCCAGAGGTGTTCTTCTTCCCCGCGGAAAGATTGGAGCACCGTAAGGACAAGGTGCCAGTGGCTTCATTCCCCTCAATCGGTCTGGATGATGAAAAGATGGTCATTTTTACCTCTGGCAGTACCCGTTTTCCTAAAGGGGTCGGCCTGTCCCACCGGAGTTACCTGGCCAATCGTTTGACATTCGACAGCTACTTTCATCTTAAAGAAGATGAACCGCTCGATCTGGTGCTGGTGAATCCCCTCCACCATGCCAATTCTTCCGCCCTTTCCGATTGGGGCATGAGACGCTCCGGGACGATAATCCACTTGCTGGAGCGTTATTCCACCATGTACTGGCAGGTACTCACCGAGGCTGTGGAGATGAGACGAGGCGTTATTGTTACAGCGTTAGTGCCGAGACACGTAGATTTTCTGGAAAAACTCCATCAAGAAGACTCCTTGCCAATGGAAAAATTAAGACTGCACACAGCCATGGGGCAGACAGAGGTACTCATCGGCTCGGCACCGGTCGGACCGAAAACGGTGGCCAGCATAGTCAAATTCGGTAAGCGGTGCCCTGACATTCGATTCGGCTCCACCGAGACGTGCCTGCAGGTACTGGCTATTCCTATCGACATGAGTGAGGAGGACAAGAAGGCTGCTTTCGAGGCTGGTTTGAATCACGAGTATGCCGGGGAAAAGGTACCGGGATACTATATCGGCCGGGAGCATTACCCCTTCACCCGGCTCAGGATCGTCAAAGCAATCGATCCAGGCAAGGCGGGCTATATGGAAGATTGCCAAGTGGGACGACCAGGCTATCTGATTACTCAGGGAGCCAACCTCATGACCGGTTATGTAGGTGATCCAGAGGAGACAAAAGAGGTTTTCCGGGAGGGATGGTATACGGGCCTGCGGGACATTGCCTTCACTATGGTGGGTAAAGACGGAAAGCTCGATTATTATTGGATGGCACGGGATTCGGCTCTACTGATCCGTGGGGGCGCCAACTATTCATTAGAGCAGATAGCCGCCGAACTCAGCATCGCAATCAGGAACGAGTTTGAACTGTCACCGGAAGAATTCCGGTTGGCTGTAGTTGGTATCAGGATCAAGTCGGAGCATGATGACAGTTGCTGTGTAACCATTGAATTGACCGAGAAATCTGCTCCTTTAGAATCCGCATTGAGAGAGTTCCTGCTTACGAAGGCAGCGGCTGTTGTAAGCAAAGGCAGCCGGCCGGATTATGTCCGTTTCGCCGAAATACCAAGGAGCTTCAAAGGCGAAGTCCTCTATGATCGTTTGAAGAAGGAGTTCACTCAGGATTTTTTAGAGGAACTTTAAAAATCGTGTCCCGCCAAAGTGATAATGTCCTAAAATACCAAAGTAGGAATGTCCTAAAGGAAAGCTGTAATTATTTTCTGATAGAAGGGATGTAATTATGGCGGAGAGGGACATAATGGTGATGGGGATAGGGGAGTTAAGGCGTCTGAAGGTTGTTCAGTCGGCGATGGACAGTTTAAAGGGTTACGTGGGGAAATATGGTTTTCCCATAAGTGTTTACCTTGACAGGCACACGACCTATAAGTCTTCTAAGAAACTTACACCATGGGAGGAAGTTGAGGGTGTGGAGCCTCTTAGTCAGTTTGAGAGGGCATTGAAGGAACTTGGGTTGGAAGTCATTCATGCCCTGTCTCCGCAGGCAAAAGGGAGGGTAGAGAGGTTCTTTGGGGTTCTTCATGACCGGCTTGTAAAGGAGATGAGGTTAAGGGACATCAAGACGAAAGATGAAGCCAATCAGTTTCTTGAAGAGTATCTGCCGCGATATAATGAAAGGTTCCGGGTGTGTCCAGCGAATGAGGCTGATGCTCATGTAAAACTTCCCGGCCACGTTGATCTGGACAACTATCTCTGTATAAATAAGGACTGTCAGGAAGGACAATACCATAGCCCGTGACGGCAGGCTTTATCAGATAGAAAAGCGAGGCGCTAAGAGAGTAGTTGTGGAGGAAAGACTTGACGGTACTCTGCGCATGATAAGCAGGGGCGAGGCCATGAAGTTTGGAGAAATAACCGAAAAGCAAACGGAGGAGGCGGTTCCAAAAACAGATTTGAGAGTGTACAGTCGGCCTCCGAAACCCTCAAAAGATCATCCATGGAAAAGGAAATGGAAACCCTGGAATTCTTCCTCGTATCAAAGAGTATCTGCCTATTCACCAAAGAGGACATTTCTAAATTGGCTTGACATTTCCCCTTTTTACGATTGACAGACACCCCCTTTTTCTTTATGCTTCCCCATCCGAATTGAATTCCCGTCGATATCAATGTGATAGGAATTGTGAGGGAATTCACAGAGAGTGTAGTATGGATAATGTGTTGTGCAAAGTAGAAGCTGAGCGGGGAGCAATACAGGCAACGGGCCTGGAGGAATTAATGTCCCGGAAGGGATTGGATAAAGGTGAAGACCTCGTTATAGGCAGCCGTTTACTCACGCTTACGAAAATCATCTCTACGGGATTGGGAGAGGATGTAAGACTGAATGTCGTACCCGGTGACGGGTGGAGGTATAACGCGGAGAGTAATGAGATCGTATTTCCTGTAGAAATGCTTTTGACCTCCTCTGCGGAAGAGGTTGCGGGATTTTCGGCGCATGAGGCAGGTCACAGGCAGATATCCCGCCATAATGTGAGGAGGGAGGTTTTTGCTCGCTTCTTCGCAAAAGAATATACCAGGCTACTCTTGAATGCCTTTGAGGATTGTCGGGTTGATAACTGGCTTACCAGTATCTTCGGAGGGGTGAAGCATTACCTGGATGCGGCCTATGACGATTTGTTACCTCCCGATATCACTCGATCGCAAGGCGCATGTGAATTGCCGGGGAAGCTCCCCACCATACAGGGGGAAGCTTCCTGTCATCCGTCTCATCTCTACCCTCATTTAGAATATCTTCTGGGTGTGCGGTATTACTGGAAGTACGGCTCTCTTCCTTCCCGGTTGATCAATCCCGAAGCAGGTGAGGCACTGGAGCGGACGTACGGGGATTTTGAAGTCATCTTCAGTCACTATCCCCGCGGGCGGGTTTCGGAAAGGGAGAAGTTCAGGATTGCGGAAGAAACCGCCCTGATGATAAGGGACAAAATCCTCCCCGCGTATGAAGCGCTGGTTCGAGTGTCCGTAGAAAGGTTGGCCGACGCAATAAAGGTGGGACAGTTTCAGATAACGCAGAAGAAATGTGTTTCGGAACTGACCACGGAGGAACTCGAAGAGGAGGCGAGAAAGCTCTTAGAACTGAGCGCCAAAGAACTGGCGGACCGGTTGTCTCCCCGGACGGAGAGACCGCCGGCGCGGAAAAGAGAAATACCCAGGAGGGACACTCTTACGGGAAAGAAAACCCATGAAGAGGCGGTGCCCACTTCCGAAGGGGGAACCTCTCCCCGGTTGGCCGCGGAGACACTCCGGGAACTTATCAAGAAGCAGCGCCGGATAAACCGGGAGCAGGAGACAAGGAAGGGTGAATATGAGAGAGTCTACAGGTTGATCTCAAACCTTGTCCAGTCCTTAAGTGGCGTCCTGGAGAATCACTTTTCAAAGAATAAGAGGCCGAACTTCAAAGGGTTCTTTCCTTCAGGGCAGAAACCGGATTTGAGGAGGGCCATGGAGCTCTCCAGGAAACTGAGCGAAGGAATTCCCGTTCAGGAGAAGGATCTGAGGGTGTTTTTGAAAAGGAGGCTTCCCTCCCAGAGAGACCACAGGATAGTCCTGGTTCTGGATGAATCCGGTTCGATGGATGAACCGAAAAGGACATCTGCGCTGGCGGGGCTTTTACTTTTTATGGAGACGCTGGATACTATCGGCATTGACTATGCGGTGATAGGCTTCTCCGATAGCCCGGTGATTCATAAAAGATTTGGAGGAACACTGACCCCTCCTGACAGGCGGCTGTTATTCGAGGAGGTATCCCTGTTTATCCCTTCAGGTTCGACCGCAGATGCGGACGCGCTGGAGCTGGCAACAGGTATCCTGAAGGAGCAGCCCCAGGATACGTTGCGGTGGATTATCATGGTCACCGACGGAGAGGGGAATGTGAATACCACAGGCAAAACATTTGCGGAGCTTCAGGAAGAGGCGTTGCAGGAAAAGATCGAGGTGTTGGGAGTGGGTTTAGGTGAAGAGGTAACCGAGGTGAAAAACCGCTATAAGAGTGCCATACAGGTAAAGGAGGTAGAAGAGCTTCCCCTGGTGCTCTCCTCCGTGCTGGAGGATAAACTTATCGCGCAGGATGTGTTCTGGCAGAGTTTTTTACACCCACGGCATGAAGGAAAAGACATTCCCGCTGAAGTGGACGCACCTCCTGTTCCCAATGATGTCCCGGAACTTTTGGCCTCCCTTTACCTTTATCAGAAACGGAAAAATCCCGTGTTCAATGTCCGGCACTTGAAGAGAGCGTCTGAGCTGTTCGGTTTCTGGGTGAAAGAGGGTCATCCCGAGAAAGAGGGATTTTTGAAGAGTTTACAGTACGCCTTTATTGATACCGAGGAGCAGCCGGAGCAGGTGAGAGAACTTCTTCTGGAGAAGCATGCGGACATAGCACGGATATTCCCCGATTTTAAGACACAGGACCTGTACCTTACATTCCCTCGTGCAGAAGCGTCCATTTCCGCCATTCCCCAGGATCTCACTGCGATACTGGACATGTTAATGATGCATACATCCCACTCTGCACTTATCCAGGGGCTCTTGCTGTTAAAGGAGCTCGTAAGTTCCGCTGATAACGCCTATGTGAGTTTTCCCGGAATGGAGGCGTGTTTCAGGATGATTCCCGATGAACTCGTTCGGGAAATCACTCTGGAGGAAATTGAAAATAAACTCGATGATAAGAGCTGGTCCGTGCGCCAGGCGGCGGTGGTGACGTTGGGGAGGATTTATCATATCCTTGCCAGACAGGGGGACGATGCGGGCCTCGGTGTATTGGAGGAAAAGCTTCGTGATGAAGATCCTGCAGTCTGCCGGGCCGCGGCGGATGCCCTGGGACGGATTTGGTACTACGGTTGTCGCCGGGGTAAAGTGACCCTGAAGGAATTGGAAGAACGTCTGGCGGATCCGCACTGGCCTGTCCGTCAGGCCGCAGCCCGCGCCCTGGGGAAGAAATACCCTGCCCTTATCGTACAGGGGCATGCCGTTGATGTGGCAAAATTGGAAGAGCGGTTGCTGGATAAACACTGGTTTGTCCGTCAGGCGGAAGCGGAGGCACTGGGACAGATTTATCCTTCTCTCATTAAAAAAGGAACACAGGTAGACGTTCACGGTCTGGAAGAGAGGCTTAAGGATAAAAATGTGTTGGTGCGTCAGGCCGCGGCTCTTGCCCTGGGGCGGACATATCCCGCCCTCATCAAGCGGGGGATCGATGTGAACCTGGGCAGATTGGAGGAGCGCCTGGATGATGACGACTGGTCCGTACGTCAGGCCGCGGCGCAATCCATGGGCCGGATCTGGTACCACAGCTTTTCTCAGGGTAAAACGACTGTCAAGGATCTGGAAAAAAAGTTGAAGGCTTCCAGCTGGCCTGTCCGCCAGGCCGCAGCCCATGCATTGGGGAAAATCTATCCATTCCTTGTCAGGAGAGGAAGAAAGGTAAATCTGAGCACGCTGGAGGAGAGATTACGGGATGCGGATGTGGACCGTTCCGTTTGCCGGGAGGCCGCGCTGGCTCTGGGCATTATCTGGCCTCACAGCTACTGGAGGGGGATGATTACCTTCGAGGATTTGGAGGAGAGGTTGAAGGACGACAACTGGTTCGTTCATCAAGCCGCCGCCATTGCCCTGGTGGGTATTTATCCCGCTCTCGTCCGACAGGGAACGGATGTGGACGTAGGCAAACTGGAGAGGAGACTGAAGGATAAGGACTGGTCCATCCGTCAGGCCGCTGCACGTGCCGCGATTCACATCGCATCGTTTCATATCTCACGGAACCGGGAAGAATTCGGCAAGGTTTTGGCGTCTTTCAATGAGATGCTGGCAAGGCCCATGGCCAACACCCTCGCCGGCACGCATGCCAACAAGGTTCAGGTTGATGAAAAAACCCTGCACGTGGGAGAATGTTCTCTGGAGAGAGTGTCGTCTCACTCGGGTGTGCCGGCGTGTGTAATGACTTCCTCAGGGTACAATATCCTGGAAACGCTCTGTTTTGGCTACCTGTTGCGGCACTCAGTATTGCTTTTGGGTCCGACCTCAACCGGAAAGAGCTTTCTGATTAAATGGCTGGCTCAGGTACTGGGATATGAGCACCTCGCCTATGCGATCAATCCCTATACATCCAAGTTTGAGTTGATCGGCGGCATTAAACCGGACAGCATGGGGAGGTTCGTATGGCAGGACGGTATTCTTCTGAAGGCCGCTCAGGGCGGCTTGTGGCTTGTGCTGGAGGAAATTAACCTTGCTTCATCGGAAGTGGTCGAGATATTGAATGATTATCTCATCACGGGGAAGATTACCTATTCGGCGAATGGAGAACAGAAGGAAATGTATCCGCATCCCGATTTCCGTCTCTTCGCCACGGGGAATCCGTCAAGCTACAGCCAGAGGCAGAAGCTCTCCGAAGTTTTTTTAACCAGGTTCAAGATACTCTATCAGAAGGAACTGTCAGAAGAAGAATTGACCCAGATCCTGAGTTCTCTCTTCAGGATTTCCTCCGCCCTGGTGCTTCCGATTGCCCGGTTTCACACCACGATGCAAAACCAGGCAGACAGCCGCATTATCGGGAAGGCCGAGAAAGATCCGTACATATTCACCCTGAGGGACATTATACGATTGGGGAAGAGAGTGGAGCCCCTTCTCAAAGAGGGGATGGCGGAGGAAGAATTTCTGAGAAGGTTTTTCCAGGAGTTCTTCAGTGTCTACATAGGGAGGATGAGGGATGACGCAGAACGGGAGGCGGTGATAAGCCTGCTGGATGCGTACTTCGGGTTCAGGGGGAAGGGCATGGATCTCGATGCGTTGCTCAAACCTTCATCCGCAGACCTGAGTGCATTATGTGAGGGGCTTGAGACCTCACCGGGAGATGTGTTTATCCCTCAGGGGGAAGCGGATATAATTCCCACGCCGACGCAAAGGCTTACCCTCTTCCTGATCCTGAAAGCCCTTTTGCATAGTGAACCCGTCCTCCTGGTGGGAAATCCCGCATCCGGGAAGACCACTCTCGTGAGATACCTGGCCCGACAGAAAGAAACCGATCTCTATTACGTCAACCTCTCTTCCGATGCGGGCCTGGAGGAACTGCTGGGCGGTTATATCCAGGATGAAAACGGA
>VGTB01000102.1 GCA_016874835.1 Deltaproteobacteria bacterium | reverse complement strand
AGGACGTCTCGAGGAGGCGTCTCAGGCGTCCGAACCATTCGAGTTTGTATGTAAAATGCGGGCTTGCCCGGTCGCGCCCCTGCGGTACATACGTGTTGATGACGGAGATCCCTGAAAAAACCCCTCTGAAGAGTCGGTCTCTGTCAGGAGGACCGCCGTCGTCAAGACCGAACGATACCGCCTCGGGCTCCTCCATGGATGCCACAGCGACGCCGTTATATTGCTTCCCCCCCTTATAAAACACCCTGTAGCCGACACCTTCGAACTCGGATGAGGGAAATAGTGTATCGTCAATCTTGGTTTCCTGCATGCAGAGTACATCAGGTCGATACTTGTTGAGCCATGGTATGATGATGTGAAGACGGGATCTTACTGAATTTACATTGTAGGTGGCGATTGTGAAAGTCTTCATATTTTTAGTGGGATCCCATAGCCGTCCTGAATTCTTTATAAAGGTATTGTTTGCTGATCCCGTGGTCGATGATGTCCCACGGCAGTATCTCCTCAAAGGACTTATGGCGGTATACATAGAAATCGGGATTCACATTGACCTCCTTGAATGCCTTTGACCAGTTGCCGTTATTTTTATGGGCTGCAAGGAGAATCTTACTGATCCTTCTGTCGCCGAGGGAGAGCAATGCCTGGATGTAATTCCATTTCGGGACATCGTGAATCACCTTCACAGACTTTTCCCTGCGGAGTGTGCCTTCCAGATTTCGCATTTTTTTTCTCACCAGATTGATATTCTCCAGAGGGTGCCATTGAAACGGAGTAACCGGTTTGGGGATAAACTGGTTCATGCTGAGGGTGATTCGTCTGAACCGTTTTTTCCCTGCCGAGCATTTGATCGCATGGTGTTTTATTCTTTTTACCAGGTGAACGATACCTTCAATGTCTTCTTCCGTTTCGGTGGGTAATCCTACCATAAAATACAGTCTGATATTGAAAATACCGTGTGCGATGATCAATTCAACCGCGTTCTCAATGTGCTCGTCCGTGATGCCTTTTTGGATAACGTTTCTAAGCCTTTGGGTACCCGCTTCCGGAGCCAGGGAGATGGTTTCTACCCCTGATTCCGCGAGCAGTAAGACCATTCTCTCGTCTAATCGATCCACCCGGAGAGATCCCATGGATACACTGCCCTTATGTGTTAAGACATACTCGCAAAGGGAGTGAATTTCCGGGTGATCGGAAACCGCGGTTCCTAAGAGTCCGACCCTCTTGCGGTCATTGATGCCTCTCATAAAGGATGATGCGAGTGTGTTCAGATCTCTGAATCTCGCCGGCTTATAGAGAAATCCTGCCGCGCAGAACCGGCAGCCGCGCCGGCATCCTCTGCTCACTTCCGTAAGGAACATATCCTTGAACTCCGTTGCCGGGGTTGAGATGCATTGTTCGGTCGTGAAAGTGTTTATGTTGCGGATCCATCGTTTCTCCATCCTTTTGGGAAGCGCGGCATGAACGGGACGAATATCCTCGATGAGATGGTGTGATGAATACTGTATCTCGTAAAATTGCGGAACGTACGCTCCCGCGATCTCTCTCTGAATACGCAGGAGCAGCTCTTTACGGGACATGCCGAGGGCATGGCAGGATGCGAAGAGGTGCAGGAATTCAGGAAGAACTTCTTCTCCCTCACCCAGGAGGAAAAGATCGAAAAAATCGGCCAGAGGTTCGGGATTGAGGCTTGGAGAGACGCCACCACCCATGATAAGCGGTTCGTCGTCTCCCCTCTGGTCAGCTAAGAGCGTGATCCGTGCCATATCGAGGATTTTCAGGATGTTCGGATAATCATTTTCGAAAGGGACGGAGAAGGCGAGGATATGGAAATCGGTCAGTGGTTTTTGTGACTCCATACTGAAGAGAGGGATTGATTTGAGGGCAAAGAGCGCTTCATCTTCCGGGTCCGGAAGAAAGACTCTCTCGCAGACAGACGAGGTATGATGATTTATGAGCGCATAGATGGTTTGAAACCCCAGGTTGGACATTCCTGTGCGGTAATAATTAGGGTATGCAAGACAAACCGCAGGAGATGTCCCCCATATTTTTTTCTCATAGCCTCTTTCCTGATCTAAAATATCATGGAACTTTTTTTTTAGTTTCCAGGACATAAAGAGATAAATCCTGAAGTTTCGTTTAATGATTTATAAGGTCAATATTCTCAATGTAATATCGAATGTAAATCGTTACCTCCGGCGTACGTGCATGAGGGAATAGTGTTTCTCTCAGTCCGCCTGCATTCGTAGAAAGGTTGGTATTGCGATGTCTACGGGGTCTATATCATCAACCATTCCCATCTTGACGACATTTACGTTTTCACCCGGCTTTTCCTGCCTCAAATACGCGGGCCGGGAGAGATCCTCTTTTTTATATGAGCCCTGCCGTGGCATAGTGGTGATACCCTGCTTCTTTTTCACAGCAGTATCAAAACCGGTAGCGATGACGGTGATCCGTATCCCGTCTCCCATATTTTCATCGACAACGGTTCCGAAGATGATATTGGCATTTTCGTGGGCTTCCGCCTGAATAAGGGAGGACGCTTCGTTTATCTCAAAAAGGGTCATGTCAGGGCCTCCCGTGATATTCAGAAGGATACCGTGTGCGCCCTGAATGGTGTTCTCTTCCAGAAGGGGTGAGGATATTGCTTTCTGCGCGGCTTCCACAGCCCTGTTGTCTCCGCTGGCAGTTCCGGTTCCCATGAGAGCCATTCCCATCTCCGACATGATACTCTTTACATCGGCGAAGTCGAGATTGATCAATCCCGGAATCATGATCAGGTCTGAGATTCCCTTGACGGCGTGATAGAGAATGTCATCCGCCTTTTTGAAGGCTTCCAGGAGTGAGAGATTTTTCCCTCCCAGGCTGAGGAGTCTCTGGTTGGGAACAACGATGAGAGTGTCCACGATTTTTCTCAGTTCCGCAACACCTTCTTCCGCCTGTGTATTTCTCTTTTTTCCCTCGAAGAGAAATGGTTTGGACACGACGGCCACGGTGAGGATACCCAGCTCTTTTGATATTTCCGCCACTACAGGCGCCCCCCCTGTACCTGTGCCGCCACCGAGACCCGCGGTGATGAAGAGCATGTCCGCACCTTGAATTTTTTCCCTCAACAGATCCTTCGTTTCGATGGCCGCTTTTCTTCCCAAGTCGGGATCTGAGCCGGCGCCGAGTCCTTTTGTGACCTCGGTGCCGAGTTGAATTTTCATTGGCGAAGTGGATGCTCCAAGAGCCTGAGAGTCGGTGTTCGCCGCGATGAACACAACACCCTTCAGGTTGTATGAGATCATGGTATTTACCGCATTTCCTCCGGCTCCGCCAATGCCGATCACTTTAATCTTTGCCGAGGTTTCCGTACCCGGCTCGACTAATTCAAACATAGCCATCCCTCCCCTTTAAAAAAAATCTAATAGCCACTTTTTCAGTTTATATGTTGATTTCTCAAATATGTTTCCTGCAGCTCTTCCGGTCGTGCCCCTGGACAGCGTTTTGCCTCCGTAGATAATAAGTCCCACTCCGGTGGAGTACATAGGGCTGTTCACCACGTCGGTGAGCCCCCCCACACCTGCGGGACATCCCCTTCTCACGGGCATATTGAAAACGTGCTCCGTCATTTCGGTGATACCCTCGAGAAGGGACGTTCCTCCCGTCAGAACAACACCTGCAGCGAGTATATCTTCATAACCTGATTTGATTATTTCCCGGTAGGCCATGTTCAGGATTTCCTCGGTTCGGGGCTCGATGATCCGTCCCAATACCTGCCGCGAAACTTCTCTCGGTTCCCGACCACCCACACTGGGGATTTCTATGATCTCATCTTTCGGTATCATGGGGGTGTAGGCACAGCCGTACCGTATCTTGATTTTTTCCGCTTCGATGAGCGGCGTTCTCAATCCGGTTGCGATATCACTGGAGATGTAATTGCCTCCCACCGGCAGGACGGCGCTGTGTTTAATGCTCCCGTCCGAAAATACTGCAATGTTCGTGGTGCCACCGCCGATATCCAGCAGCACTACTCCCAGATCTTTTTCGTCGTTGCTGAGAACGGACTCGCTCGATGCGATCTGTTCCAGGACGATGTCGTCTATGTCCAATCCTACACGATTCACCGATTTCGCAATGTTTTGTATTGATGTAACGGATCCTGTGACGATGTGAACCTTGGCTTCGAGCCGCACACCGGACATTCCGATGGGATCCCGTATTCCGTCCTGGTCATCGACGATAAAATTTTGAGGAAGCGTGTGCAGAATTTCCCGGTCCAGTGGTATGGCGATGGCTTTTGATGCTTCAATTGCTCTTTTCACGTCTTCCGCATTCACTTCACGGCCCTTCACCGCAACAATTCCGAGGCTGTTTTGGCTTTTTATATGTCCTCCCGCAATACCTACATACACGGAACTGATCTCACAGGCGGACATATGTTCGGCTTCGTCCACCGCCTTTTTGATGGCGTCAACCGTGGTGTCGATATTCACCACGACACCTTTTCTCAGTCCTTCGGAAGGGTGAGAACCTATGCCGATAATGTCGATACCCGTGTCTGTTGCTTCACCCACGATGGCACAGGTTTTCGTGGTGCCTATATCCAGGCCGACGATTACATGCCCCTTCCTGCCCTTTTTTAATCTGCCTTTCATCTGTGTCACAAACCCTGAACGTTGATCAGAGGGCCATTATTCCTGCTTATCTTAAAGCACCGACCGATGGTGAGAATCATATCCTGTACGCCTTCTTCGTTCCCGTGGTTGCGGGAGAATCAAACACATTCTTTTTCTGAACGGTGATTTTCGTGGGATCATTGAGATCGATGAGCAGAAATCCCAGATTCAGGTTCCTCCTTTCGAGGTCTTCCATGACAGGGACGAGTCTCATCAATTTGTTTTCGTAGCTGTTGAAACCAAGTCTGAGGCAGAGTCCGCCGCTGGTAAAGAGGGAAAGACCGAAGACCTCGTTGCCGTGAATCTCCGACACGTTCTTCGTGGTGAGAAATTCTTTTGATGACGAAAGGTAGCGGAGGAGTTCAAGGGATTTCTTGAAAAGGGCGGATTCTGTGTTTCCCTCGGTATAGCATCCGCTCAGTACGGGGAGATCGGCGTTATCGCCGTGTTCAAGTTTCTTAAAAAGAACACCATCGAAATCCATGAGGTGGAATCCGTCGTTGCGATTGATCAGGGCAACCGCCGTTCTCTCTACTACTTCTATCACCAAACGGTCGGGGAGCTCTCTTCCCACGTACACGTCTTTCACCCATGGATTCTGGGCAATCCTGCGTTCCACTGCGTTCGCGTTTATACCGAAGATACTTTGTTCCGGCTGGACAGATGCCAGGGCAAGGATCTCTTTTTCCGTAAGCTCTTTACAACCGCGGACTATGGTCTCCTTTATTTTAAAATAGGGGGAACAGATCATGAAGTGATACCCGTAGATCATTGATGTGACTGATACGGAGATAAGGCACACCAGCGCGAATGCCTTGAGCATATCACGGAAAATATGCTGAGATCGTCTCTTTAACCTGTTTTTTTTCGCTGAGAAATTTGATATGAGAGATCGTTTCATCAATCTTCCCCGATAATCTTCACTTCCGTCTCCAGGGTTACGCCCTTTGCCTCCATGACCCTTCTCTTCGCCAATTGAATCAAATCAATGATGTCCTTCGCCCGGGCACCTCCTAAGTTGATGATGAAATTCCCGTGCTTTTCCGAAATCATCGCGTTGCCCGATCGAATACCTTTCAGTCCGAGGGTATCGATTATCTCTCCGGCGGGAACATTTCCCCTGGGATTTTTGAATATTGATCCGGCATTTCGATACTCCAGGGGGTGTTTTTTCCCCCTTGTAATCAGGATTTCCGCGATCCTGCTCTGAATCTTTTCCGGGAGTCCCTGTCTGAACAGGAATGAGGCGCCGAGAATAATCATGCCCTCCGGAAGATCGAGATTTCTGTATTCGAACTTGAGAGATTCCTTTCCGGCGGCAGTAATCTCTCCGTTTTGATTCATCAGATTGATGGTATCGACGGCATCCTTGATTTCACCGCCGTAAGCCCCTGCATTCATCTTAACCGCTCCGCCGACACTCCCGGGAATACCGGCGCAGAACTCGATACCGGACAGGGAATTTCTTGCCGCCAGGCTGACCATGTCGGAGAGAATGACCCCCGCATCCGCATAAATTGAGGCCCGATCCGCATTTTGATCCGTTATTTTCATGGTATTAAGACGTTTCATGGAAATAAGAACTCCCCTGTATCCGCCGTCTTTCACTATCACGTTTGTCCCATTGCCGATGGGCATGGAAGGTATGCGGCAGTATCGAAGATAGGCGATTGTTTTGCTTAACTCCTCTTTGTTCGACGGGAACACCAGCGCATCGACCTTTCCTCCCACGCCTATTGATGTATGATGTTCCATCGGCTCGTCGAACAGAACGTTTCCAGATACCAGATCTTTTAATTTATTTTTAACCGTTTCATCCTTCAGCATACGGTCTTTTCGCTTAGCCCTGTGGCATCGAGGCTTTTTTCAGAAATTCTTCTCCGATCTTCCACACGTTTCCTGCTCCCTGGGTGATAATGACATCCGGGCTGGTCGCTATTGAAAGCAAATGACTTATAATGTCGTCGAAATTCGGGATGTATATGACGTCTTTGTGACCGCGACTCCTGATGCCTTCACAGAGATTCAGGGCGTTGATACCGTCTATGGGGTCTTCACTGGCGGCATAGATGTCGGTTACAATAAGTGTATCCGCACTGGGGAAAGCGGTGAGGAATTCGTTGAAGAGGCCTTTTGTCCTGGTATAGCGGTGCGGTTGAAAAACCACGATGAGTCTGTTCTGCCATACCTGTTTTGCGGCCATGAGGGTTTCCCTTATTTCGGTCGGGTGATGGCCGTAATCGTCGACAACAGTGATTCCACGAACAGTTCCCTTTACTTCGAGTCGGCGGTGAACGCCGGTAAAACTTTTCAGGCCGTCTCTGATCGCGTGAAAGTTGACATCCAGTTCACGCACTGCCGCGATTGTTCCCAGGGCGTTGTATACATTGAAAAGACCCGGTACACTGAGCGTTACGGTACCGAGAAAATTCTCCCTGTAATGAACGTTGAAGTGTGAGGTCGATCCGGAAAAGATGATGTCTGTTGCCCTGTAATCAGCGGGAGCCACAAGTCCATAGGTAATCGTTTTTCTCTTTATCAGCGGGAGAATGCTTTTTACATTCTCGTCGTCCAGGCACAGAATCGTGGAACCATAGAAGGGGACGGTGTTGGCGAACTGCAAAAAGGCTTCCTTGATCTCTTCGATGTCTTTGTAATGGTCGACGTGTTCGAGATCGATGTTGGTGATCACGGCCAGTGATGGTGACAGCTTGAGAAACGAACGGTCACTCTCATCGGCCTCTGCCACGATTACCTCCCCATCTCCCAGCCTCGCATTGCTCTGGATACTTGCGAGCTTTCCACCGATCACCATCGTGGGGTCGAGTCCTCCGTATGCGAGAACAGTGGCGATCATGGAAGTTGTCGTTGTTTTGCCATGACTCCCTGAAACAGCGATGGAGAACTTCATTTTGAGGAGTTCGGCGAGCATCTCCGCTCTCGGTATGACGGGGATGTTTCTCCGGTGTGCCTCTTGAACCTCCGGATTGTGAGACTTGACTGCCGTTGAAGTTACCACCACATCCGCATCACCCAGGTGAGAGGCATCGTGACCTGAATATATTCTTGCACCCAATATTTTAAGTCGTTGTGTAATGTCGGAGGGAGTAAGATCCGATCCGCTGATCGTATACCCAAGATTGAGCAGTACTTCCGCAATACCGCTCATACCGATGCCGCCGATTCCGACAAAATGGATGCGTTTGATTTTTTTTCGCATGCTGTCTTTTCTATGGTTGTTTTTCATATTTCCACCCGGCGTATCCAGAGAGTGTAGTGTAATCTGCCGGCCGGCTCCTTAAAGGGTTTTACTCACTGTATATTGTATAGTACGTATTCATATATACTATATCTTGTACTAAATCCACCAAAATTTGATAAAAAATGTATCACCCCGTCAAGGTTATGCACGCATCTACGATCTCTGCTGCGGCGTTTACGTTTCCCAGGCGTGCTGATTTCTGTTCCATTTTCCGGATCAGTTCTGGATGGTGGTAGTAATGCTTGATCGTGTCGGCCAGTTTTTCACCATGCAGCTCGGTTTCCGGGATCATTGCCGCGGCTTCCTCTTTCA
>VGTB01000101.1 GCA_016874835.1 Deltaproteobacteria bacterium | reverse complement strand
TTTCGCGATCCTGGAAGGAGGGTACAATCACCGGGTGCTGGGCGGAAATGTGATGGCATTCATAGAGGGCATGAAGGTAGACTAAACACATAGGGGGCAGGTAATAACCTGCCCCCTATGAGCCGGATATTTGTTCCTTCGTTCACTCAATAGCCCATTTTCTTTATGATGCTCTGTCCCTCCATGGGCTTTCTTTCCACAAGCTGTCCGACCTTGACCCTCTTGACGGCTTCCGGTTTGCCTTCCACTGTTGTCCATGCGCTTTCTGCCTGAATCTGATCGGTTATCGTCAGCTCGACGGGTAATGTGACCATATTGCATGTGACCGACTTTTTCCCGGATACGGGATCTTCGTCTTCCATTTCTTCGAACGTGTAAACCTTCAGAGCGGAGCCGGGTTTGAGCCCCATCTTCTCGCCGATGTTGATACTGGCAACTCTTTGCTTCCCGTCAGGACTGGTTCTCAATTGCCGTATGTAGCCTTTCACGGTAAACCATTTGGACAGTTTCGGCCTCGCATCTTCCAGCCCCTTGGCTGCCGCCTTCTTAATACCGCCGATGAGGGCATCATAATTGGGGTAAGGAGTTTTGCCAATAATCTGCTTCCCTGCGACTTTGTCCGAGAAGAGAACTTCTCCTGTTTCAACGTCGAGAATTCTCATGGTGAGCTCCGTTCCGACATTCCACCCTTCCTGAGATTCCAGTCCGGCCGCGACGGCTGTTCCCAGAAGGTCAAGAGCCCAGCTTCCGCTTCCACCTCTGTCAAGCCCTTTTCTCGCGGATTCATACGTTTTGTATGCAAGATCCACATTGTTCACCGAACCGGTAATGATATATTTCACGCCGGCTAATTTGCCGAGTCTTACCAGTGTCGATTCATCGGTGAGTCCGGATATCTGGAACTTCTGTTCAGAGATGATCTTTTCCATCTCTTTCCTCGTAAAGACTTTCGCGCCCCCCATGTTTACCAGTTCGTTCATGACGCCGTCTTCGACACTCTCGCTCAATTTTGCATTGACCTGCCTCTGTATTGTCTGGGAATCCTGCTGAAATTTAGTCTTTTCCTTTGTGCCCCATACGATTCCTGCTGCTCCGGGAACGACACCCACAGCGGCGCCACCCACAGCGGTTCTCTCACCCGATCCCTGGACATTAGCTTGCACCACATTAGCGTAGTCAAAGGTGGAATTGTTTGTAAAATTCACTACAGCGACTTTCGGGAAAACCGATTCGTACGCTGATCTGCACACCTTGGGTACGACCTCTTTAGGCCCCTTATCGATCGGGAAAGCCGTGGGATCGATCTTTGGCACCGTCGCACACGATACTAAAAAAAACGAAGCGATGAGAAATAGCATACACTTTTTAGACATACATTCGTCCTCCTTACTTCTGGTAATCCAGTGTGAGGGAATAGGGAGAGAAGTTTACCACATTGAAGTTGCCCTTCTGTTTGATGCTGTTCGCCAGGTAAATCGTATTTTCGGGGTAGCTGACGATGAATTCTCCCATACCCTTGTCCTCTACTTCCGTGACCCATACGATACTCTGTAAGGTGTTCTTCACCTCCATGTTTGTATCGAGGTCTTTGACGCCGCTCACCTTGATGCTGATCTTTTTCACATTGCCCTGGATATATGATGCAACTTTGTCGAGTATCTTGGGAGTGAGTTTTTCCGCCAGGTCTTTGAGTGCTTCCGCAGCGGCATCCTCCACGTTGTTCGCGAGCCCCTTGCCGTTTTCCGTTCCCGCGGTGAGTACTTCCATATTGCCCGTCGTGTTGTTCTTGGCGACAATGCGGTAGGTGAGCCTCACCGTGACATTGTTGAAAGGCATGCTGAGACCGTAGCCGATATCTTCTCCCTTTTTCGTGGAGATGGTGTAATCGATCTTGCCGATGATAATCACATTGGAAAGGAACTTGTACATCATGCTCCTCACCGCCAGGGTGGAACCGTTTTTTACCGCCTTCTCGATTTCCAGGGCATCGATTGCCTGGGTCGGGGCAACATCGACGACTTTGTAATTCTGATCGGTAAGTTTTCCTATGAGATTTTCCGAGAGGATGTTGGTTTCTTCGAATTCATCTCCTTTTTTGCCGGGTTTGCGCGCCGGTATGAACACGGCAATGGAATTATTGAGCGCAAGAGCGGACACGGCCTGTCTCGCTTTTGTCGGTTCGACACACGCCCTGATTTTCACCAGAATGGTATCTGTCTTAGTTGTCTCATCCAGGACGTTGTACCTTTTTACGAAACCGCCGACCTGTGTTTTGATCACATCTTCCACCAAGGTAAAGTTCTGAACGAAACTCTGTGCCTTGACTTCGGTGCCTACCGTCTGCTCTATGGCGGCCCACTTCGCTCTGGCAATGGCTTCTGTTTTTGCGGACGGGATGTCGTTATTGACTATGACAGCTTCACCCTCGGTGTTCACACATTTTTCCTGACAGAAACCGGCTGGGGTAAAGAGGGGAATGATGAGAAGAAAAAGCAGGGTGATATGGAATTTACGCATCGTACCCTTACCTCCATGAGAGATGATTCACTGAATATGAGGATGTCACTATACTGAAAAGGGGGATTTTTGTAAAGAATATTGTGGCAATTATGGTAAGTGCGTTTCAAAAGATGACCTGTGCGTGGGGGAATGCGGTTTTCGCAAGATTTCTAATCTGTTGCTGTTCACGTTCATCGGTTACGGGCTCGACTTCACTCATAAAGAGTCCATCTTCATTGACCCTGCTTTTCCATGACACGATGTAGCCCGGAACAGAGAGGAACTGACATCCTCCCGGGCCGCAACATGAAGAGTCAACGATGGCGGCACCCATCACAAAGAGGAAATCCCTTCCCTCGATGGTCATGTTTCCCTCATCGAGGATTACATAACGACCCGCGATGGAGAGGACTTCGGTTCCGATGTTTTGATGAACATGCCATGTCATTTATGACGTGTAATCTCCCGAAACAATGTATGCAAGATCCGAATGCATAACGGTTATCATGAAAAGGAAAGTGACACTGAACGACATCTATTATTTTATTGTCGGAATGAAGGCGGTCACATCCTCTTTGCTTGTGGCGTCAATGACCTCAACGTGATGAAGTGTCACGTACGCGTTTTTTTCTGTGTCGTACAAACGCCGGTTCGTATATTTCTTGATTCGCAGTTTCTCGGCCATGTGATCCTCTCTCTTTGTGAACGTGAAATGACGCCTTGCAATATACAAAAGAAACGAGTGATTGTCAATACCAAGGTAAAATGGTAACAATGATTACTTTCGCTTTGTAAACAGTGCATTATAAAACAAATACATTGCAGAACGAGCGAGCATTCGTAAAAAAGCATGATATTGCATTGCAACATTCTCCTTGACACCATATAAATGTATATTATAGGGTTGATATGGCGCAAACAGATTCACGCGTAAAGAGAAATGAAAAAAATATGTGAGGAGGATTACCATGTTACCAAAACAATTATTGAAACAGATGGTTGATTTCAACAAAACGGCGTTTGAAAATTCTTTCAATGCGATGGTCACGCTTCAGGAGCAGATGGAGAAAATGGCGGGGGCATACATGGATCAGATGACGGGAGTTTCCGCCGAGACAAAAAAAGCGGTTCATGAATGGACAAAGATGTACAAGAAGGGTCTCGAAGATTTTAAAAAAATGATGGATGACAATTACAAAAAGTTAGATTCATTCCTGGCGGAGGGAAAGTAAAAAGTACCGAATCCCCTCCTTGATGAAATAATGTACAAATTGAAGAATGTGTTTTATATATGCCGTGATCGGAGCGGTATGGTGACCGGACTATTCCCGGCGCATCGTCTTCTGAGGACACCGGGAGTGCAGGGAAAAAGACGAAAGTCAAACGACAGCAGAGAAAGAAAAATTGAAAGAGGAGGGGGCATATGAGAGGAAAAAGCATGGAAGAGATTCACATTGGTGATGTTGCCGAATTCGCGAAAACCGTTTCAGAAACGGACGTGTACCTGTATGCAGGGCTTTCGGGCGATTTGAACCCGGCCCATGTCAACGAAGCCCATGCGCAGAAGACATTTTTCAAAACCAGAATTGCCCATGGAATGCTGTCGGCCGGTTTCATCTCGGCGGTATTAGGCATGCAGCTTCCCGGTCCGGGGACAATCTATCTCCGTCAGGAACTCAATTTCATGGCACCGGTTCGTATAGGAGATACCATTACGGCGCGCGTTGAGGTTATCGAGAAGAATGCGGAGAAAAACAGATTAAGACTCCGAACTAACTGCACCAACCAGGAGGGCAAAGTCGTGATTGACGGTGAGGCTCTTGTCATGCCACCGAAAGCGCAAGGTTGATGCGGAGATGTGGTGGTTCTCATGGAGGAGGATAACAGGATGAAAGAGAAAGAGGATCCGACAACCGGTCTCATGTCACAGTGGGCCACTATGCATGAAAATTTCTGGAAAGAATGGCTCGCATTAGGAGAGCGCTTTTGGGCAAACATCCCCGCATTGCAGACGGACAAGACATTGAGCGGGTTCAGTCCTCCTGACATTACGAAAATGTATTTCGACTGGTGGGAAAAGTGGGGCAAGGCGATGTATCCGCAAGCGCTCACTGACATGCCGATGTTCAAGCCGTTTACCATGGAAGGTATGCAAAGATGGGGGGAGTGGCCATGGTTCAAAGCACTCGGTGACCTTGGAATCTGGTATCGGGAGATGCTCGAGAAGTTCGAGGAGGAAGCCCGGGGAGAAATGCAAGAGGGGCTTGGGGTGACAGTGTTTAATCGCATCAACAGAGCGGTGAAAATATATATGGAAGTGCTGGATTTCTGGATCAGAATTATGGGACTTCTCCAGGATGTTTCCGCCGGCAAACCTGCCTCTGCCGAAGAGACGAAGAAGATATACGAAGAATGGATGAAGAATTACAGGTCTGTAATGGAATCCCTCTGGGGGCAAATTCCCTCTTCCGATGTTCGGAGCACCATGAAGGCGTTTACCGGCACATCGTTAGCTGCTTCCGATTTTGCATGGAGCTTCGCGGAACCGGTTATTTCCAATCTCAGCCAGTTGCCGGGGATTTTTCAGAGGATGATCAAAGGCGAAAAGGGTGTCACGGCTGAACTCGGGGGTTTATTTATAAAAAATTATGAGGATACCATGGGAAGAGCACTCCTGGCGCCTTCTCTTGGCTACTTTCGTGAGTTCAATGAACGGATAAACAAAGCAGTGTACGGATACGTGCAGTTTAATAATGCGAAAACAGCATTTTTTTCCATGCTGTACAGGAGCGGCCTCCAGGCGGCGGAGAGGGTGTTGCAACGATTCGCGGAATTCAAAATCGACGAACTGACTCCGGAGACCATCAGAGAGTTGTACAGGATATGGTGGAATGTCAATGAAGAGACCTATCATGAGGTTTTTCGGACCGAAGAGTTCAGAGATATTTCGCAGCAGCTCGTGGAAAGGGGTCTGCTGTTGAGAAAATGGTGCGATGAATTAGCTCATCACATGCTCAAGTTTACAAGTATTCCTTCGAAACAGGATATGGATGAGATCTACAAGGCGATTTATGATCTCAGAAAAGACGTTCGGGCGTTGAGGAAAGCGGTTACAGATCTGCGGGTATGAATCACCATAAAAAGGAGCGGCAGAATGGCAGACAACACCGTCAATGTCATGATCAAGGAGATTTCCCGGCTTCAGCAGAAACTCCTCAAGGGTTACGAGACGATGTTTCGCATCAAGGATGTCGAGAGCGGTGTGACCCCCGGAGAGCTGGTGTACCGGGAAGACAGGGTCAGTCTGTTTCACTATAAACCCGCGGGAGGGGAAGTGTGTCCCGTGCCTTTGCTGGTTGTATATGCGTTGGTGAACAGACAGTATATGATGGATATAGAGGATAACCTCTCGTTATTCAGGAAACTTCTGGAGAGGGGGATTGAGCTCTATGTCGTTGACTGGGGATATCCCGGGAAAATTGACCGATACGTGACCATGGAAGACCACATCCAGGGGTATCTCAACAACATCGTGGATTTTGTTCGAGACCGATCGGGAAGCGACAAAATCAATATGCTGGGAATCTGCCAGGGAGGAACTTTTTCGATCATTTATTCCGCGCTGTATCCGGAAAAAATCAAGAATCTCGTGGTAATGGTGGCTCCCGTGGACTTTCATGCCGGGGAAGGCCTTTTGATTACCTGGGCACCTTTTTTGAATCCCGAACTTATGGTCGATGTGATCGGAAACATTCCCGGAGAACTGATGAATCTGGGGTTTCTCTGGTTGAAACCCTTTCAGTTGATTATTGATAAGTATGTGGGACTTGTGGACCGGTTGGACGATCCCGGGGCTGTGCAGAGCTTCCTTCGCATGGAGAAATGGATTTTTGACTCTCCCGATCAGGCGGGGGAGACCTTCCGGAAATTTGTGAAAGAACTCTATCAGGAAAACCGGCTGGCGAAGGGAGAGTTCACACTCGGTGGGGAAAAGGTCGACCTGAAAAAAATTACGATGCCGGTTCTGAACATGTTCGGTGAACTGGATCACCTGGTCCCGCCGGAGTGTTCCAAGCCTTTGGCTGATCTGATCGGATCGAAAGACGTCACGACGATTGCATATCCGGTGGGACATATCGGAATGTACGTGAGTTCCAAGGCGCAGAAGGAAATGGCCCCCACGGTGGCCCGGTGGTTGATTGAACGGTCACAAGTGACAAAACCGTCAAAGAGAAAGGTTGCCGGGACAGGTGCGGCAGCGGTGAAGAAGAAAAAAGCGAAAAAGTGACAAAAACCTTTTTCGCAATCTCCGCGCCGGGGCGATTCGTCACTTCCCGATGCAGAAGGTGGAGAATATTCTGTCCAGAACCTCTTCGTTGATGGTCTTTCCTGTAATCTCGCCCAGGCTGTCTAACGCTTCCCTGATGTCGAATGATGCGAATTCCGGGGAAACGCCGTTGAGAATACTTTCCCTCGCCCTGGAGAGCAGGACGGACGTTTTTTCCAATGCCGTTTTATGGCGGATATTGGAGATGATGTGCTCTGAGTGGTGGTGTTCGGGAGTATCCATGGCGAGTGAGTAGATCGCATCTTTCAGGTTGTCGATCCCGTCCCCGTACTTTGCGGAAATCCAGAGGGGCTGCGGTGCGGTTTTCCCGAGGAGCGTCTGCAACCGGGTCTCATTGAGCCTGTGGGGAAGGTCTGTTTTATTGATAATGATGAGGCATCTCTTCGTCCCTGCCCTGTTGAGAATGTCGTGATCTTCCCCGCTCAGTTTCTCACTGCCGTCCAACACGATCAGCATGATGTCCGCCCCGGAAAGTTTCTCCCGGACAAAATCGATCCCTTCTCTCTCAATGAGATTTTCCGGTTCCCTGATTCCTGCCGTGTCGGTGAGTTTTACGGGGACTCCCCTGATGGTGACGGTTTCTTCGATGAAATCCCTTGTCGTTCCCGGGATGGGAGTTACTATGGCCCGCTTTTCTCCCAGGAGTCTGTTTAAGAGACTCGATTTTCCCACGTTCGGTTTCCCCGTGATGACGGCGCTGATGCCCTCCCTGAGAATCTTCCCTTCGCGGTATGTGGAAAGGAGGTGCTGTAGTTCATCCAGCGTTGCCTTGAGAGTGTCGGCAATTTCTAAAGGCTTGCAGACCTCAATGTCTTCGTCGGAGAAATCGATGGAGGCTTCCAGGAGTGCCAGGACATCAATAATCGTAGAACGGAGCGTCTCGATTTTTTTCGCCAGGGTACCTTTAAGATGGGAAACGGCAAGTTCAAGTCCCCTGTCGCTTCTGGCAGTGATTATATCGAGGACTGCCTCGGCCTGGGAAAGATCGATCCGGTTGTTCAAAAAAGCGCGCCTGGTAAATTCACCGGGCTCGGCAAGGCGGGCGCCGGCTTTGACGATCTCGGTAAGCACGGTCTGAAGGATAACGGGGCCGCCGTGACAATTGATTTCCAGCACATCTTCCCCTGTATAGGAGTGAGGTTTCTTCATGAGGCAGACAAGAACCTCGTCGATTACCGCCCCGGTTTCGGGGGAAATGATGTCGCCATGGTAGAGATGATGGCTCCGGAGGTCGCCGATGCCTTTCGCTGATTTGAAAAGCAGGCGTAAAAGATCCCGTGACTTTGGTCCGCTGACACGGATAATACCGATTCCGCCGACACCGGGTGGAGTGGCGATTGCAGCTATGGTATCTTCCAAATCAATCTATCCGTTTTTGACTGGCATGATGACGATCTTTCTGAATTCACCCTCCCCCCTGCTCTTTGTGATCAGCTGCTCGTCGTTCTGCAGGGCAAGATGGATGATGCGGCGGTCATGGGCGTTCATATGCCCCACCG
>VGTB01000100.1 GCA_016874835.1 Deltaproteobacteria bacterium | reverse complement strand
GAAGTACCGAAGGGCGATAACGTTGCTGGTGACGGCATTCTTCTACACCTTCACATGAAAAATGGGCAGTCCCAGATGTTTCCGCCCGGTCTCACCGTACAGGCAGGTCTGCTCTCTCACCGTAGGGTCTCCCCTCTTCCCCTTTCCTAACACCTCGATGAGATGAGAACCGCCCAGGTGGAGAGTATGCTTGCCGTATTTCCTGCTCAGGGTGTCGGCAGCCTCGTAGAGATGCCTGATCTTTTCCGCCCTCACGGGGTTCTCAAAGAGGGAGTACTGGATGTGGGTGTCCGGAACGAGATCCAGGAGGATGATGCCGGTGGCCCGGTAAAGTTCCCTCACGTCGTAGAGCTGATCAAAAAGCTCCTTCAGAAGAGGAGAAAGCTCCAGGGGATATACGGAGGGCCGGCTGAGCTTTGCTTCCCTGCCTACCGTATCAAAGCTGTTTTTTTTCAGGAGGGGAATTATTCTCCGGGGAGCCAGCGTATACCGCCGGGCCTTTATGCACGCCGATTCCAGGTTCCTTAAAAGATGGGCGAAGAGGTATCCCCGGTCGGCCGTGGGAGGTGAAAAGGTCTTCATCTTGCTGATGGAAGCATAGGTGCTCTTCTCTTCCGGGATCACCGGGTAGACGGACTCTCCCCGCAGCTCTCTCCATATCTCCACTCCGGGCTTCGTGAATCGCTCTTTTACTTTTTTTTCCGGGAGCCTGGCGAATTCAAGAGCGGTTCTGATCCCCATTTTCTCCAGGTAGTTTGCCGTGGCGTGACCGATTCCCCATATTTTTTCCACCGGCAGGTTCTGGAGGTACCGGGCAATGGCTCTTCCGGAAATAACGGTGAACCCGTCCGGTTTCCGGTGTTTCGAGGCTACCTTGGCGAGGACCTTGGTAAGGCTCAGTCCTACGGAGACCCCGATGCCGAGTTCCTGTTCGATTTCCCCTTTTACCCGGAGACTGATGGCCTCGTACGACGCATGCAGCGACCTGCGCATGCCCGTAAGGTCCGCAAAGGCCTCATCGATGGAATACTCCTCCACCTGGGGCGTAAAGCGCCGCACGATACTGAACATACGCCGGGAAAACAGGCTGTAGGTCTCATAATCGGAGGGAAGCACAATAAGATCAGGACAGAGGGCTTTCGCCTGGTGGAGAGGAACACCGCGTTTGATACCCCGCTTTTTGGCGGCATAGCTGGCACAGGCCACGATCCCCCGCTCTCCCCCCGTGATGAGAGGTTTCCCTCTGAGTTCAGGGTGAATAACTTCCTCACAGGAGGTGAAGAAGGCGTCACCATCGATATGCAGGATGGCCCGGGGCCAGGAATGAAGACTGAAGAGGATGTCGCTCACGGAATATTCCCTTTTTACTTTCCTGCAGTCAGATTAATAGAACAATCGTTCTATTGTCAAGGGAATTTTTACGCTCCTTCTTCCGTGACACCCTCAATCTCGATGACGGACACATCCCTCACGTTGCATCTGAAGCTGTTCACACCATCGATGACCTCTTTGAGATATGCCGCGTCGGTAAGGACGGTGGTCGAGCAGGTGGCCCACTTTTCGATATCGCTGGAGAGAAAGTCGAAACATCCCCTGATCATGGCTTCCGCCATACCTGATATCGAGAGATGACAGCGGCCGGCGGCGGGGAGATTAAACGCGAATTCCCGGCAGAGGAGACCATCCATGTCTTTCGAGAGATGGTACCCTGCAAGGTACAGTTTCTCATAGGTGAGTTCGGCCAGCGTACCCATACCCATAAGCATAATCTTCGCTGCAGGTACGCGGGGAGAAGTGGCAATAAGCACCTTTTCCATAAATGTTCCGGTGATCCTGCCCCGGGCAAGTTCCCTGGAAATCAATCCATTCAATCGCCAGTCAATAAGGCCACACTTACCTCTCGGCGGCCTTTCGTCAATAAAAACCCCCAGGGCGAGCCCTTCACGGGTCAGCGTATCCGGCGATTCCGTGGTAATCTTGATCCGCATAATACATTCAAGAAAGATATCATTTTATGGTATAAGTATAGCAACAACGCGTCGTATCCTCAACAGATAATCCGCTGATCCGCCAGACATGGCATCTGGCCAGCTTTTCAAAAATCTTCTTCAGTGAGGACATCATGTCTGCACCAGATAACCTCATCGCGTTCTTACAACCGAAAATCGGCACTGAAATACACGTAGGCCCGTGGCTGAGCATCGATCAGGAAAGAATCAACAGATTCGCAGAAGTAACGGGCGATCTTCAATGGATCCATACCGACCCCGAACGTGCCCGGAGAGAATCACCCTACAGGGATACAATCGCTCACGGGTATCTGATCCTTTCCCTCCTTCCCTTTCTCACGCAGAGCAACCACCCCGACTATTTTCAGAAAAATTACCCGGGAATGAAAATGCGGATAAATTACGGCGTAAACAGGGTTCGTTTCCCGGCACCGGTGGTGGTAGGCAGCCGGATCAGAGCGAGGACGATACTCAAAGAATTGGAGAAGAAAGATGATTCGGTACAGATTACATACCGTATCACGGTGGAAATTGAAAACCATGAAAAACCCGCCTGTGTCTCCGAGTTCATCGCACGGGTGTACTGATCTGACGACCTCTCAAGAGCATTGACAGTGATGGGAAAAGAAGGTAATGTAACCGGCAAAATTACGATTACCTGCCTGCCTGCGTGACAAGAGGTATCTTGCTGAGTGATAAAATCATTAAGGTGATTGCAACCGGTTTCGGCAGTGGACTTGTTCCCTTTGCGCCCGGAACTGTCGGTACGATTATTGGAATACCGCTTTACCTCATTCTTTCAAAGCTACCCTGGATTGTCTACTTTGCCTTAGCAGTGGGAACTGTCTGGATCGCGTGTATTATATCTCATAAAGCCGAAAGACTATTCGGCAGGAAAGATCCGCCCATGATTGTAATCGACGAGATCACAGGCTTCCTGTGGACAATGTTCCTCGTAAATCCGACGGTAACTCATGTATTTTCAGGTTTCGTGTTATTCCGCCTTTTCGACGTGTTAAAAGTATTTCCCGCAGGTTATCTCCAGAAAAGACTTCCCGGTGGATACGGGATCGTCGCAGATGACGTCGTCGCAGGCATGTACAGCAACGTTGCCCTTCTCCTCCTGATTAAGTTATGGGGGATCTAAAAGAGCCTCATCTCAACCGAGGTGGGGTTGTTCCGGGGAATGCCATGAAAACAGGCATACTGACCATCGGCAATGAGTTAATCAGCGGAAAGACCCGCGACACAAATGCCTCTTTCGTCGCCCGGGAGTTATATCTTCAGGGATGGCAGGTCTCGGTCATCATGTCGGTCGGTGACGACGAAAACGACATTAAAAGCGGGCTGGATCATATCCTGTCGCTGTCCGACGCGGTGGTCATTACCGGCGGTCTCGGTCCCACAGTGGACGATATCACCACTGCGGCTCTCGCGCATGCATTCAGCCTCAATCTTTACACCGATGTAACCGCGCTGAAACACCTCAAAGAGAGATTCCAAAAATACCGTCTTCCCTGGACTGAGAATAATGCCAAACAGGCGGTTTTTCCGGAGGGTTCCGAAACGATCCTTAATCCTGTGGGAACGGCATGGGGATTCACCTTGAAAAGGGGACGTAAAATTATTGCCGTTATTCCGGGGGTTCCTGCCGAGGTGAAAAGGATGGTGCCGGAGGGCGTCATTCCCGCTTTCCGGAAAGAGTTCGCACAGGAGGCACTCGCCATCGCACACAGAACGATACGGCTTTCGGGGATCACTGAAGCCCGCGTGGACGAGGCACTCGCTGACGTGGATTTTGATGCACTCGGTGTGACTATCGGCTTTTATCCCGATTTCCCCGAAATTCAGATTGTCCTTTCTGCGAGGTGTTCCTCCGACACGGAGGCTCTGGAAAAAATTAAAAAAGCTGAAGTCCAGGTAACCGCACGGCTTCGCCATTACATCTTTGCATACGACCAGGAGACGATTGAGAGTATCGTCGCCAGTTCCCTGACGAATAAAGGTTTGACCGTCGCAATCGCCGAATCCTGCACCGGCGGTCTCATTACCGACAGACTCACGAACATTCCGGGCAGTTCCTCATTTCTTGAGAGAAGTGTGATCGCTTACAGCAATCAGGCAAAGACCGACCTCTTAGGGGTGCCGGAGGAAATTTTAAAGAGCTTTGGTGCCGTAAGTGAGCAGGCTGCCATCCTTATGGCACAAGGGGTACGAACATCAGGGAAAACCGATATAGGAGTCGCTGTCACAGGAATTGCAGGACCGACCGGCGGCTCTGACGAAAAGCCGGTAGGAACCGTATTCATCGCCTTGACGGACGGCAGCAAATCTTTTTGCCGGCATTATTCCTTCCGGTGGGATCGCAGGAGAAATAAAATTATTGCATCCCAGGCGACACTTATTATGCTTAAGAGATACCTGACAGGTGAGCTTGAACATGAGTAATGAAAAATCCATACGGGCTTTTCTCGCCGTGGACCCTCCCCGGGAAGTACTCAATGAAATCATCATGATTCAAGAAAGACTGAAAAAATCGATCCAGGGGGACGTGCGATGGGTGAGACCGGAAGGCATCCACCTGACACTGAAATTCTTTGGCAATATTTCCGATACAGAGAGGGAAAATATTTCGGCGGTGGTCAAAAATAATGTTGTCATCGTCAAACCATTTACAGTAAATGTAAGGAAAGTGGGGGCATTCCCCGATGTGAACCGTCCACGGGTATTGTGGCTGGGAGTGGATGGCGACGTTGACCCGCTCATCAGTCTCCAGAAGGCAATCGATCGCGGGCTACAGGGGTGTGGCTTCAAAAAAGAAGACAGGCCGTTCAGGCCTCATCTGACTCTCGCGAGGGTCAAGGATCCGAGGGGATTAATCGGCCTTGCAAAAATTCTCGAAAAAAGTGAAGAATATGTTGCGGGACATTTTGATGTTGGCGGTCTCATCCTCTTCAAGAGTGATCTTACACCGAAGGGAGCAATTTACACAAAACTGGATGTCTTCCCTTTTACGGGATGAGGAATTATTCCCGGCAAGCCCACATGCGGTTTTGATTTACAAGGTTTGAGAACTTCGATATGAGAGTTTAGAATTTATCATAGTGGAGGTAATTATGGGATCAGACATGGATAGGGAAAAGGCAGTCGATCTGGCTATCACCCAGATAGAGCGGCAATTCGGTAAAGGGTCTATTATGAGACTCGGAGGGGGTGATCAGATCGCTGATATTGCGGTCACACCGACGGGATCACTGAGCCTGGATCTTTCTTTAGGTGTCGGTGGCGTTCCCCGGGGAAGGGTTGTCGAAATCTTCGGTCCCGAAGCGGGCGGGAAGACGACCCTGGCCCTCCACATAATTGCGGAAGCTCAGAAGAGGAACGGTTTGGCTGCGTTCATAGACGCGGAACACGCACTCGATGTTGCATATGCACGAAGGATAGGTGTCAATACCGACGATCTCCTCATTTCTCAGCCTGATACCGGTGAACAGGCCCTTGAAATTGCGGAAACCCTGGTGAGGAGCGGTGCTCTGGATATCCTTGTGATAGATTCCGTCGCCGCACTGGTTCCGAAGACGGAACTCGAAGGTGAGATGGGGGACGCTCAGATGGGACTTCAGGCCCGGCTCATGTCACAGGCCCTGCGTAAACTCACAGGCAGCATCAGTAAATCCAAAACAACAGTTATCTTCATCAACCAGATCAGGATGAAGATCGGAGTTTTCTTCGGGAGCCCCGAAACCACCACGGGTGGAAACGCCCTCAAATTCTACGCCAGCATGCGTCTCGACATCCGAAAAATGAATTCCATCAAAGTGGGGCAGGAGATAATCGGATTCCGGACAAAGGTCAAGGTCGTGAAAAACAAGGTTGCTCCTCCCTTCCGGGAAACGGAATTCGACATCATCTTCGGGGAAGGCATATCGAAAGAAGGTGATGTACTGGACTTAGCCGTAGACCGGGGCATCATCGAAAAGAGCGGGGCCTGGTATTCTTACAAAGGAGAGAGACTCGGCCAGGGACGGGATAATACAAGGACATTCCTCAAGGAAAATGATGACGTCCTGAAGAAGATTGAAGAGGATGTAAGAGAAAAAATCAATCTGAAAATATGAAGGCGTGCCGGAATAGTATCCCATGAACGGAGACGATGCCCTTCATGACAGAGCGAAGCAGACAGCCTTTCGTCTTCTTTCGGTGCGCGCCAGAAGTGTCAGAGAACTTCGGGCGAGATTGAAGGAAAAAGGCTATCACGAGTCCGTCGTGGAAAGGATCGTAGAGCGTCTCAGTGAACTCAAGTATCTGGATGACGTATCCTTCGCCAGGCAGTGGGCCAGAAATCTCGCGGTGAACAAGCTCTGGGGCAACAGAAGAATCGTCGCCAGTCTCCAGGAGAAGGGAATCCCGGGGATCCTTATTGAAAAGGTCATACCGGAGGTACGCAGTGAACTCACCGAGGAAGAGGCCATCAGACAACTGATCAGAAAAAAAGGAAAGACGGTTCAAAGTGACGGATCCGATATCAAAGAAAGATGGAAATTATCCCGGAGCCTGATCGCGAGGGGCTTTCCGCCGGATCTGGTTTTTCACATGTTACAGAGATCAAAGGAGGATGCGATAGATGAGGGGGAGTGAAATCAGGGAGAAATTTTTAAAATATTTCGAAGAGAATGGTCACACGATTGTACAGAGTTCATCGTTGATCCCCAAGGACGATCCTACACTTCTTTTCACCAACTCAGGGATGGTTCAGTTTAAAAACTGCTTCCTGGGATTGGAGGATCGGGGATTCTCGAGAGCAACAAGTTCACAGAAATCCGTCCGTGCCGGGGGAAAACACAACGACCTTGAAAACGTCGGCTTTACCGCCCGCCATCATACCTTCTTTGAAATGCTGGGAAACTTTTCCTTCGGTGACTACTTCAAGAAGGAATCCATACAATGGGGATGGGATTTTCTCACGAAAATCATGGGACTGCCGGAAGAAAAAATGTGGATCACGATCTACGAAGAAGATGACGAGGCCTTCGACATATGGAATAAAATCATTGGTGTGCCGGCGGAACGAATCGTGAGAATGGGAATGGAGAGCAACTTCTGGATGATGGGTGAAACCGGCCCCTGCGGTCCCTGCTCGGAGATCATTTACGATCAGGGTCCCGGCGTGGGGTGCGGCAGGCCCGAATGCAGCGTGGAGTGCAATTGTGACCGCCATTTAGAGATATGGAACCACGTCTTCATGCAATTTGAAGCCGACAGAGAGGGCAAACTCAATCCCCTTCCGAAAAAAAATATCGACACCGGCATGGGACTGGAGCGCATCGCTGCGGTTGTTCAGGGCGTTCAGAGCAATTACGACACGGACTTCTTTACCCCTATTATCGCTTTTATCGAGAAGATCAGCGGGAAAAAATACAGAGAAAATGAAGACGATGACGTCTCCATCCGGGTTATTGCCGATCACAGCAGGGCGGTGGCATTCCTCATCGGAGACGGACTCCTGCCGAGCAATGAAGGACGGGGATACGTCCTCAGGAGGATTCTCCGGAGGGCTGCACGCCATGGCAAGCTTCTTGGTTTCAACAAACCTTTCTTGCACGAAGTGATTCCCGTAGTCATTGAGACGATGAAGGATGCCTATCCCGATCTGATCGAGAAGGAATCGTACATCCGAAAAGTCGTCGTAAATGAAGAACAGCGTTTTATCGATACCCTTGACACGGGATTAAAGATACTGAGTGAAGAAGTGGCATCCCTGAAAACGGCGGGGAAAAGTGTTGTTCCCGGTGAAGTTGTTTTCAAACTCTATGACACCTTCGGCTTTCCCGTTGATCTGACGGCGGATATCGTGAAAAAGGATCGACTTACATTAGACATGGAAGGCTTCGAAAAGGCAATGGAGGTACAGAGAGAGAAGGCGAGGGAATCATGGAAAGGAAGCGGGGAAAAGGCGGTTTCAACAAGCTACCAGAAACTTTCTCTGCAGGGTATAAAAAGCACATTTGTCGGATATGAAGGGGTAACGGAAACCCGGTCGCATATCATTGCCATACTGAAAAACGATGAACCTGTGGCTACGCTGGAGGAAGGAGATAAGGCGGAAATCATCGTGGCACAGACGCCTTTTTATGGCGAAGCGGGCGGACAGGTTGGCGACACAGGCATAATTGAGGGGGATGAATTCCTCTTTGAGGTATGGGAAACCCAGCCCCCGGTCGAAGATCTCATCACCCATATCGGAAAAGTCAAAAAAGGTCGTGTAAAGACAGGAGACAAAGTGCTCTTGAAGGTTGATCTCGACTCCCGAAGGGCGACAGAAGCCCATCATTCCGGAA
>VGTB01000099.1 GCA_016874835.1 Deltaproteobacteria bacterium | reverse complement strand
CCTGGCAGGGAAAAAGACCCCCGTCTGAAACCCGCCCTCCGGCTCTGCCCCGCCGGTCTTTACAGTGAAAACGAAAAAGGGGAGATCGTTCTCACCATCGATGGATGCCTGGAGTGCGGCACCTGCAGGCTCACCTGCGGCACCGAGGTTCTTGACTGGAATTACCCCGAGGGGGGAGCGGGCGTCCAGTACCGCTTCGGCTGAAGGGGAAACACCAGTTCGAGCAAAAAAGGATTTGGGGAAATGTGAGTTGAAACTAACCCTTGTTATTGTTACAAATCATGGGAAAATAATGCGTCGATAACGGATTTGGCAATCCGGTCATGCACCACACAAAAACGGTCGTTTGACCAATCTGATCTTAAGGAGGGGTAACATGGATTTCAAACTGACGGAGGAACAGGAACTGATTCGCAACAACATGCGGGAATTCTGCGAGAAATACGTGAATCCCATAGCCGCAGAAATCGACGAGAACAGCCGTCACCCGGCGGAAGTGTTTCAGAAGCTTGCCGAGGGGGACTGGATGGGTATGCCCATCCCCCAGGAGTACGGGGGGGCGGGAGCGGACTATCTCACCCATATCATTGCTGTGGAGGAGATCTCCCGGGCATGTGCATCCACGGGATTCACCGTTTCGATCCATGTGGGCATCGCATGTATGCTTATTCTCCTCTTCGGAACAGAGGAGCAGAAGAAGAAGTACCTGGTTCCCATGGCAAAAGGGAAGCACTTAGGGGCTTTCGTGCTCACCGAACCCGGAGCAGGAACCGACGTAATGGCGGCTACCACTACTGCCGTCCTGGATGGCAACGACTATGTTATCAATGGAACCAAGACATTCACTTCCAATGGCCCCACGGGAGATACATACCTGCTCTTCGCATGGACGGATAAGGCAGCAGGGCGGAAAGGTATGAGCGCCTTCGTTGTCTCCAGGGGAACGCCCGGAATGAAAGTGGGGGAACATTTCAAGAAGATGGGGCTCCGGTCATCCCAGACGTCGGAGATGGTTTTCAAAGACTGCCGCGTGCCAAAAGAAAATCTGATAGGTAAAGAAGGAATGGGCCTCCAGATGGCCATGACCGGTTTTGACCACGGCCGCACGGGGATCGCCGCTCAGTGTGTCGGCATTATCCAGGCGGCCCTCGATGAATCGATCAAGTATTCAAAAGAACGGGTCCAGTTCGGCACCCCTATCGCCCGCCACCAGGCCATTGCCTGGATGATCGCCGATATGGCGACGGATCTTGCCGCCGCCCGGTACCTCACGTACCACGCCGCATGGCTCAAAGACCAGAAGCAGCCTTTCAGCAAGGAAGCCGCCATGGCCAAGCTTTTTGCATCCGAGGCGGCGATGAAACATACCATAAAGGCGGTGCAGATCCACGGCGGATATGGGTATTGCAAGGGCGCCAAGGTGGAGCGGCTGATGCGCGACGCCAAGATCACCGAAATCTACGAGGGTACCTCGGAGGCCCAGCGGATGGTTATTTCCGGAAACGTCCTCCGATAAAAACAGGGATATAGGAGTACCCCGTTTTATGCCTACGATCATTGCCTGCTTCAAATGGGTTGTCGATGAAGCCTATCTGAGACGAGATTCAGCGGGGAAACTGGATTTCTCATCGGTGGATTACAAAATCAGTGAATATGACCGCAACGCCATCGAGGAGGCCGTCCGGTTAAAAGAAGCCTTGGGCGGGAGTGTCATCGCTGTCACCGTAGGGGTTCCCGAGGCGACAAAAGGTATCAAAGACGCCCTCTCCAGAGGCCCCGACCGGGCCTACTTCATTGCCGATCCTTCTTTCAATAATCTTGAATCGTCACAAACCGCCGCTCTCCTCGCGGAAGTTATCCATTCCAGGATTCAGTCATATGATTTGATCATATGCGGTGAGGGCTCCGGTGACGTCTATGCCCAGCAGGTGGGACCGCGGCTCGCCGAACATCTGGAAATACCATGCATCTCGTTCGCACAAAAAATCGTTCTCGATGGTGACCGACTCACAGTCGAGCGGCGGGTCGAAGAAGGCATTGAAGTGATTGCATCACCCATTCCCGTCCTGGTGACGGTCCTCCCCGATGTGAATGTGCCAAGAATTCCGGGGGTCAAGGATACCCTGATGGCGTCGAAGAAACCGGCCATCACAATAAAAAAGGATGAACTTTCTCCGGTTGAGGCCCGCCTGCAGACGATCAGTCTCACGGCATCGCGGATGGAACGTGATTGCGAGAAGTTCGGAACGGACGCCGCAGAGATTACCCGTTTCGTCGGCGCATTGCGCAAGCACGGGATCATCAGGTAGAGGAGTCACATATGGCCGGAATCTGGACTTTTGCAGAATACAGGGAACACATGCTGGAACTCCTGAACATCGGCCGCGGACTTGCCGCAAAGACGGGAATGAAAATCACCACACTTCTCTGCCACGACCGAGAACAGGCCCGGGACTGCATTCAACGCGGAGCGGATGAAGTGCTGCTCCTCCCTCCTTTAGCCGGCGACCAACCCCTGGATGTCTACATCCCTCTCATCGTGGAGGAGGCGAAAAAAGGATATCCTGATGTAATTCTTGTTTCCGCCACGACAAGGGGTAAGGACATGGCCGCCCGTATCGCTGCCCGCCTGAACACAGGGCTTTGCAGCAGTTGCACGGCGATACGTTACGATGAGAGCAGCAAAATCTTTGAGATGGAACGCCTTGCATACGGGGGTGCCGCCTTACAGAAAGTGGTATGCAACGCCCGACCGGTGATGGCAACCATTCCGCCCAAAACCCATGAACCGGCGGCGCCGCTGGAAGAACGACGAGACCTGGGCACTGTCCGGGAACTGTCTTTACCGCCACCATCAGCGTTGAAAGTTATCCAGAGAAAAGGGAAAGAGCGGGAAGTGAAGGATATCACCGAGGCCCGGTTGGTCGTCTGCGTAGGCCGCGGTCTCGAGAAGAGCGAGGATTTGGCTCTGGCACGCCGGTTGGCCGATGCCCTGAACGCTGAAATCGCCTGCACCAGGCCCATTTCCGAAGAGTACCACTGGTTACCGGAAGAACTCTGTATTGGTCTCTCCGGCATACAGGTGAAACCGGATCTCTACCTGGGTCTGGGAGTTTCAGGTCAGGTTCAACATGTTACCGGCATCCGCGGCGCAAAAGTAATCGCCGCCGTGAATAAGGACGAGAATGCACCGATATTTAAGACCGCCGACCTGGGAATCGTCGGCGATCTCTACGACGTGGTACCAAAGCTCATCGAAGAATTAAAGAAGTGAACGAAATCAGATTTGTCATTGACGGACGCATTCCCCCTGTGTATAGTTCCATCACAGGAGCAAATAGGTGAAGGAAAAAATCCGGTAAATGCCTCAATGAAAGGAGCAGTATGATGAGAGATAAAATCGTAGCATTCTTATGTAGTCTCATTTTGACCCTCTTCCTCACCGGTGTGTGCTTTGCAGAGGGGGGACCTGGAGGAGAACCGCCACCGGCACCGCCGGATCCAAAGTGCCATTCTGTTGTAATTGAGAAGTAAATTTGTGAAGGGAAAATTCTCTGATAAATCTATAAGATGAAAGGAGCCATTCAATGAGAAACAGAATTGTAACGTTCGTTTGTTGTCTCTTATTGACACTCTTTCTGTCCGGCATTTGTTTCGCAGAAGGAGGAGGGGGAGGAGATCCGGCACCGCAGGATCCCAAGGTTCAGTCTACTGTAATTGAACGGTAACACCATTTGACCAGCAGGAAAAGAGGGTTCTGCATTGCCGGAACCCTTTTTTTATTGAAGTTCCCCTGAGCATACGCCGGGGAATATCCAGCAGTGATCTTATTACGAACAATGAAGGAAAAACGCCAGAGCAGCTTTTTGATTATGACGCTCCTTGCGGCAGCCGTCTCCCTCCTCCTCCCCATACCCGCTGATGGAAAAAACCCAGGCAACCTCAACAAATATCATCTCATCACAGAAGGAAACAGATGTAAAACGGAAGGGAATTCCTTTTTCCAGACGGGTGAGAACGTCAGAGCCATGGAGCTCTACGAGAAAGCACTTTTCTTATACAGGGACGCAAATTCCCCGGAGGATGTGGGAGATGTGTATGTCGCTATCGGGAATATCCACCTGAGAACGGGGAACAATCAGAAAGCGAGAGAGATGTATGAGAAAGCCCTCTCCCTTTTCCTTCAATCCCATTCCCTTCTCGGTGAAGGAAAGGTTTACACGGGTTTAGGAAATGTCCATCTGCGATCACGGAATTACATCAGGGCTAAGGAAATGTACGAAAAGGCCCTGCTACTTTTTGAGAAGACAAACGCACGTTCCGATCAAGGCCATGTACACCGCAATCTGGGTGAGATCTTCATGAGGACTGGAAACAATGCGTCGGCGATGGAGCACTACGAGAAAGCGCTTGCCCTCTTTTCCCGGGTACAGGATGTCATCGGTCGGGGGTCCGCTCTTCGGAGCATGGGAGAAGCTCATTATTACGTGGGACACAACGCAAAGGCGATGGAACTGTTCCATATATCCCTCTCCCTTTTCAAGGGAACGGAATACCCCCACGGTGAGGCTGATGTGTTCCGCAGAATGGGACAGATTTATTTGCGCACAGGAAATTATGAAAAGGCTCTGGAAATGCTCCAGGATAAGGCGTTACCCCGGTACAAAAAGATCGACGAGCCTGTCGGTCAGGCGGACGTTTATAAAGATGTAGGAGATATCTTCTATTACTCCCGGGATTACGCAAAGGCTCTGGAAATGTATGACAACGCACTTCCCTTCTACCGGAAGGTGGATGATCCCATCGGGATGGGCAACGTTTATCGGAGCCTTGGAGATATCTCCATGAGAACCGGTGACAACAAACGGGCGGTGGACTTCTACATGAGGGCTAATCAGCTCTATCAACAAGCGGACTCTCCCATCGGTCAGGGGAATGTCTATCACAGCCTGGGCGATATCCACCTCATGGACAGGGATCTGGAAAAGGCCCGGGAGATGTACCGCAGGGCGCTTCCGTTTTATGAAAAGGCCAACGCCCTGATGGGTCAGGGTAACATTTACCGTGGATTGGGAGATGTCTTCTTCGGAAAGGGAGATTACCGGGATGCCACCGACATGTATGAGAGAGCCCTCTCATTCTTCCTCCGGTCAAATTCCGCATACGGCCAGGGGAGAACATATCAGAACCTGGGAGAAATCGAATTTTCCCTCGGGAATTTTGAAAAAGCCGTAGAGATGTACGATCGTTCCGTGAACATCTACAGGAGAACAGAAGACATCGAACTGGAGGCGTACGCCCTGTTCCGCAAGGCTGCCGTCTTTCGCAAGGCAAGTAAAAAAGAAGATACGCTCTCCCTCTATGAAACGGGGCTGGCAAGACTGGAAAAGGTGAGAAGACACGCCATTTTTTCGGAGATGAAAAAAGGGTTTCTGGAAAAGGCATACGATCACTACGAAGACGCCGCCGTATTCATGCTTGACAACCACTTCTACGAAAAGGCCTTCAGGGCAATTGAAGCCATGAAAGCACGGGCTTTCCTGGATCAGCTCTCCGAAGGACGGGTGGATCTCCGCAAGGGAATTGACCCGGCACTGCGCGAAAAGAGAGACGATATCGAAAACACCATGAGTCTACTCCTAAAACGAATCAGGGATGAAGTGGAGAAACCAAACCCTGACGAAACAAAAATCGCCGCCCTGAGGAAAGAGCTCGCCGGAGAAGAAGAAAAACTGGAACTGCTCAAGCGGGAGATCCGCTTTAAAAACCCCCTCTATTCTTCCGTCCAGTATCCAGACCCCATTACTTTGAAAGAACTCCAGGAAAATATCCTGAGAAAAGATGAGGCTCTCATCGAATATTTTATCGCAAAACATGGTGTGTACTGTTTCGTCATCGACAAACACCGATACCACGTCCTGAAACTTACCGTAACAAAGGAAACTCTGGAAAAGAACGTGGAATCCTTCCTCAGAAATATTCAGGATGCGCTGAAGGGAGTATCTTTCGATAAACCAACGGCAGTGAGACTCTACGAAGATCTGATCAGGCCTCTCGAATCTCTCGTAAAAGAAAAGACATTGATCATCGTTCCTCACGGAATAATCTCCCTCCTCCCCTTCGATGCCCTGATGGTAAGAACGAACGGAAAAGAAGCGTATCTCATCGAGAAACACCGTATCAAATACATCCAATCCGCCTCCGTTCTGGGGATGCTGAGAACGCATTTCAAAAAAGACGGTGTCTCTGAGAGATTCCTGGGGTTCGGTGATCCTGTGTATGATTATGAAAGCTACCGCAGTGGAAAACCGGAAACAGGTGAAGAGGAAACATCAGCTCGATCCGCGTCCGGTCAATGGACAAAGAGCGGTTATCTCAGGGCCGGCGGCCGTTTAACCAGGCTTTTAGGCAGCGGCAAAGAAATACAAGAAATCGGTGACATCTTTCAGATCAAAGAGTTGCCCGGAAAAACACTATTGCGAACTGACGCCAGGGAAGAAAACGCGAAAAGCCCGGAGGTGCAGAACTACGGTTACATCCATTTTTCCACCCACGGGATACTCACACCGAACTTCCAGGCCATCGCACTAAGCCATATTCCCGAGAGCAGTGAAGATGGATTTCTCACCCTGGGTGAAATTATGAACAGCAGGTTCAACGCCCACCTGGTGGTTCTCTCCGCCTGTGAAACGGGATTAGGGCAAATCGACCGGGGAGAAGGGGTTACCGGACTCACCAGGGCGGTCATGTACGCGGGGAGTCCCGCCGCCGTTGTCAGCCTCTGGAGTGTGAGCGATGAGGGGACGAAAGAGCTCATGGTTCACTTTTACAGGAATCTGATTCAGAAAGGATTGGAGAAAGAAGAATCCCTTCGCCTGGCAAAAATGGAGATGCTCAGGGAAAGGGGCTCTGACGCAAAGGAGGAAGCTCCAGGAAAAGGAGAGCTTCGTTCGGTAAAAATTTCCGAAAGAGTGCAGATTGGAGCGTTCAACCATCCCTTTTACTGGTCCGCCTTCGTCATGTATGGAGAGTAGATGGCTTACTTCAATACCTCCGGCACGGTGAGCTCGCATTGGAAATCAATCTTCCCTTCGCCGGGAACCCCCGTTACAGACGTACTGTTCTCAGCGTTCAACCGTCCATTCCGCAGCACAATCTCGCCACTCGTGGTAAATATATTTGCCATTACAAACACAATATTTTTTGAAGGTATCCATCCCCCCGCCTTCAGTTTTTCCTCGCTGTCAACGATCTCCATTTTCTCAATGATATAGACCTGAGCGGCCATGCAGGCATTCTTTAAATTCGCCGCAAGGAGCGCGATCTGGGACATTACCATATGCCTCTTCCACATCTTAATCATGAGCCGGTCCGTATCGTTCACGGCAACTCCCCTTCGGGAAAGGAGATCAATCACTTCAGGCAGGTCTTCCACATGGGCGGCTATCATGGGTGTGGTGTAGGAGCCGTTGGGAAGTTCAAGTTTCGCATGTACATCGGCGCCCTTTTCCAGGAGAAGTTTGACAATCTCCGGGTCCCGTCCCACAACACTTAAAAACAGGGGTGTCGCACCATGCTTCGATCGCGCGTTTACATCCGCCCCCTTCCGCATCAGCAGGACAACCATCTCCCGGTTTGCCTTCTCCGCGGCGATCATGAGAGGTGTCCTCTTCTCATCCTTCTCCCGGGATTCTATGTCTGCACCTTTCGCCAGCAACGCCTCCGCTTCTCTTACATCGCCTTTCTCAACCGCTTCTAACAGTTTGATGCCCAACTGCTCTTTTTCCTGCACCGGGACGTTGGCACCACTTCCCGCAAGAACACCCAAAGGAAACAATACGCACAAGCACATTACCGCAATCATTCCTTTTTTCATGGTACACACGTCTTCCTTTCTCTTTGCTCCTCAAACCCGTGAATCTCCAGAATTCTGTCCACATTGAAGATCCGTTTCTTTCCGCGCAGGAGGCAGATGGCCTCCATACCGGTGAAGGGGTGCCCATTGTACTCCA
Organism: Deltaproteobacteria bacterium; assembly: GCA_016874835.1. Lineage (GTDB taxonomy): Bacteria > Desulfobacterota > Syntrophia > Syntrophales > UBA2185 > VGTB01. The sequence continues at coordinate 515 of VGTB01000099.1, read as the reverse complement.
TGCCCCCCACAAAAAACGGCCTGACCTTCCTGCGGGACTTCTCGTCTTTTGCCTTCAGATAGACGATCTCTAAGATCCGCCCGTTCCGTATAGCCGTTTCTATCATATGAATCTTATCATCCCGGGGACAGAGGCTGTCTGAACGCTCATACTGGATCCGTGTGAGGAATTTCACCACCTGCCAATCCATCAGGATGTGGCTCTTCCGGAGAGGCTGCCTCAGGACGATACCTTCCAGATTCGTGCAGCGCGAAAGGGCCACGTACATCTGCCCGTGGGCGAAGGTGCCCCTCCCCACATCAATGATGACCTTCTCAAAGGTCTTCCCCTGACTCTTGTGAATGGTCACGGCAAAGGCCAGCCTTACGGGATATTGAGTGAATGCACCGACAACCTCCGAAGCAAGTTCACCGTTCTTGAGAAAAAACCGGTAGATTTCCCACGTGTAGGGTTCGATCTCCACCTTTTCACCCGTCTCCAGCCTGGCAAGAATCACGTCTCGCCCTTCCTCATCC
>VGTB01000098.1 GCA_016874835.1 Deltaproteobacteria bacterium | reverse complement strand
TGCCCGGATGACCGCGTCGGGCTCGACTAAGGCTGCGCACTCCACGGGAATAACCCGGAAACCCGCAGGCAGGGGTATCCTCTTTTTCCCCGCGGCGTCGGCACCGATGAGGCCGCACCATTTACATGCGAAAACCAGAACCTTCGGATTTTCTTTTGCAGATGTGTGTGTCATGAACAATTAAAAAACTTTAGGTTTGCGGCTCATCGCAATGACAATGAGCGTTATGCAGGGTTTCCAATCCCTTTATTGCATATCTCCAAATGCCCGCCTGATCATTTCTCCCGTAGCCCGATAGTTGATCTCCGGCAGTTGCATGGTGCCGTTGGGACAGACGGCAACACAGTTGCCGCAGGCCTTGCACCGCATCTTGTTTACCCTGCTGATGTAGTTACCGTCAATCTTCTGAAGACGGCATGCCTCGAAGGTGCAGACGGAGACGCAATTGCCGCATCCCGTGCATGAGTCCTTACTCACCGTGGCGTGGCCGGTTTTTACGCCGGGAACGCGGCTCAACGAAAGGGCCGATATCTCTTTTCCGGCAAGGAGCGAAGCCGCTTTTATGGCCGCCCCTTCCCCCTGCACAATCGCCTGATCGGACGATACGGGCCACCGGGCGGACCCGCAGATGAAAACCCCGTCGATCCTGGTTTCCAGAGGATGAAGGGGGTATATTTCCGAAAAAAATCCGTAGCGGTCCAGCTGCAGGTTCAGCATATCCGCCAGCTTTCTGTTTTCCTCATTCGGGACAAGGGGAGTGCTCAGAACGACCAGATCCGCATCGATCTTTCTTGTAACGCCGTTTATCGCGTCGTATACCTCAACTCCTCTCACCTGATCTTCTCCCAGGACGACAGGAGGGGTGGACTCTTCAAACCTGATAAACTGGACACCCTGGGAGAGGGTCTTTCTGTAGTAGGATTCCATAACGCTCCCCGGGGTCATGATGTCACGGTGGAGGACAAATACCTTCGCGCCGGGAAGTTCCTCCATGACTCTCATGGCGTTTTTGAGACTCGAGGGACAGCAGATCGTTGCACAGTAGGGTCTGTCGTGATTCCTCGCGCCGGCACACTGGATGAACACGGCGGATCTGGTGTTCACCGTACCCTTGATGAATTGCCTTTCCAGCTCCATCTGGGTAATCACGTTTTTCAGATTTCCGTACCGGTAGAGACCATAGGGGAGGAGAGTCCGTGCGCCGCTGGCGATAATGACGGCTCCCACCCTTATGTAGTGCTCTTTTTCGTTTGCATTCAGGGTGACTTTAAAATCACCGGCGAATCCTTTGAAGGAGGTAATCTTCGCTTTCGGGTAAAAAACGGCGAGGGTATTTTTTTCTATTTCTTCGACATAAGGAGCGATCTTTTCCCCGGCGCTTTCACCGGACGGATATACATGAGAGATCAGATTGAGCATGCCTCCGGGACTTCCTCCCCTCTCGATAAGATGTACCCGGATGCCCAGTCTGATCAGGGATCTGGCGGCGGCCAGCCCCGCGGGACCCGCACCGATGATCATGACTTCCGGACGAACTTTTATTACTGCATCTTCCGAACGCTTCCGGTGTTCGAGAGCACCTGTCTCCATGGCAAGGAGGTTCCATGCCTTGGTGACGGCTCCTTGCGGGTCGTCCCGGTGAATCCAGGAGCAGGCCTCCCGCAGGTCTACAATGCCGATGTTCTCCCGCTCGATGCCCTCCCGGGTAAGCCCGCTGATCACGAAATCCGCCCTGCCGAAAGGTGAACATCCGCCGATCACGACCTTCTCCGCGCCGCTTTCCCTGATGAGGGAGGCTACATTTTTAATATCTTCGGGCAGACAGAGGGAATCGACGATCGAGGTGGCAACGACAGCACCATCCTCTTTTACTCTTTCCCCCAAATGATCGAGATCGATTGCAGCACCGATTTCTCCAAAACATCTGCAGAGGAAAATGATTGTCTTAGCCACGTTCATCCTGCCTTGAGTCTTGACCGGTTATCACCCTGACCGCCGCGGAGGAAGCCCGGATGGCCGATTCCGCCACGTCCGCCGGTTCCAGGGAAAACCCGCACCCGATACGGGAACCCTCATCAACACCTGTATCGATAAACCCTTCACCGGTGAGGGCAGGGGCAACACTTTTTTCGCGGGCATCCCCTGTCAGGGAAGGACCGATATTCCCATTGAGGATCACCATGTCGAATTTCCAGATTTCCCTTTTCTGCGTTATGGTGTCTTCGAATTTTACGGCAATGCCGTTGCCTCCGGGGAGGGGGTGAATAAGGGAGGGTCTCCCCCTGATAAGTGTTATCCCGTTGCCGCGTGCCTCCCGCAGCGCATATGCATAGTAATCTTTCCCAACGGTGCGCAAATCGGTATAGAGGATGACGCACCGTACCGCCGGGTTTCGCCTCTGAACCCACTGGGCCTGTTTGAAGGCGTGCATGCAGCAGACGGCGGAACAGTAGGGAAGGAATTTCTGGTCCCTGGACCCCGTACACTGGATGAAAGCGATACTCTCCGGTATCGAGCGATCCGATTTTGTGAGTATCGTTCCCTTATTGGGGCCCGCTTCTGCGGTCCATTCTTCGAATTCCAGAGAAGTCATGATATCCCTGTGGGAGCCGTACCCGAATTCCTTGAGGGGAGATACATCGATTTCCCGGAATCCCGCAGCCCATACGACGTCGCTTACAGCTAACGTCATACTTTCTTCCCGGCGGTGAAAGTCAATGGCACCGGTCGGGCATATTGTCACGCAGGCGCCGCAGTCCGTGCATGCGTCGCGGTCAATCCGGTACACAGGGGGATAGGTATGCACTCCCGCAGGATACGCCGCCCCTGCGGGGCATCCCTTCTGGCATCGGCCGCAGAAAATGCACCGTGCCTCATCGATTGCCGGTGGCTTTTTTACGATGAGCGCCTGCATGTGAGAATCCTTTTTTTTCAGTTCTCTCAGTGTCGATGAGGTGTGAACCGTGATCAGAGGGTGTTCCCGGCATCTTTTGATGTCTGTCCACAGGGGGCAGAAAGCACAGTGATCCGTGGGATAAATCTTGTCCAGTTTTGCCACCTGACCGCCGAGGCTCCCGCCGATCTCAACCAGATGCACAGCCTGACCGGCAGCCGCCAGGTCGAGGGCCGCAGTGAGGCCCGCCACGCCGCCTCCAATAATGAGCACGGGAGATGTATTATTCTTCTTCTGCACTCTCTTCCTCTTCCCTAATGATGCCGTAATTTCTGCCCAGACCCTTGATTCTTTCCACGAACCACGTTTTGAAATCCGCTTCTTCTCGGTGAGCTCTCCCTGTTTCATCCTTGTGACTGAGGGCGAGCCGTTCTTCAGGCGGTGAAAATCTTTTTACCTTATCGTAGTGCACTATGATTGATTTCGGCTTTGTCGGGCATCTTCGTTCACAGGCGCCGCAGCCGTTGCAGGGATCTTCAAGTACAACGGGGAATATCTTGTTTTCCAGTGTAATCGCGTCGTACCGGCAGGCATTGAAGCAGATGTCGCACCTGCCTTCCCCTGTCCATGTCAGGCAGGTATCACGGTTGATTACGGCATTGCCGATGTCGATCTCTTCTCTCGGTATTTTCCTGATGGCGCCGGTGGGGCATACTTTGATGCATGCCATGCAGAAGATGCACTTCTTCCAATCCAGGACCGGCGTGCCTATATTCGGTATGCCTCCGGTAATACCGGCGGGGTGGAGAGCATCGGCGGGACAGACGTCGATGCACTGGTAACAGCGTGTGCAATACTTGAGGAATTCCGGTTCAATCAGGGCGCCCGGCGGCCGCGGCAATGCTTTCGCACCGCTCACCTTGAAAAAGGTAAAAATCGCAGTAGAAACAACGCCGCTGACAAGAATATGAAGCGCGTCCCTTCGTGAGAAACCCATGGGAACCTCTATTCATTGACACGAGCGTTACACAAAACGCAAGTCTGACGCAAGGGGATTTTCTTGGAGAACGGTGCGTTCCTCAATCGGATAAAAAAATAAAAGAACGGGAGAGGTTGCCCCCTCCCGTTCTGAGAATTGTGTTATAGTTTATACTCTTTCCGGGCCGCTGCGATGTCGTCGATGAGATATTCAAGACCGAGGGCCTTCAAGGTCGCCTCCGTGGGAACTCCATTCGCATCCCAGCCTACGAAGCTGTAGAATTCATCCTGAAACTTCTTCGTATCTTCTTCGGTGAACACCGCTCCCTTCTTCGGTCCCGCGGGGAGTTTTTCCGTCATCAGACGCTTCGGCAAACGGTCGTCCTTGCGGCTGATGCCCTCCCTCACGTTGAAGCACCGCTCCATGGTGAGGATCCGCTTTCCCGTCGCCCAGTAATCATCTTCTGTCATGTTCCAGCCGCAGAGGGGATTCAACATACCTACGGTGATCTTGGCATTCTCGCCGCCCCAGATGAGGCCGGTGGCGAAGGAACAGACAGAAAGAGAATTCAGCATGGCAAAGATGGCAAGCCCCCTCGTGGAGGCCCCTTCATGGTGGTCCCCGCCGCAGGATCCGAAGACGTAGCTGTAGGCCCTCGCCTTATCGCCCCGTGGGTCATGCGCCGCCAGTTCTTTGCCTTTCACCACGGCGGCATAGTAATCCGCTCCCTTGCCGATTTCCTTGGCCATCTTCGTCACGCCCTTGGAGAGAAGCTTGCCGGCTTTGCCTTCCTTATGAGCAAGTCTTCGAATAAGTTCCAAGTACGTATCACCGTCTCCCCACTTTGGTTTCAGACCGTCGATGTCCGCAGGCTTCAGGATGCCTCTTTCCACAAGCTCCGTCGTGAATCCAAGGATGCCTCCCGTGGAAATATTATCCAGTCCGTAAGCATCACAGGCCTCGATGAGGATCAGCATTGCATTGAGATCCGTCATCCCCAGGTTGCTTCCCAGAAGTCCGCCGGACTCGTACTCCGGGCCTTCGGCAATCAAACCTCTGTATTTACCTTCCCGGATTACCCCTAGCTTCAGGCAATGGACAGGGCAGTGGTTACAGGCCACGTGCCGTTTCCAGAACCTCCGGTTCGCCTCCTCACCGCCGATTTTCACGATGTCGGGATACCAGGTCGTCTGGAAGTTTTTCGTGATGAGGGATCCGTCGACGTAATGTTTCAACTCCAGGAGACCCGCCGTTCCCCATCTCTTGATGCCCTGCCAGGCCTCTTTTTCCACGCAGAGCTTCTTCGCATAGTTGGCCATTTCCATGAATTTGGCATTGTCGACGACCGGTACTGCCTTGGTACCTCTCACGGCAATGCCTTTCAGCTTCTTGTTTCCCATGAGCATGCCGGTGCCGCTCCTCGCGGCGGCGCGGAAGCGTTCCACGATCACGCAGGCAATGGGAACCTGGTTTTCACCGGCAGGGCCGATCACGGCGGTTCTCGCGTAAGGATCCTTCAATTCTCTGATGATCGCCTCATGCGTTTCCACCGAGTCCTTTCCCCACAGTTTCGTGGCGTCCTTGAATTCCACCTTATCGTCCACGATAGAAATCCACACCGGTTTCTTCGCTCTTCCCTTGACGTAGATGCCGTCCCAGCCGGCCCATTTGATCTCGTTGCCTAAATGGGCGCCTGTCTCCGCATGGGAGATTTTGCCGGTGTATGGGCTCATGTTGGCGATACTCGTGCGTGTGGCAATACAATAGGTCCCATTGAGAGGTCCCGGACCAAAATATATGAATGTATCCTCGGCGAGGGGGTCTTTATGGGCTTTGTACTCGTTTGTCATAAAATATGCAGCCAGACCGTTGCCGCCGATGGCCTTCTGATAGATTTCGTCGGGTACTTCCCGGGCCTTGTAAGTCAGTTTATTTAAATCAATCTCCAGTACTTTTCCGAAACATCCGCCTTTTGGTGCTGCCATGGTCATCACCTCCTCGCCTTTTTGGTCTTCACAGTCTTCACGGGTGTGACCCTTTTGCCTACTGTGTTCGGGTAGAACATAAGATCCAGCAAGTCCGCTCCTGCCTGCTCGGGCTTCACATCCCTGAAAGCCATATTGACGCCGAACCCCAGCTTGTTTGCCATGAGGCAGGGTCCCTGGGGATTCCCGGACTGATCGGCACATGCTTTTACACACGCAGGCTCGCCAGCACACATATCGCACAAGAGGGGCTGACCATTGTCAGGATTCACCCAGACATAATCCGCCGGACAGACTTCCTTGCATTTCAGGCACTTTGCACCCAGACAGATCTTCTCGTTCAGGATAATCCCGTTATGATTTGGATCGGCGACTATCGCTTTCGGCGTGGTGGGACAGGCTTCGATACAGGGACGATCACTGCAGTGCCAGCAGATAACGGGAACATCGATCACATCCTTATACTTCATCACATGCACCCTGGCCACGGAAGGTCTGACCACACCGGTGTGAAAAACGGAACAGGCATATTCACAGGCCCGGCAGCCGGTACAGTTCTGTCTCTCGGCAAAAAGGAACTTCATCAGGTCCTTTTTTGGTTCCGGTGGTTTCGCCTGTGCGTGGACTTCCTTTGCAGCCAATCCCCCAATAGTCGCCAGGGCAACCGCACTACCTGCAGCGATGACGGAGCCTTTCAAAAAGCCCCGGCGGGTAGATTCCCTTTTTAGCACATCGGGGAAATTCCTTTCCTTATCTTCCATAACAAAACCTCCATTCTGGTCACTCGAGTTAAAATCCGAACCGAATTAACACTAAACGAACGATCAACACCTCCTTTCACTTTATCGACAGTTTACTTCAATTTGCTTGTGTACACGTAATCGTTGCTTTTCTGGGCGGCGTGACATTTGATGCACTCATCCACCTTGCCTTCCGAGTCTATCCTGCCATTAGGTTTGTACTGCGCCCAGAACCAGTCCCCATCCTGGGGATTGTAGCCCTTTACCTTGTACATGACCGCAATGAACTTCAGTTTTTTATCCTTTCCATAATTGTCCTGGACAATCATGGCTCCTACGGGAAATTTTCCTTTCTTCCCTGTAATTGCCTTCAGCGCCGGTCCGTTCACATAGGTGGTCAAAAATGCCCCGTGCGGTTCCGGCCCCGCGTACATGGCTGTCGTCCCCGGCCACATTTTCCATTTTTTCGCATACCCTTCTTTTTTAACGTAGTCCCAGACAGCTTTGCCATCCGCTGGGATTTTTGCCTGTGCAAAAATAACTCCCGAAAAAACCAGACCGAATGAGAGGAAAAGAACAAGAAATAGCGTTATTTTCTTCATTATTAATGACCTCCTTAGATCGTTACGTTATTTGAGACAGGCAAGGCATTGCACAGGATAGTGGAACAGGTGGAACTGTCATGAAACCGGAACGGTGAGAATATACAAGAAGGTTTCCGCATACCGGACTCCCGGTAAGAATGTTACGAAGAAGTGCTTCAAATCTCTTCTATTGACGATCCTAAATGATTATAAAGATACTCCTTCTCATCCAATATTGTCAATCTTTTTCTGGGGAATTATGTAATGATTCCTTAGTATTATGTCTCAAATGACATAAAAGATTTTAGATAACTGTGTAACATGAAAAACCAAGTTTCCCCTGAAAGCCCGGACGTTTTTTCTGTTGCAAACATTTGGATGTGTTCGAGGTTTGGGATGTATTACTTGCTATTAACCCCGCGCGTGTGTTATTTGTTACCAACATTCTTCATTTTTTTGGATGGCGGACCAATTGCAAATAAAGCATAAAATATGGCTGGAAAGAGATGGTCACGTTCTTTTCGGTCCCGGCCGTGATGATCTGTTGAAAGCCGTTGAAGAGTACCAGAGCCTCAATGCGGCGGCGAAGAAATTGAAAATGTCCTACCGGGCTGCCTGGGGGAGGATAAAGGCCTCCGAAAAACGATTAGGTATGAAGCTGGTAGAGGTCGATAAAACGAAAAAAGGGATGCGCCTGACGGACGAAGCAAAAAAACTCATCGATAAATTTGATAAGCTGGACGGAGAAATCGAAATCCTTCTGAATAAAGCTAATCGTGATTTTCCCTGACGTTTGTGAGTGTCTGAGTCAGTCTGTTTCTTTTCCATGCTTACTTTGTCTGACTGCGGAAATATCAATGAGGGAAAAATGAAAGAAGGGAGGTCCTTACGAACCTCCCTTCTCAATTTTTGCCGCAGCAACTAAATTCTTTTGTTTACTGTACAACTTGAGCCCCGGCTTTCGCCACCTGGCCATCCTGTGCTGCCGTTCCTCCCGACACACCTATTGCACCGATGATCTTACCGTCATCAATAATAGGCACGCCACCCTCGATCGCGCTGATACCGTCCAGGGTCAGGTATGCAGTCTTGCCCCCGCCGATCAGATCCTCGAATGCCTTGGTCGGGCGTTTGTAGGCGACCGAGCACTTAGCCTTGTGGATTGCCACGTCAATACTGCCGTACTGCACCACATCGAATCTCTCGAGGTAGAGAAGATTGCCCCCCGTATCCACGATCGCGATCACAACCCTTATCTTCATATTGACCGCCTCTGCTGCTGCAGCCGCGGCGACCTTCTTGGCAGTGGCAAGGTTTATGTTCGGACCGTAAGGATTCGGCATCTGCTGTGCCAGAGCGGTTCCGGAAAAGATAAAAAGCACTAAACTTATTACCAAAAAACATTTTACAATACGCATATTCTCCCTCCTTTTTTGATAAGAATTCCCTTTTCAGAGTCTGTGTCGTCACAGGGAAAAGAGTCATGCTTTCTTTCTTCCACGCAGCGTCTGGGGTTTCAGCTTACTGAAATGACAGAAGAGAAAATTATGACACAGCCTCTCGTTGGGTATGTCAATTATAAGAGGGGTGTTGCAGCGTGTCAATGACATTTCCCTGCGCATGCGGTGA
>VGTB01000097.1 GCA_016874835.1 Deltaproteobacteria bacterium | reverse complement strand
TGGAAGGCAAACCGGAAGCCGTCAAGAGGGTCAAGGTCGGACAGCTTGTGGAAAGAAAGCCCATGGAGGGACAGAGCATCATAAAGAAAATGGGCTATTGAGTGAACGAAGGAACAAATATCCGGCACATAGGGGGCAGGTTATTACCTGCCCCCTATGTGTTTAGTCTACCTTCATGCCCTCTATGAATGCCATCACATTTTCGCCCAGCACCCGGTGATTGTACCCTCCTTCCAGGATCGCGAAACATCCTCCCCCGTTTCTCTCGCTTGCTTCCCGCACGAGCCGTCCTATCTCCGTATAATCATCTGTGGCAAGCAGCCCTCCCCAGTCTTCCAGATGATTATCGAATCCCGCACACACTCCTATGAGATCAACCTTTTCCGAGAAGAGGCGATTTTTCACTGCCGTGACATAATCCTCCCGGTTCGATGCCGAGGGATTATAGAGCGATACATACCCGCTTCCCTGGAGGATGTTCAACGTTCCATCTCCGAAGTGAAGATCAATGTCCAGAACGAAGGCGTTTTTGATCTTCTTTTCGCGTTTCATTTTTTCGAGGGCTATTGCCATATTGTTAAAATAGCAGAATCCCCAGGCACTCCCGGCAGAGGCATGGTGCCCCGGTGGCCGGATAAGAGCGAAACAGGGTTCACTCATTCCTATCTGCGCAGCCTGGATGGCACCGCCTGCAGCGAGTGAGGCAACATAGTAAATACCCTCACTGGTGACCCTCCTTATGTGGGTCTCCGTATGCACTGCCGCAATGTCGTCGGCGCCTGCCGGTATCGCGTCAATAAACGTTACCCTGTTGCGGATGACCTTTACGACAGCCTCAATGCGCCCTGGAGCAGCAGCGGGGTCAGAACAGTATGAATCATGGAAATCCTTGTGATATACAACCTTCATAATACACCCTCCCTGGGAAACGCATCCCGTATTCTCATGAATTTCGACATTATCTTCACTGATGAACAACTCACGTCATCAATCGGCAATGAATTTTATGTATTTCAGTATCTTCAAAGTGTTTTGAGACACCTCAAGATCACCCAGCTCTTCAGGAAGTACCCAGCGTGCGTCGTGGGCATCGTCGGCAGCCTTTATTTCTCCCTTGATATAATCACCCATCATGTCAACAATTACATAGTGGAAATGCACCCGACCGCTCCCATCTCTCTGGATGAAATCAAACGAATAAAAAGGCGCTCCGGTCCGGATCGTGATACCCGTTTCCTCCAGAATTTCTCTCTCGGCACCCGTCTGCAGGGTCTCTCCCAGTTTTAAAGACCCGCCGGGGATCGCCCACAATCCCTTGTTCGGGGGAATACCTCTTTTTACTAACAACACTTTCCCGTCTTTAATCACGACAGCGCCCACACCCACTCTTGGCCTGTCCGGATATTCATTGCTGGACATTATTTACAACTCTCCACCATAAAAAGACTATTTCGTATCAGCCTGAATGCGGAATTCAAACATTGCCGTCATCCATGGTTCAGGATGCGCATTAAAAACCCATTCAACAAACGTTACATGATTCTTCCGGTCTATCATAAGCACAGTGGATGAGCGTGTGCCATACACCGGACTCGCAATAAATATGGGAGAAAGAATCCTCTCCCATTTCAGTCCAACCCCTGTTTCGGGCAACTCATCATCACCGGGTTTCGACTGATCCAGGAGAATCCCGAAGATATCATCAGGAGAAGGACTTCCCGTTCTTGAAAGAACCGACTTCAGAGCTTTTTTCCCCCGCGCTACTTTGGGCCAGGGTGTATCCAGCAGCCGATTGCTGAGACCATATAATCCGGGCGATAACTCCCGCATATCCCCCCTGTTCGAGAAGTAGTAGAGGCGGGTAGAATCTCCCAAAATCAGACTGAAGCCGTTGAACTGATTCGCCCGGAGCGAGAGGTGATGCAGATAGGTTTCCGGCTCTTCCTCGTTGCAGAGAAAGTCTCTCACCAGCCATCCCCGGGACGGAGCGCCTTCAATATACGACGCCGGATCACGATAGTTGGTAATCGCGGCGAAACGCCCCCTCTTCGTGATGCCCATCCATGTTCCGCCATCCTTCATATCCCGCCCCGCAAGGACATCCGGGGCATCCGGCCAGAAAGACACCGGGGAGGAAGGCCGCTCATAGAATTCGTCGCGGTTTGCCGCAAAAACAAGAGGATACCGGGAATGCATCCTGTAGGACAAGAGGATCAGACACATTTTTCAATCTTCCACCAGAGACTTCTGTCCGTCTCCTTATACACCTTCATTCCGATCTTTTCCAACACCCTATGGGACGGCAGATTGGACTTTGTCGTTTCCGCAATCAAAGCCGAAACACCGGGGCGCTGAAAAACCCAGGATATTCCTCCTTTCAAAGCCTCTGTCATATACCCGCTGTTACGGTATTCCGGTTGTATCATGTATCCAATCTGAACCTCGCCGAAACCATCGGGGCAGCGCTGCATACAGAAACCTCCAATAATCGCATTCTCTGCCTTCGAAATGATGAGGACGCTCTCCCAGTCGGCAAACCACTGATCCTCCCTCTTGTTCCTGATGATGTTTTCAAGAGACGTTCTCATCGCCGCCTTAATTTCCCTGTCTATCTGTTCACCCAGTATCATACTGGCAAGCTGCAGACCCAACCTTCTTTCGATTTTCTCATGGTCGTCAGGTTGTATGTTTTCAAAGTCAAGAGGGACTAACTTCAGCCTCTCCGTTTCCAATATCGCGAGGATTGGCATCTTTCAACCCGAACCTTTTTCTGTCTGAATCCTGCTTCTGACCTCTGCCAATACTTTTTCCATCACCTCTCCTGCCGAATGGTTGATGACTACATCGGCTGTGCTGTCACAATTCGTGGGAGTATTGTTGATAATCACCAGTTGTGCCCCCGATCCTTTTGCATACAGGGGAATAGAGGCCGCAGGATACACAACCAGAGAAGAACCGATCACAATGAGAAGATCACACTGCGTGGCGTGGAGAGTTGCACTTCTCAGGGTCATCTCAGGCAGAAGTTCTCCGAAGAAGACCACATCAGGTTTCAGAATTCCCTGGCAGTGCTCACATGAAGGTACTTCGAACTGGGAACGATATTTATCCACGACCTCCTGCAGGGGATAGCGCCTCCCACAGTCCATGCACCTCAACCATCTCATATTGCCGTGCAGTTCATATACTTTATCCGGAGAGTTCCCTGCCTTCTGATGGAGATTGTCGATGTTCTGCGTGATGACGCAGCTCAGTTTACCCATTTTCTCAAGCTCAGCCACGGCGTGATGAGCCCTGTTCGGCTCCGCGTCGGCGAACAGTCCCCCCTCAAGAAGGATGCGCCACTGCTTTCTCCGCGTTTCCTGACTGGTAAGAAACCTTTCAATGGTAAAGTCCCCCGGATCGAATCTGCTCCAGATACCCCCGGGGCTGCGAAAATCAGGGATGCCGGACTCTGTACTGATACCTGCGCCTGTAAATACCACCACATTGCGCGCGCTCACAATCATTTCCGCTACTTTGCGAATATCCCTCTCCACGTGTTCATTTCCCATAGTATCCCCTGCTTCTCTTGTGCATCAGTGCTCACATAAATCTTCAAAACGCATCACATTCCGCCGTATCAGAACTCGTACCGGGGTTCTAATACACCATCTGTGTAAAAAAAACAAAATGAAAAGGCGTGTGATCTGTGGTATCAGAGAAACACGGGAGGGCAGAATCATGAGAAACATAAGAAAAATGTTCCATATTGACAACACGCTGAAGCCCGCCAGAGGGATAGTAAGAAGCACACTCTCTCTCGTGTCTATTTTCGCAGTTTCGATCATAACGACTTTCTATGCGATCGATGCTCACTCACAGGGAAAGAGCGTCTATCAGACTCTTCTCAAAAATCTTCAGGAGGGAAGCAGGTCGATAGATTTTGCCACACTGAGACTTGCATACACGGAAACCGAGGATTACAACCCCTACGGGCAGGATGATCCCATTCGCTCCGCCATGTTCGCCGCATTGAAGGAAAAACGGAACGAGGATGCAATCACAGAGGCAAAGAAAATCCTCAATAAAAATTTTGTTGACCTGGACAGCCATTATGTATGCAAGGTCGCCTATAAAAGGATGAACAACAACGAACGCTATGAATTTCATGACTACGTGCTGCAAGGACTCCTGTCATCCATACTGAATTCCGGAGACGGTAAAAGCCCCGAATCCGCGTTGGTGGTAATCACCACCGCGGAGGAATACACCGTTCTGGGAATAACCGGTCTCCGTTCAAAGAAGCAGAGTTTAATTCACAAAAACGGACGCCACTACGACAGGATGGAAGTTATGGACCCCAAAACGGGAGATCATTTTGAAATATTTTTCAATATTGACATTCCCTTCAAATGGCTTAATAAACGATTGAAAGGGTGATAGTACAAATAAGGAGGTCTTATGATCACGGCAAAATGGTTCAAAATCGGGTGTGCCTTTTTTACAGTTTTGTTTTTCACGCTGTGGATAATGGAACTTGATGCGTTCGCACGGGCAGGAGGGGGACGATCCACGGGCAGCCGCGGATCCCGGTCTTACAGCTCGCCGAGCCGTTCGTACTCAACACCGTCACCGTCCCAGCCTTCAGGGACATATCGTCCATCTCCGTCACAGCCCATGGCAAGTCCCATGCCGCAGCAACCTAACATCTGGAGAAGCCTTGCCATGGGGGTAGCAGGTGGTTTCTTGGGCAGCCTCCTTTTCAGCAGTCTCAGCCATGGTATGGGCCTTGGCGGCTTTGGCGGAACCGGCATCGGACTCATTGAAATTCTGGTATTCGGATTTCTTCTCTACGCCATCTACGCATATTTCAGGAGGAAAAGGCAGGCGGAAGACTCTACCGTGGCCTATTACCGGACGCAATCACCGTCGCCCACGGAGCAGTCCAGGGCGTATCCTCCTCCTCAGCAACCGGCGTCCTCTGAAAGCGATGTCGATCAGGGTATCCGCCATCTCAGGCAGATGGACCCCTCGTTTGACGAAGTGCGGTTCAAAGAAGCAGCCATGGACATTTTTTTTCGGATTCAGGGTGCATGGGCGAACCGCGACATGAAAAGCGTGAAACATTCCCTTACCGACGAGATGTTCGGGATCCTGCAGGGGGACGCTGACAGACTGAAGGCAGAAAAGAAAATCAACAAACTGGATAACATCGCCGTCAGATCCTCAGATATCACCGAGGTGTGGCAGGAAGGGGGAATGGATTTTATCACGGTAAGACTCCTGGCAAGCCTTTTAGATTACACGGTGAGTGAATCAGGAGAAATGCTTGCAGGGAGCAAGACGGACCCTGTGAAATTCGAGGAATACTGGACATTCACGCGGCCCGTGGGAAATAACCCATGGCAGCTGTCCGCCATCAATCAGGCAGATTAAGGCAATCATTGTATTTCCCCTTCACCGTGCGTGAGTATATAAAGAAAATGAGGGGGAATTCTCAAGTGTACGAGAGAGGAATCGATCCGATGACATCGGGACATGACCAAAAAACCGGCACATTGAAAAAGGGACTTGCTCAATCACCGGCGAAACCCATCCATTACCAGACGATTACCTTTGACAAATGCTACACTATCCCTGGCCACCTGCTGAAGAACCTGAAATATCAATATCTCCGCCGTGAGATCTGGGTTCCCCTGGAGAAACGGGAGGGACGCATCACCGTCGTCATTGATGATCCCAGTAATATCCCTAAACAGGACATGATAGAAAATCTTCTCAAAACGAAGTCTGTGGACTATTGTATTGCTTCAAGATCAGACATCCTGAAATTTATCGATCACTTTTACGGCATTGAAGAACCTGCAGATACTGCTCACGTCAACCGTTCATTTGATTTGTCCGCTGACGCCGAAGGAACAAAAGAAGAATCTGCCGCTGTCTCTGAATCGGACAGCAACATCGTCAATCTTGTCAACGACCTGATTAACGAAGCGTTTGTGAGACGCGCTTCGGACATACACATAGAGCCGGACACAAAAGATGCCGTAGTCAACGTCCGTTTCCGGATAGACGGTGAGTGCATACCGTACAGGATGCTCCCCTACGAATACCGGATGGCCATCGTGTCCCGGATCAAGATCATGTCCAACCTCGACATCACCGAACGGAGGCTCCCCCAGGACGGAAAAATCAAATATAAACGGCCGGGAGCTGAAGAGATCGAACTTAGGGTCGCCACGATTCCCACCCATGGTTACGTCGAGGACGTGTGTCTGCGTATCCTTACCAGAGGGAAAATCATGACCCTGGAAGAACTCCAGATGGAACCGGATACCTACCAGCGCTTCAAAGCTCTGCTACAGAAACCCTACGGTTTAATCCTCATTGTGGGTCCCACCGGGTCGGGCAAGACGACGACGGCTCACGCAGCCCTGCATATACTGAACAAACCGAACATGAAGATCTGGACGGCGGAAGATCCCGTGGAGATTACCCAGAAAGGCATCCGTCAGGTTCAGATGCACCACAAGATCGGCCTGGACTTCAGCAGCGCCATGCGGGCTTTTCTCCGGGCCGATCCGGACGTGATTATGGTGGGGGAAATGAGGGACTATGAAACGGCAAAGATGGGCGTGGAGGCATCCACCACAGGACACCTGGTATTAAGTACGCTCCACACCAACAACGCACCGGAAACCATCATAAGGCTCCTGGACATGGGGATAGACCCTTTCGCATTTGCCGATTCCCTCCTGTGCGTTCTTGCCCAGAGGCTTGTGCGCTGCCTCTGCAATCACTGCAAGGAAACATATCACCCCCAAAGGGAGGAGTTCGACGAGCTCATACATCACTATGGGGAAAAATATTTCTCCGGAATAAACGACACATACAACGACAGGTTTACATTATGCAGGGCCAGAGGCTGTCCCGAGTGCAACGGTACCGGATACAGGGGGATGATGGGGCTTTATGAGCTCCTGCTGGCGACGGATAATATCAAACAGATGATCATCTCAAAAAAGTCAATCGCCGCCATTCGCAAGACTGCCATCACAGAGGGTATGCGGACTCTCCTCCAGTGCGGTATTCTGAAGGTACTGAACGGAGAAACCGACTTTATCGAAGTCCTGAGCGTCTGCATACGGTAGAAACACTCACAGAACAATGATAAAAATAGCCCTATGAACGGGATCAAAGAACCTCCCGGGTTTCTTTTCCATACAAAATTCTTTCCTGCCCTGCTCTGGCGTCTTATACGCCCCGAAAAGCGGGAATACGAGTCCACTTTTGCCGGTCATATTGCGCTGGAATACGTGGTATTGACCGTCATTTCAATTGCTGTCAGCGTCTTCGGCTTCGCAGCCGCCCTCGGTACCGGCTCGATCATCTTTCTCTTCTTTGTTTTTATTGGAATTACCACAGGGCTGGCAATTGCCACCGGATACCATTTCGGATATGGCCTTAAGGTCGCCGCGGGTGTTGCGGGACTTTTTTCAGGCTACGTCACAGGGATTTATGCGGGTCTCTGGGTTCAGTATTTAGGCTGGATGGCCGCGTTGCTGGATATCATTGCTCTCGCGGCAATTGCGGGAATGATCATTCTGGACATCATTATGCTCTTATGATGAAAGTGAAGGTGATGTTTCATCATGCCTGAAAAAAACGCTCGTACACCTTCATTCTCCACAACCGCGATTTTCGTTCGTTCCATTCTGGGATGGTCAATCGCATCTTTACTGGCTGTTGCGGGCGTATATTTTTCTCATGCTTCCGGATTCTCCAAACTGCTTGCCGCGCAAACATCCATGGGAGTTTTTGGCATATGGGGAGGAATATCGCACGTGCTCACAATGAGAGCGGTCGGCGGAAGAGTCTCCTGGAAACACGGCGTGATACTTTCCTTTGCCTGGGCTCTGTGTTGCATCGGTGCGGTTACTCCCCTGTTCTTTACTTCAGGAACTCCTCTGAAAATGGCGGTCCTCGCGTTTTACAGTTTCGCCTCGTCTGGAGCACTCGGAGGAGTTGCGGCGGCTTTCATGATGAACAATATTTTTTCTAAAACCGCTCCCCGTGATCCCACACCCACCGTTCTCATGTGGTCATGCGGATTTGGCGTGAGCGCCGCCGTCATTGACGCGATCAACGAGGGATTACGACGGTTCCTGCCTGTGGAATTTGCATGGCCGGTCTCTCTCATTGTCGCGGTGTTGATTATCGGTATTACCGGCGGGTATTCAGTCATTCACTTTTTAAAAAAACAAAAAGAACAAAAACCGGCATGGCAGCGACTGAAGGCTGATCATGACACGACGAGAGAAAAACGTGCCTTATACACCGCCGTGCTGATCCTTCTTGCCCTCCCCTTTTACCTGAACGATTTTTCAAATATCTATGTAACGGATTGGCGTCTGTGGATTCTGATCGACTACACCGCCGGGAAACTCCTTCCCTGCGGTCTGATGATATGGCTGATCCTGAGCCGGAAAATGAGGCCCTTTGAGTTCGGATTCACACCGCAACCGATTGGGCCTTTTTTTATCGTATTTCTCATCGGTACCCTTGTGGGAACTTTCATTGATCAGAACGGATACCTCGTTCTGGATGGGTTACGGGGCTATCCTCCCCTGGGAAAGGTCCCGGACATTGACAGCACTTTGTGGAGGTGGATTGACCTCACCGCAGGACTTTTCATGGTGGGCATATGCGAAGAATTTATTTTCCGGGGATATATGTGTACGTATCTCACCCTCTATACACGAAAACCTTCCCTCATCATCGTAATTTCCGCGCTTGCCTTCGGATTGATTCACTGGAGCGGAGGGTTCCATGCAGTTATCATAACATCGATTATCGGCGCCATTTTCATGGCACTGTACTTGAGGACATCCTGTCTTCCCGCCATTATGTTAGCCCATTTCGCCGTCAATTTTATCGATTTCGCCAACGTAATCCCGAAGGAAATCTTCAGGTTTTT
>VGTB01000096.1 GCA_016874835.1 Deltaproteobacteria bacterium | reverse complement strand
GATAAAAGGCCGTATGAAGGGAATATCTGCCGTGGAAGTGAAACGCAAGCTCGGAAGCAACACCCCTCCTTTCTTCCTTGACGTAAGAGAATCCATAGAATTTGAAAGGATGCGCCTCGGCATCGGTGAAACTCTCATTTCCTTAGGTGCATTGCGAAAACGGCTGACTGAACTACCAGAAGACCGGGAGAAGGAAATAATTTGTTTCTGCCAGATTTCACTTCGGGCATATGAGGCGTCCCTTGTTCTTGAGGATGCAGGGTGGAAAAATGTAAGCGTTATGGAAGGCGGCGTTGCGGCCTGGCCATATCCGCGGGAAAAATAATGTACTTTATGTAATTTCTTGAGAATGCAGGAGGCCTTTGAGTTTGGGCTCGTTGGCACCGAAGTAAGGTTGAAAGGAGGATAATGCGTATGGGTGAAGAAATCAAGGTCGGGTGCGCCCGACCCACAGGTGGCCCGGTAGGTGAAACAGTTCAAACTCAGGAAGAAAAAACAGCCATCGTCAAGGAGGTCAAGGCTATGATAACAGTAGGCAAGAAGGCGCCCGATTTCACGGCTCCCGCGTACCACAAAGGCAAGTTCATCTCTGTACAGCTATCCGAGTACCTGGGTAAATGGGTGATCCTGTGTTTCTACCCCGGGGACTTTACGTTTGTTTGAGCAACGGAAATTTCGGCGGTCGCCGAAAAATATCCCGAATACCAAAAGCTGGGTGTGGAAGTATTGTCCATGAGTGTAGACAGCGTCTTTGTTCACAAAATGTGGAACGATCATGAACTTTCAAAGATGGTGAAAGGAGGGGTTCCCTTTGCCATGCTCTCCGATGGCGGAGGGAAGGTGGGCTCCATATACGGTGTCTATCTCGAAGATGCGGGTGTGGAAGCGAGGGGGAGGTTTCTCATTGATCCGGATGGCGTCATCCAAGGGTACGAGGTTCTTACACCCCCCGTTGGACGTAACATAAGCGAAACCTTCCGCCAGATCCAGGCATTCCAGCATGTCCGGAACAGTCAGGGAACGGAAGCCACACCATCGGGCTGGAAACCGGGAAAAATCACGTTAAAGCCGGGACCCGATCTTGTCGGCAAGGTTTGGGAAGTGTGGAAGACAAGCATGGCATTTGACTAACAAAGAGACAAAAAAGAATATAGAACTCCGTAATATATAAACAAAGGAAGGCCCGGACGCATAAATATCCGGGCCTTTTGGTTGTATAGTGAATATTGTTTCAAGGTTACTCAGCAGCGGATCGTATGCCGAGACGTAGCATTTTGCGCCGAAGAGTGTTCTTGTCGATGCCAAGTTCCCTGGCTGTGGCAACCTTCTTCCCGTTGTTCCGGTGTAATGCCTGCAGGATTGTGCATTTTTCAACTTCCCGGAGGGACAGTCCTTCCGGCAGGTGATCTGGCTTGACAGACTGAATTAGATTTTCTGGCAGATCCTTCAGTTGAATAACGTCATCGCGGCACAGGATAAAGGCATGCTCGATGACATTTTTCAGTTCACGCACATTGCCAGGCCAGTCATAAAGCATGAGTACAGTCAATGCCTCGCGGGTGATGCCTTTCACGGATCTGCCTTTCTGATAATTGAAAAGATCGATAAAGTGATCCGCGAGAAGCGGAATGTCTTCCTTGCGTCCTTTTAGGCGCGGCAAAACGATTTTGAAAACATTGATACGAAAATACAAGTCCTCGCGGAATTTACCCTCCTGAACAAGCCGCTCCAGATTGCGATGCGTGGTCGTAATTATCCTTGCATTAGTTGCTACCGGCTTGCTTGAGCCGAGTGGTTCGTAGATCTTTTCCTGCAATACCCGCAAGAGTCTAATCTGAACCGCAGGTGAGATATCGCCGATCTCATCCAATAAAATAGTTCCGTTTTGCGCCATGGCGAATCGTCCAGGCTTGTCCTGCCTGGCGTCAGTGAAGGCGCCGGATCTATAGCCGAAAATTTCGGATTCGATCAGCGTGTCCGGAAGCGCCCCGCAGTTGACCGCGATAAAAGGTCCCTTACGATGCGGGCTCTGATTGTGTATGGCCCGTGCCACCAACTCCTTGCCCGTTCCACTGTCTCCTACAATCAGGACTGTACTGTTGCTCTCCGCCACCTGGGGAAGGATTGCGAAGATTTTCATCATGTTTTCGTTTTTGCTGACAATGTCTTCAAAAGAGTTCTCCTTGCGCAACTCTTTTTGGAGATATTTGAGGGCTGAGACGTCCTGAAAGGTTTCCACCCCGCCAATTATTTTACCGTCGGCGTCCTTGAGCAGTGTGGTGCTGATGCTGATAGGGATGCGTTTATTGTCTGCCCGGTAAATGTTAACTGACATGTTTGTGATCGGAGTCTTGGTTTCGATCGTGCGGCGCAGGACGCACCCGGTTTCACACATATCCGCCCTGAACACCTCAAAGCATGGTTTGCCCAGCGCCTCGGACCTTGACACGCCTGTAATTCTCTCCGCCGCCCGGTTAAAGGAAGTAATGCGCCAATCAAGATCGACGGTAAATACACCTTCGGCCAAACTGTCCAGAATAAGCTCATGTTGTCGCTTTAACGAATCATCAGATGCCTTCATATTCACATCTACTTAGAATTATATGCGCGATATATTAAACCGAATAATGTAAGCAGGTACTGTGATGATACAAGCATACCTGGGTGAAATATGTTCCCTTTTTCGCATTTAGTCAATATCAATTTTCCTCTCTCTTCACTCAGCTTTAAGTGAACTGCCTAAATAGAGTAAAGAAAAATTTTAAGGAATCCAAGAAGCAGTGGGCACAGTTGTTGCGGTAAGAAGAGCTTGAATTAATAGAAATAAGACAGTGCATAATTATACTTTCAAGATTTGCCTGATAATAGCAGCTTGAGCCGTCAATAAAAAATTCGTTCCTATTATCATCTATTTTGTTCGGCAGTGCAACAAGGGTTGGACAGCTTTTCCAATGATATTTTTGTAACAAAAAATTATTATTGATGGGAATACAACAGGAAGATCGGTGTCGTATGTCGATAAATTTCTGCCGACGTTTATGGTATTGGAGAATCGAGCTTTGAGAATAAGAAAGTGTGCTCCTACTTGTGATCGTCAAGTTGATGAGGATGAGTATGTCCAAGCGACTAAGAAGCAAGAACAGGATAGCCATCCCCGTATTCATGGACAGGGTTTCTCCTGTGCTGGATACCTGCACCAAGATTATCCTCGTTGAATTCGACCAGAACCATGAAATTTGTCGAACCACGATTGGAGTGACGGGCACAACTCCTTTTGAGCGGGTCAGCTTTTTCAAAATGGTGGGTGTCCAGACCATCATCTGCAGCGCGTTGAGCGATTCTTTCCATCGCATGTTAAGAGATGCCAAAATCGATGTGGTGTGTGGAGTAGCCGGTGATGCAGAAGAGATCATTAAGGCCTACATCAGCGATTCTCTTCATCAGAAGAAGTTCCAAATGCCTGGTTCTACAAGCAGCGATTGAATACCTTGTGCTCTTGCGTTTCTCATCATTTTGGATAGTCGGTTTATTGCCAGTTTTCAGAGCAATAAATTCAGGAACAATATGCACCCATATGAATCATTGGCGGAAGCAAATTGTTCCATTATGTTTTAAATGCCCGTTTCGAAAAATATCAACCTGCTAAATATACATTACATTTAAAGTATGTTGTCCTGTATAGAAACTGGCATAGGTGTTGCTGAAACCAGTTATATCCACGTATGGTATGGGGATACCACTTACAGCGATGAAACAAATGCTTACTAGAAAGATGTTTCTACACGAGATTTTAGTTCGGGGGATCCAAACACTGGCTTCATTTAGTGAGGTATCAGAAGAGCGCAGTCTGTGCCAGAATTCGCATTTCCATGCGCTCACAGAGCTGAGTCCATCCTTGCTGAAAATGGAGGCCGAGCGGTTGGGGATTAATCCGGCTCATCTCAATGAGGATGGGCTGCGTAGAAAGGTATATGCCGCATTGTCTCAACAGTGCCGCCCACAATCTGATTCATCTTGATTAACGATTAACAACAAAGGAAAGGAGAGAATTATGGAACGATTCGGTGCAGGTTACTTAGAGGAGCGCAAGCTGGTTCAGCGCTGGCCACAGCCGATCCCTGCGATCGTCGCACTGGTGCTGACCATGGCGGTTTTTTACGCCACATGGTGGATTTTTCAGGATCCAAGGGGCTGGCTGCGCATGTATACACCATACGTGGGCTACATGTACACGCGTTGGTGGCTGATCATGTTGATCTGGATGGTATACATTTTCAACTACTGGCCCTTCAAGCGAAACTGGCTGGAAAAGACTCACCCTCTCATAAAAGGGAGCATCCTGACAGCTATATCAGTCTTCATACTGTATGTTCTTATCAAAGGCTTTTTTGAGGGGCTTCTTGGCAATTTCGGAATCGCGTATTTTAATCCCCAAAGACTCATGCAGCTGCCCAGAATGACTGAGTTCTTTGCCCTCGAGTACGCATCACTTGCCTGCCTTATGTTCGCAGCGATCGCCTCCTGGTTGAGCCCGGCCTGGGTGGTGGCCTGTGAGGAAGTACCCTGGCAAGACATGAAACAGCCTGGCAAGGGTATCAGCATTCTGGTTATGACATTCTTCCTGGGCACTTTGATTTACTTTATGACCATGCACTCCCACATGGGCATTCTCTATTACCCCTGGCAATATTTTACGTCCATCGCGCCGCCCTATTGGGAGCAATTCGCAAACACTGTCTCGGGCAACTTTCATGTCGCCTGGATTATGTGCTGTACGGTGATGGTCTGGATTGTAGAAACAATCTGGGAGCGCTTTCCGTTTAAATTGATCAAAACGAACTGGCTGCGGCGTGTAACGGCCTTTTTTGGGATCATCGCCATGGCTTGGGCCATGCTTTTCTTCCTTTATTTCGCACAGGAGCTGACATGGGGACCAGCCATACGCGGAACGCGCCTGATCAACGCACCTGATTGGCGCTGGCTGCATGTCGGAGAGATGGCGGTTTTCTTCCTCGTTCCCGCGATTTTTATCACATTTTACTGTGGTAACTGGCCGCGGCGCTTTAGCCTGCCGGTCAATGTTCTCATCCGCACGGCTATCACCATTATCGCTGCTGTTTTGCTCTATATAGTTTACTATATGGTGTCTCATGATTTTCTTGGAACCCAGAAGGGATTCATGCACGAGCAGCAGTTCCCGATGATCCCCACCATCTGGCTGATCAACATCTGGCTGGCGCATCACTGGTTCATGGATAACTGGCCGGCATGGAAAATGGTGCCGAAAACAGCAGATGAAATCGCACAGGAACATGTAGCCGAAAAGGAGAAGCTGGCAGATGTCCGGTGGAATCCATCTCTGGGATGGGGGCTCGGGGTTGGTGCCTTATGCGGTGTCGCTGTATACTTCATAGTCCTGAATATTCTACCCTGGGTGTACAAGTCAATCACCATCATAAAATAGATTGGAACAAGGAGGAGTTATGTCTGAAGATAAAGGTAAATTCAATCGCAGAGACTTTTTCAAGGGGGCAGCCATGGGCGTTCTTGGAGGTACCGCCTTGGGCATGGGCCTTTTTTCATACTCCCCCTGGCGCAAGGCCTATTTTCCTGAAGTGAAGCGTAAAATGGTGGACATCGGCGCCTGCAAGAGTGTCAAGGTAAACAATATTTCCGAAACGAGCTGGTTCAAAAATGCCGTTTTGATGGGAGACATCAAGGGCGCCGGGGGTCTCCTAGTTAACCAGTACAGCTACAACTGGCCGCCGTTTGGCGACGGCACCGGACTGGGCAAAGGCTCTTATGAAAAGGGCATCGCCAAAATTAAGCATCTCCTGCCGTACAACATAGACGAGGCATGGGCAACCACGGAGAAACTTTCGGTGAGCCCGGATAATGCCGGTGGGTTCGCCGCTTTGGTCGAGGTAGAGGAACTGAACGGCAAAAAACGGAAATTCCTCCTTGACAGCGGCTGGTCCTATAAATGGATGGACGAGTGCTTCAAGCGCGAGGGCATCGACCAGATGCTGAAAAACAGGGAGATCGAGGCTTTGATCATCTCCCATGAGCACTTCGATCATTTCTGGGGCGTACCCGTCACCTTCAAGTACGACCCGAACATCACCATGTACATTCCGGACGGGTTCTACCCCGAAGGTCTGCAATACATCAAGGACGCAGGCCATAAGGGTAAACTGGTCAAAGTCAAGCCGGGGCTCAACCCCATAATTCCCGGTCTGGCAACCTTTGTCTTCGCCGTCCCTATCATCTGCCGCGTATATGGAGAACAGGCGATTTATGCCAATGTGAAGGATCACGGCCTTGTCAGCGCTACCGGCTGCTGCCACTTTGGCATCATCCAGTTTGCCGAGACCGCCTTCAGGGAGATTAAATACGAGAAAAACCAGCTGTACGGCATTTATGGCGGTCTCCACATATCCCCCTTCGAGGACTGGGACCCGAAGTACGATGACCTGGTGCTTTCCCTGGGTAAATACTCGTTTCAGAAGATCGGGTGCAACCACTGCACGGGGGTCCTCTGTGCCAAGAAGTTTATCGAACGCGGGTATCCGGTGCAGAAGGGAACGGCCAGGTACCGGTCGCCGGATTCGGCGTACCTGGGCAACGGGGACAAGATCGGCTTTGGGATTGAGATGTGATAATATTCAAGTGGGAGGTGTACTATGGCAAAATTTCTTGGAAGGAAAGGAAAAATCCTGCTACTCTTACTCCTGGCAAGCGGTACACTCGGCTTTTTCGGAGGTAAGGTGAGCCCGGAGATGAAAGAGGTAATCAAGCACTTTTCCAACAGGGCTCAGCTTGAGACGGTCTTGCAGAAATACGGCGAACCCGGTGTGGTGCCGAAAGAGCTGACTGTATGCGACATGGCAAAGCCGGTAATTTCGAAATCTGAAGAGAAAGGTGGTATCACCTATTACACGCTGGAGTCCAGGGTTGAGAAATGCGAACAGTCGCCGGCGGCCGTCGGCACAGTGAGAATTTTTCAGATGGGCTGGAAAAATGGCAAGATCGTCGAGTTCAGATGGGGTGGTCCCAAGGGTGGCAAGGTGGAATATTAAGAAGGACATGTTGCTCCCTTTATAAGATACTTTCTCATGGAAGAGCGATCGGATAGTTTCCCTTGATTTCCTGGGGCCGAAGAAAGCCACGACGTTACCACGATGAGAATGATTCTCTGATGAGGATGGAGGTGTTGATGGCGTGATTTCGGACATCGCACATTGATCGTCCTGTCAGAATCTGCACTGATTAAGGTGAGGTGGTCATTCCTCCGAAGCAAGGAAGAAGGCTTGTGGTGAAACTGCGGGATTTTTTTCAAAGGGACATTCGAACTGATACGGAAGACGCTATCCAGGAACTCATGCGCGCCATCTTGGTGCGTGCCCAGTTTGTCCCGGGTGTGCGCCACGCACTTGGCTGGCGGGGGTTGCAACAGATACGTACATCAGAAGCGGAGGGTTGGACCGCCCGAATCGCCGAATATGCGGGCGTTTTCGGGCTTTATTTCACCGGCATCGAATACCCGCCTGGCTGGGTGGTGGGAACGTTCGGTCTGAACTATTTTCCGATCGCCGACGAAGCGCTGGTAGAGCACTGTACTCTCCGTGCCGTGGCCTGCACCCAACGCCCCGATTACACATCCCTTATCCGCGAGTATCTGCACCATGAGGAGATGATGTCCTTGTTTGACGTCGGCACACTCTTTCTCGCCCTCGATATCCGGCAACAGGCGATGTATCTGGGCATGGAAAGCCTGACTGTGCAGCGCAGCATCGCCCAGGACGGTGTCCATCTTTCTCGGAACGGACACATGGTTCAGGCGATTGAGCCAGGCGGACACGATCAGGATTTCCCCGCCCTTCGTGTAACACAGGCATTTTTTGAAGTCCTTGCAGCATCACTAGTATTCCACCTCGAACAGTCCCCCAATAGTCTGTTCGAGCGGCGTTTCCCAGGGAGGGAACTCGTTTACGACAATGCGGGGTCAATCAGAAAAATCCATGCACCTGATGTTGAAGAAGTCATTGTCGGCTTGGGATACGGTGAAGGGCAATTTGACCATCTCTTTGGGACGCTCACCGGAACGACTCGTAACGTGAGCAGGGAAATACGGTGGCGGGAGTCGGAGGCTATCCCTCCGGACTATGAGCGCATGCGGTGGTGGGGCGCCCACCACACGAGCGATTACAAAACGTTCGATAAAAAGAGCATGGGAATAGATGAGCGCCCACCGCTCATGATCCTCTCGGGCTTCCTCGGTGCGGGCAAGACCAGTTTCCTCAAGCACTTCATAGAATATCAAACGCAGCGCAGCCGATTCGTGGCGGTGATTCAGAACGAGATTGGCGATGTCGGGCTGGACGGGAAACTCCTGGATTACACAGTCACAGAGATCGATGAGGGGTGCGTCTGCTGCAGCCTGGTGGGCAATCTGAAGCGGGCCATTCACGGAATCCTATCGACCTTCCAGCCCGATTCTATCATCCTCGAAACCACGGGGGTGGCCAATCCCCTTAACCTGCTTGATGAGATCAGTGAACTGGAATCCCTGGTGCGATACGACTGCACCGTTACGGTGGTCGATGCGATGAATCTCGATGTTACGCTCTCCCACTTCACCGTAGCGGTTGATCAGATTCGAGCCGCGGATGTCCTGCTCCTGAACAAATGCGACCTCGTAAGTGAAACGCACCTGCAGAAAGCACGCACACAACTTCAGGACATCAATCCGAAAGCCGTCGTTTTTATGACAACACAGGGCGATTTAAACCCGGCCCTCATTTTCGACATGGAAGAACGGTGGGAGGAGATGAAAGAATCGCCCGTAGCAACAGGATCGACATTCCCTTTCTATAGTTCCCACGTTCACGACGGTATGTGGTGCAAAACACTGGAAATTCCTAATCCGGTGAATCGAAAGGTATTCCTTTCAACGATTGAATCTCTCCCGCCCAC
>VGTB01000095.1 GCA_016874835.1 Deltaproteobacteria bacterium | reverse complement strand
CAGAAGGGCATGACGGAGGTCTACCGGGGGGCGAAAGAGGTGGGAAGTCTCCTGAAAAAAGTCAAACTGGAAATCGCCTGCAACGAGGATTTCGTCCAGCCCACCATCGAGGCGATTACCAGGGGAGCCAAAACCGGTGAGATCGGCGACGGGAAGATATTCGTCCTCGATCTGCATGAGGTTGTCCGTATCCGCACCGGGGAGAGGGGAGGCGAAGCCATAGGATAGGAGGTGCGAACGGCATAGGCGGACCACCTTTGAACAGATGAAAACGCTCACGGGACTTGATATCGCCAGGATAATGGAAGAGCGCTACAAAGCTCCCGGCAGGGGAAAAATACCTGGATAATCGGAGATCAGGAGACGTTCTTTGAAAAGCCGAGCCGGCGTGTCGAGCCGGTCCGGCTTTTTTAGTGAAGAAGTTGTCGCATGTTCTGCGGCGTGGAGGGAAAAGCTCAATCAAGGCTGGCGACGTATCGCTCGAAATCCCCGGCCATGGCGGCGGAGTGCATGTACTTGTTGGATTCGCACCGGATGATCGTTGCCCGGGGCAGGTTCTCGGTCAGCCGGTAGATGTTCCGTTCTGTGTGAAGCTTGTCGGTCGACGCGAGGGTGACGGCGACAGGAGTGGTGACCGTTTCCAGGTACTGCCAGATGGTGTAGCCGATCGCGGATTTGGCAGTTTTCTTCAAACGGTGGGGGTTGGCGTTCAGCAGGGTATCCCGGTAGCGTTGCATCTGTTCCGGCTCCTTGACCGCGTCGACCAGGAACGTTTTCACGTACCACAGCACTAAGTATTTAACCAGATGATAGGCATCGGCGGGCAGGAAAAGGAGCCCTTTTATGAACCAGGGGGCCTTGAAATCGCTGTTGGGGCCGATCATGAAACCAGCCCGGGCCTGGAACCTGCTGTGTTTGAGGGCTTCGATCAGAGCGGTCGCCCCGAGGGAACTCCCGGCGACGATCATCCGCGATTGATCGATCCCTAACTTCGAGCATGCTTCGATTATGTCCCGGGCCATCCGGGCGATGCTGAAGTCGTCGGTCGTCAATTGCTTCTGCTCGATCACCGCTGACGTTTTCTCCCGCGTTTCAAGGTAAAACACCGGCCGCAGCGGCACAATTACCCTCAGGAAATCGACCCAGCCACTGATCGCCGAAACTAACCCCGGTACAAAGAGCAACGGATCCGCAGTTGCGTTCTTCCACGGCTGAAACTGCATCACCTGGAGCGAAATGCAATCGTCTACTTCAACCATCCGGATCGAGAAGTCCGCCGCCGGATGCCTGATCGGGTCAACCACTGTTTCTCGCATGTTTAGCTCCCGGGGAGAATCGGTCAAGGAGATAGTATTTTGATAAGACTTTGCTTTTCGGTGGGGGGAGAATAAGAAAAATGGTCCTCTGTGTCAAGGAGAGAATACTCGCACCAGCATCTCCGGAGCCTCCCCTGTAGTCCCGGGATATTCTCTTGACAATGTATCTTCACCTGTGTTAGCCATCCCGAAAGTTACGGGAAGTCCGAAGAGACGTTGAGGGAAGGCGGTGCGAATCCGCCGCGGGCCCGCCGCTGTAACCGGGGACGAAAACCGCAATTGCCACTTTCCTTCGAGGAAGGGAAGGCGCGGCAAGTAGGGAGATCCGGAAGTCAGAAGACCTGCCCGTAAGGAGATGGTTTCGATCGGCGCGAGGTGCCGTCGGAGCTGAATCAACCGATGGTGAAAAACGGCATCCACGGATCAGATGAAACGATCCGTGGATTTTTTTGTTTGTATGGAAAATAAACGGTAGCGCCTGAGTTGCGGGGGTGGGGTATGGCCAGGATCATTTTGATTACCGGCGGGAGCAGAAGCGGAAAGAGCGTCCATGCCCTGAATATTGCAAACTCCATTGCCGGCCACCGGGCATATATCGCTACATGTCCTGCGGTGGACGAGGAGATGGAAGAGCGCATCAGAAAACACCGGGAGGCCCGTCAGTCTTCGGCATGGCAGACGATCGAAGAGGCGTTTGATATTGCCGGCGCCCTGAGAGAAGCGGCGAATTTCCGGGTAATACTGGTGGATTGTCTTACGTTGTGGATCAACAATCTCATGTATTACTCGGAGGAGCGGGGAAGTGATGTCACCGAGGATGACGTGGTGGAGTATTGCGAAGAGATCGTCGAGGTCTGCGCTGGTATTGCCGGCACCGTGATTTTTGTGACGAACGAAGTGGGGATGGGCATCGTTCCCGATAACCTCCTGTCCAGGTCGTATCGGGACCTGGCAGGGCGGTGCAATCAGATCATCGCCGATGCCGCCGATTGTGTGATTTTCATGGTCAGTGGTATCCCCGTCTGCATCAAGGGGACACTTTGAGGAGGAATATTTAAATGCGTTTGCTTGAATCGACAATTTCCGGAATAGTCCCTCAGGACGCGGATGCCCGCGCCCGGGCACGGGAGAGACTCGAACATCTCACGATGCCCTATTGGGCCCTGGGTCGGTTGATGGACCTGGCGGAGGAGCTGGCGGGAATGACCGGGTCTGTAAAGCCGCCGGTGGAACGTAAAACGGTGGTGACCATGGCAGGCGATCACGGAGTTACTGCCGCGGGTGTCACCAAATACCCCCAGGAAGTCACTGTACAGATGGTGTACAATTTCGTCCGTGGCGGCGCCGGGATCAATGCCATCGCACGGCTTGTCGGCGCCCGGGTGGTTGTGGTCGATATGGGAGTGGCCGGTGATTTAGGCGATCTTGTTGCTGAAAGGAAAATCATTTCCAAACGGGTGAGAGCCGGGACCGGAAATATCGTCACCGGACCCGCCATGTCCCGTAAGGAGGCTATTCACTCCGTGGAGAGCGGGATAGAAGTGGCCCTGGAGATCGGGGCTTCGACCGATATCTTCGGGACGGGTGAGATGGGGATCGGCAATACCACGCCCAGCGCGGCGATCATCGCTACGTTCAGCGGGAAACCCGTTTCCGAAATCACAGGCCGGGGGACAGGCATTGATGACGAGCAGCTTTTGCATAAAATCACGATGATCGAAAAGGCCATCGAGGTGAATCGTCCCGATCAATCCGATTCTCTGGATGTCCTGGCGAAGGTCGGAGGATTTGAAATCGGCGGCATCGCCGGTTTGATCCTGGGTGCGGCATTCCTGAAAAAGCCTGTGCTTGTGGATGGATTTATCGCCACGGCAGGGGCACTGATCGCCTCGCATTTAGCTCCCCTTTCCCGGGAATACATGATCGCCTCCCACCGCAGCATGGAAAAGGGGCACTGCATTGCCCTGGATTGTCTGGGGAAGAAACCCCTTCTGGATCTTGATCTCCGGCTGGGTGAAGGGACCGGTGCGGCTCTCGCGATGAACGTCGTGGAGGCATCAGTCCGGATACTTACAGAAGTGGCTACCTTTGAGGAAGCAGCCGTTTCCAGGGCGGGTGCATGAAGTCATTACTGGCGGCAATTCAGTTTTTAACGATTATTCCGTTCCCCCGGGGAGGTACCGCGACGGGAGAAAAGGAACTGGAAGGGAGTGTCTTCTTTTTCCCTGTCGTCGGGTTGCTTATCGGAATTGTTGTCGCTGTGTTTGATGCCATCGTCGGGTATGTATTTCCACCATTCCCGGCAAGCGTCCTTACGGTGATTGTCCTTGTGGGCATATCCGGAGGGCTGCATATGGATGGGCTGGCAGATACTGCCGACGGTTTTTTCAGCGCCCGGCCCCGTGATCAAATATTAGACATTATGAGAGACAGCAGAACCGGTGTCATGGGAGTGATCGCCGTGGTGTCCGTGCTTATCCTGAAGGTTGCCTTTCTGGCGTCTCTCTCCCCTTCCCTCCGACCGGGTATCATTGCCCTGACGCCTTTAGCGGGTCGTTGCTCCCTTGTGCCGATGATGACGTTCATCCCCTATGCGCGAAGCGGCGGCGGTCTCGCAACGCCATTCGAGCGGAAGAGATCCTGGCTCAATGTCCTGTGGGCATCGGTATTGCTTATCGTGGCGGGGTGGTTCACTGCGCAGTGGATCGGTCTTGCAGCGGGTTTTGCTTCGCTTATCGTGGCGGTTCTCTTTTCCGGGTACTGTTATCGGAAGATAGGCGGCTATACCGGCGATACCTTAGGTGCCGTCTGTGAAATCACGGAGATTATTCCCGCCCTGGTAGCCGTAGCCTGGGTTCACGGGCATAGTGGAATCTAAGATGATGAGCTGTATTTTTTTGTGAGGTACGATGGTTTTAAAAGATACCTATCTTCCTTCTCTCTTTTCAACTATCGGATTGTGATGGCGATGTATTGATGAAAAAAAGGCTGAAGGACAAGAGGCTTCACTTTCGTAATTTTACAGGAACTTCTGTTTTTTCATCATGAAGGCTATATCCCAATGCTCGATATCCCCTGAGGCGTCTTTCATACATGCGTTTCATTACCGGAATCTCCGAATCCACGTAATCGTAAATAATAACCTCGGTCTTGTTGTAGTGCAAGCGATGGAGACGACCTGCATACTGGGCGAGGGTTCCACGCCATGATATCGGCATGGTCAGAAAAAGAGTGTCGAGGCGTGAGTCGTCGAATCCCTCTCCAAGATATCTTCCGGTAGCCAGGATCAGCCGCTCTTCATGATCCGGTATGGAAGCCATCTTTTCGGAGACTTCCTTCCGTTGTCTAGCTCCCATCCCTCCCTTCATCACGATGACATTGCGGGCAAATTTTGAAAATCGCTCAGCCAAGAAGTCTAAGTGGTCCTTCCTTTCGGTGATCACTAAAGGCGATCTTCCTTTTTCCAGCGATTTTAGGACATCATCAAAAATCATTTCATTTCTGTCGGCATCTTGAACCAAGGCCGTATAGATGTCCGTGATCGCGATTGCGTGTTCTGAAACAGGAGGATCATATTTGAAATGCGTTCTCCTGGTTATGACATGATGTGAAAAAGGGCGTTCCACGGCTTGCTTGCGGGCACTGACGTTGTACCGTACTGGTCCGCACTGCATGAAAATGATCGGATGGTGTCCGTCTTTGCGCGTTATTGTGGCTGATAATCCCAGAACGTACCGTGCTCTGCATCGCCGCAGCACATTTTCGAAACTGCTCGCCGGAATGTGATGACATTCATCGACAATGACATGACCGTAGTCGGCGACGATGTCATCCACATCAAAGTTCCTTCCCAAACTCTGAAGAAGCGCAACATCGATGTTCTTCGTTGGGTTGTATTTTCCTTCCCCAATTTTACCGATTTTGGACAAGTCTAACTGAAGAAATGCAGATATGCTTGCAATCCATTGATCCATGAGTTGCCTGCGATGAACAAGAATCAAGGTATTGACGGCTCTCCTGGCAAGGATATGAATACCGATGACTGTTTTGCCGAACGCTGTGGTTGCTGACAGAACCCCGATATCATGAGCGAGAACAGCCTCGGCGGCTTTCTGCTGGTCCGGATTCAACTCCCCGATAAAACGCACGGCGATGGAATGTCCGGCGGAGCGTTTATCTTCCATTTGCCAACTGATACCCATTGTTTCCAGCATCGCCGTGAGTTCTGCTAAACAACCACGAGGAAGAGACAGATGATGAGGGTAATCTTCCGCGCAACAGATAATTCGTGGCTTGCCGAAAGTAGAAAGTCGCAATACCTGCGCCCTGTAGAACTCGGGGTTCTGAAAGGCGGCGAGTCGTATTAAATTGTTAATAAGGGATGGCGGCAAATCTTTTTTTTCAATGAAGAGCTGGCTTCCCTGAGTGATGATGACCTTGTCAGGTAAGGGGCCTTTGATAACAGGATGCTTTAGTTTTTTTGAGGGGGGTATTTCCCATGGTTGTTCTGCCTCATCTTCCGTGACAATCGCGTGAATACCGAGGATACGGCCTTTGCTGGCTCCTTTGGCCACGATGGCTTCTACCTCATGAGGATTCATCTTCCTTATCCTTGACAAAAAAAGCCACTGATCCTCGAAGGGGGTGCCGTCGTCACTCAGGAAAAGAGAATTGCCCTTGGATGAAGGCATCTTCTGAAGTGGCAAAGCGATCAGATTACCAAAGCCACCACGTGGGATAGTATCCTGATTGGGAAAGAGGCGGTCGTAGGAGTCGAGACCGATACCAGGACGTCTTTCCATCGTCTCAGTGATCAGAAAGGATCCCAATCTCCTGGCCGAGACGGCGGGTACTGGTTCAGAGAAGAATATCCATACATGTCCGCCGCTTCCCGATCGTGACCGCTCAAGCGCAACAGGGATATTCAACGCAGTGCAAGTTTTCATGAAGGCTCCCGCATCCTGCATCCATGTTCTTTTGTCAAAATCAATAGCCAGAAAACAACAAGTTTCATCGGACAGCAGGGGATAAACGCCTATGGTATGCTCACTGGGCATCCTCCCGGATGAGATTTCTCCTTCCAAATGCCTTCTGATGGTTGAATCTGTAAGAGGGAGAAAGTATCTCCCGGGACAATCAGAACATTTGACGGAAGGTTTCCCGCATATTCCGGAAACCCATTCATTCTCGCAGGCCGGTTGATATCCAGATTTCCCAGCCCTGTTTTCCCATCGCTTTGCGTAGACATCCTCCCGTCCCCTGAAGAGATGCCGAAATAAAGAGATTTTCTCTTCTATGGATGATCGATTCGTGATTATAGTTTCTCCTACCGGAGAGAAAGGAATGCGTTTATCGGTAAGTTTGTCCTTCATCTGCTTGAGATTTTTGATCTCATCGCAGAGCTGCTTTCTTTCTGATTCAAGATCGATCAGTCGCTGTTCTGCCCGTCGGATAAGGTTTTCGATTCTTACGACATCATCCATAAAAGCACTTCGATATTTAGCAGCCTATACTTTAAGATTCTAAATTGATTCCATCTCATCTTATTATCACCTCTACAAGCTCAAAAAGGTTTGCCTGGCAAAAGCGAGCTTATATCTCACTGCGGCTTGTTAACGATTGTCTTTATATGCCTTCACATTTAAGACCTTCCATTCGAGAAGTGGATGGAGGCCTATGCGATTCTGCAGATCCTTGTCGGTGGTCAACAAATCGGGAACTATCTCTCCTTTATCCAGAACGAGATTGAGAAATTCCATCTCAATTTCCGTGAACGGGAGTAAATCTTTTAATCCATTCCGGCAGTCGTCGACGAGATCTTTGACAAAAAGGGAAAGTTGCATTGTTCCCAGTTCTGTGGACCGCAATGTAGGGAGCAACTTTTGTTCAAAGTCTTTGATATCCAGGGCCACTTCCTTGAAGGTGACTTTTCTCCAATCCCTGCGGTTCATGGCACCATATACAACAAAGGCCAGACGCAGTTTTTCCCAGTTAAGACCACCTAGACGAAATATCCGCGAGCAATCGAACAGATCCCTCGCTTGGTGTCGCGAGAGAAGGGCAGCAAGCTTGCCCACCGCAAGTTCGTGGATATCCATTACTTGAATACCGTTTGCCTGCCAGACGCCGATAGTCTTCGAATCCATGGTCTTTACAGGCCACAGAGGAATTCGGAACATGAAGTTAACATCCACCTCCAGGTTTACTCCCTGGTCACCTGCACTCGAATAACGGAGGCGCCATTTGCCGCCGGCATGTTCATTTGGTACGCCCCTGGCTGTGAAACCCTCGCGGGAAAAGACGGCCTGCAGCGCACGCTCAATCTTTGGCCTCTCTGCGATCATGGCCTCCCGATTCACTTCACCCACGTAGTTTAAATCAATATCGATCGAGAGGCGGGGAACATCGAACATAAACAGATTTAAGGCTGTGCCGCCCTTAAGAACTAACTTCCCCTTCAGGATGGGATGGCTGTGAATCGCGTTGAGTAGTTGGAGGAGGTGTCCCACCTTTGTGAGTATATCGGGGCGAAAACCGGTGACTTCCGACTGGGCGGCGAGCATTTCGGGGGATATCCTCACTGTTATTCCTCCCACGATCGGTTGACGATCTCTTCAGGAATGACGAGATTCCACGTTCCCACAAAGCGTCCCGGCTTCCGTCTGCCACGTTCAAGGTAATGGGGGCGAAGTGGACGAAGATCATGGAGAACCTTTAGGTGTGTGTCCTCGACCATCAAAGTCTCCCGGTGCTGTTCTAGGAAAAAGCCGACCTTTGCGGCGGTGGTGGCATTTCCGAGGAGAGTAACGTATTCTGTGACTTTATCAAGATCGAAAAATTCCACTGTCTCTAAGGAACGCCATATTTCCTCCCAGCTTCCCGTCAAATCTGGGCGATGAAGGACATCCACGAAGGTCCTCTCCAGGCCGGTGGTACGGACTTCCAGACCCGCACGATCGATCTTCACCACATTAAAGGATTCCTGACCTTTTCTGCTGAGGCTTTTTGGAAAAAACACGCCTTTGAATCGACAGGAACGAAAAGTCACGGGGCGCAAAAATTGATGTGTAAGATACGTGAAGCGCTCGTACATCGAATAGGTCTTACCGTGAACCTCCAAGGCTGTATGGTAAGCCAGAGTTGCATCTTTCGTCATTCTGGAGGTGAGAAGATAGGGATCAAAGGCAAAAGTCTCCGGTGACGCGCCATGCGGGACAACGGCAAAGAGCCCGCGACGCACCCTGACTACACGACTGGTCTTCACGTAATAGGCAAGGAGGGATTCCTGCGCTCTGGAACCGAGTCGACCTTCGGAGGCAAGGAAGCTGTTTAGCTCCTCTCCTGTAAAAACCGGATGTCTTTGTAAAAAATTTACAAGTGTCATATTATTCTTGACGTTATTCTGCGTAACCCATAAATATTTTATGGGTTATGATACTATTTGTCAAGTTATTTATATAGGGTTATTGGGTCCTTTTGACAATTTATGACAAAACACACTATTTATTTATGGGTTGCGGTTAATTATGTCAAGTGGGGTGGGGTCAGTGACTTTTAACATTTGAGGACGATCCTTCATCAGTTGACAAGACCCTGACCTTTTAAGACCTTCTTGATGCCTTTCCGAACGAAGAGACGATATTTCGCTGCGCCCGTCTCTCCCCTTCCCTCCGACCGGGTATCATTGCCCTGACGCCTTTAGCGGGTCGTTGCTCCCTTGTGCCGATAATGACGTTCATCCCCTATGCGCGAAGCGGCGGCGGTCTCGCAACGCCATTCGAGCGGAAGAGATCCTGGCTCAATGTCCTGTGGGCATCGGTATTGCTTATCGTGGCGGGGTGGTTCACTGCGCAGT
>VGTB01000094.1 GCA_016874835.1 Deltaproteobacteria bacterium | reverse complement strand
TTGTCGGGGCAGGACTCTCCTGGACACACATGATGCTGCAGGTGGCGGAAGAACAATGAAATACGAGGAGTTCAGAGCGCGCGAATCCTTCAATCTGGAAGAACTCATCGCGTTTTCGTACGGGAGTCTCGTGGAAGACCCGCCGGCGGATTTTGATGCACGGTTGCCGGCACCACCTTTCCTCATGGTAGACCGCATCCTCTCGTGCAAGAGTGATGGCAGACAGGGGTCGCTTATCGCGGAACAGGACATCAGGCTGGATGCGTGGTATTTCCAATGCCATATGCCGGGAGATCCCGTCCAGCCAGGCTGTCTCTGTCTGGATGCCGTCTGGCAGCTGCTGGGATTCTATTGCGTCTGGCGAGGTGCATTGGGTGCAGGCAGAGCTTTGGGTTGCGATGAGGTGTCATTCAACGGACAGATCAGACCTTTCAGCAAAGTTGTCCGTTACGAAATCGAAGTGAAACGGTTCAGCCAGCTGAAGGAATCGGGAACCAGCATCGCCGTCGGCAACGGCCAGGTGTTCGTGGATAACGAATTAATAGCCCTCATTCAACAGGCCCGTACAGGCGTCTTCAGGGGAATCGTATACCGGGATTACCCGAAACGATCCAGGCATTCCGTCGGTGGAATATTGAAAGGACAAGAATGAAGGATAAACGCGTGGCGTTCGTAACAGGCGGCGGCACGGGAATCGGCGCCGCATGTTGCCGGGCGCTCTCCCGAGAGGGATTTCAGGTGGGAATACTCTACCGAAGCAGTAAGTCCCGGGCGGAAGCTGTGCTCGCAGATGTGCGAGATGGATTTCTTGTGCAGTCAGACCTCACTGATATCGGCCAGGTGGACGGCGCGGTGAACAGGATAAAAGAAACCGCAGGTCGCGTGGATGTACTCGTAAACAACTCCGGGGTCTCAATAAACGCGGATATCCACAGCATGAAAATTGAACAATTCGATGCCCAGCGAGCTCTCACGCGGGGAACATGGTATCTGACGAAACGTATCATCCGCCTCTTCATGCTCCGCCAGGGAAGCGGTCGCATCATCAATATATCCAGTGTGGTAGGACATACGGGCAACAGCGGACAGATCCCTTACACCATGGAAAAGGCGGCTCTCGATGCCTTTACGAAATCATTGACGAAGGAACTTGCGGGAAGGAACATCTTAGTGAATTCCGTTGCACCAGGGTACATCGACACGGAAATGACGAAAAATCTTCCGGAAGAGGTACAAAAAAGAATCCTGGAGGCCATCCCTCTGGGTCGCATGGGTAACTCCGAGGAAGTCGCTGATGTGGTTGCCTTCCTTGCCACACGCGGCTCTTATATATCGGGCAGTGTCATCCACGTGAACGGAGGACTCTATGGCGGTTGACCAGGAAACAAAAGAGAGGGTTTTGCGAAGTGTTCCCCAACAGTATCCCTTTCGGTTTATTGATGAAATACTGGAACTTGATGCTGAACACATCGTGGGTGCGTACAGATTCCGTCACGACGAGTATTTTTATAAGGGTCACTTCC
The DNA here is from genome assembly GCA_016874835.1 of Deltaproteobacteria bacterium. Classification (GTDB taxonomy): domain Bacteria; phylum Desulfobacterota; class Syntrophia; order Syntrophales; family UBA2185; genus VGTB01. The sequence goes on along the minus strand of VGTB01000094.1, from coordinate 7,776 downwards.
CTGGCCGACCGATTACACCGGGTGTCATTCTCATCGAAACAATGGCTCAAACGGGGGTTGTTGCCTTCGGTCTTTACCTCACCATGGAACAAGGGGGTACCGCTCCCCATGCACCGGGGGAACTTACGACCCTGTTCACTCTCGCCGAGGGAATCGAGTTTACCGGGATTGTACGGCCCGGAGAGAGGGTCATTGTCCATGGTCAAAAAGTGTATTTTCGGATGGGAAACTTGAAAGCAAACGTACGCATGCACAGAGAAAACGGCCAACTCGTCAGTTCCGGTACCCTGGCCGGTATGGGAATCTCATTGTGAAAATCCCCATCGCCGGGGTGAAAGAGAAGGATTGTGAATGGTGATGCAATTGTCGGGTTTCTTTCTCGTTGAGTAACGTAACCGTATCTCTCATTATGAACAAAGGATGAATGTAAATGGTGAAGAACAGAGTAGTGATCACAGGCATGGGGGTTGTTGCCCCGAACGCACATGGATTAGATAATTTTGAAGAGGCCCTGAGGGAAGGTCGTTCCGGTATCCGATTTTTCCCCGAGTTAAGGGAAATGAATTTTTCCTGCCAGGTCGGCGGCGCTCCCAGGGATTTTGAAAGTATTCGCAATACTTACTTTGATCAAGAAAAACTGATGTCCATCAACGACAACATAGGATTCGCTTCCGTGTCCGCCATAGATGCATGGCGAGATGCAGGCTTCAGCGTTCCTGATGCCGATGATGATCGTGTGGATTGGGACACAGGTGTCATAGTCGGCTCCGGAATCGGCGGTATGGATACCATTGCGAATGTGCTCATACCAATGGTTGCTCAAGGCAAAGTACGCCGCATGGGAAGCCGCATTGTAGAACAGGTGATGAATAGCGGAACGAGCGCATCCATAGCCGGTCTCCTCGCACTGGGAAATCAGGCGACATCGAATTCGTCCGCCTGCAGCACGGGAAATGAAGCGGTGATAGAAGCAATGTGGAGGATACGCAACGGACTGGCAAAACGTGTTCTCGCCGGCGGTTCGGAAGGACCATCTCCATACATATGGGCCGGTTTTGATGCCATGCGTGTAATCTGTCGTAAATTCAACGACCACCCTGAAGCAGCGTCACGGCCATTAAGTGCCACGGCGAGCGGATTTGTTCCGGGTTCAGGAGCTGCGGTGCTGGTCATTGAAGATATGGAATCCGCCCTGGAGCGGGGCGCCCGCATCTATGCAGAAGTACTGGGTGGAGCGGTGAATTGCGGAGGACATCGCATGGGTGGTTCCATAACCGCACCGAACCCGGAGGGAGTCAAGCGGTGCATTAAATCCGCCATCGCTGATGCCGGCATTACACCGGGGGAGATCGACTCCATCAATGGCCACCTGACCGCCACCTTCGCAGATCCTCACGAGGTGAAAAACTGGTCTGCAGCCCTGGAACGAGGCCCGGAAAATTTCCCCTACATCAACTCGACAAAATCACTTGTCGGCCATTGTCTTGGGGCAGCCGGCGCGATAGAGTGCGTAGCCGTCGTACTGCAACTGTACAAGGGCTTCCTGCACCCTTCCGTGAACTGTGAGGATATCCACCCCGATATCGCTGAATACAGGGAAAAGGTCCCGCAGAAGTGTATCGACTCTCCCGAGTTACGAATCATCGCCAAGGCCGGCTTTGGCTTCGGCGATGTGAACAGCTGTTTGATATTTAAAAAATGGAATAATTTTCAAAGGAGTTAACCCGCAATGGATGAACAGACAATCTTCAGTAAAATGATAGATATTCTCAGAGCGTACACAAAAGACCCGAACTTGTTAGATAAGGCAACAAAGGAAACCCACATTCTGAATGACCTCAAGGTCAATTCGGCGCGGCTGGTTGATGTGATTATTAAATGCGAAGATGTGTTCGGTATCACCGTCGAAGACGATGAGGCAGACAAGATCGGGACTATCGGCGATGCCGTGGCCATCATTAAAACCAAGCTGGCATAAGTCATCGTGTGAAGATAATGATACGGGGCAATTTACTCATTCAATACATTCTGGGCCGGATTTCTGTGTTTCTCCTCGGCCCGCTGTATTTCGCAATCATCAGGTTAATGGGCTACCGGGTGCGCGATTTGAGAAAGATCAGGAAGGATTGCATCGATTTCCTCAGAAATCAGGATGAGCCGTATATCATCTGCGCCAACCACCTCACCATGGTTGATTCCTGTATCCTGACATATGCCATTCTTTCGCTTCACGACCACGTGATCAATTATCGTCTGATTCCCTGGAACCTGCCGGAAAGGAAAAACTTTCAGCGAAATATCATCCTCACGATTCTCTGCTATCTGGCCAAATGCATTCCCATCAATCGGGGAGGAGATCGTGACGAGATGAAAAATACCATGGACAAGTGTTCCCGCGTTCTGGAATCGAATCAGGCGCTTCTCATATTCCCGGAGGGAGGAAGGTCACGGACCGGTCGCATCAATATCGGGGGATTTTCCTATGGTGTGGGACGTTTCGTGAAGGAATTCGAAAACTGTAGAGTAATGTGTATCTACCTGCGGGGCGACCACCAGAGTACCTACAGCACGATCCCCCGGTTCGGCGAACAATTCACCGTGAACGTGGAGGTGTTCAAGCCGCAGCCGACGGAGCATAACGGCCTCAGGGCGCAACGTCACTACGCGGAGCAGATCATTAAACGCCTGGCAAGAATGGAGGAAGATTATTTTGCTGCACGTCGGCAACGATATTGTGGATCTGACCGATCCTCACAACAGGGGAAAGAGCAGGAATACGAGATTCATCAACCGCGTCTTCACCATCAATGAGCGCAAGCAGATCTTTGATGCAACAGACCCCGATACGATTCTCTGGGCTCTCTGGGGTGGCAAGGAAACGGCGTACAAAATCGTCAGCAAACGCTATGCATCTGTTCCCTCCGTGCCCCGGTTGTACGAAGTAACGCTTCACGGTGTAGAACGGTCCGACAGATCAGGCGAATATTCCTCCGGGGGTAATTTCCGCACCGGATTTGTCGATACACCGTACGAACGAATTTACATCCGGATTTTCACAACGCGTGATTATGTACACTCCGTCGGAACCACGTCTTCATCGGAGGCCATTCATTCGGTTGTATGGCAGATCAGCGGTATCGATCCCGATGCACAAAATTCTCCAGATTATGAATCCATGCATGTACGAAAGGCACTAATAAAACATCTCTCGAAATATATTGACGAGAATCCGGAAGATATAGTAGTGAAAAAGTCGAAAGGTGCAAACGGATTAGAGCCTCCCTTTGTATATATAAATGGCAGGCGGGCTGAGGTCGATATCAGTCTCAGCCATGACGGCCTGTTTACAGCATACGCTTTCAGTTTTTAGACCATACACTGGCTATTCCCATCGGAAACAGCCATCACAATATACTGTGACCTTCGACGGTAGACTGTTCCTGTCTCACGCAGGGTCACATCCTTAATGACGCGAGGTAGTTGTGAAGTTCCGTCCGTATCTCTGATGCAGACTGAACAGATGATCTATCTCCGCCCGCCTCATAATCACATATTTTTTATATCTTGCTCTATCCCTGAATGAGAGCAGGAAGGACCGGAAATCCGAGCGGACTAATTATGTTTACCTGCCGTCGGGTGAATCCGGTTTAGTTCACTGAATGGCTGAGGGTGCAGTATGTGCCTTCGTCTCAATCTTAAGAAAGGGGGTGGTCAGGAAGGGATTATTACACGTTTCCAGGGGGCAAAAGGTAAACGCTTAACAACTAACAGGCATATTAAGGAGGGAAAAATGCCAACGAAATTTAAAAATTACAGAGACATGTACGAGTGGGCGAAAAACGATCCGGAGTGTTTCTGGGATGCAGCGGCAAAGCGGGCAAAAGCTGACATATACTGGTTCAATCCATGAGAAAAGGCATTCGTGTGGGAATATCCCACGTTCAGATGGTTCATCGGAGGAACGACAAACATCTGCTACAACTGCCTGGATTATAAGATCCATAGGTGAATCTTATGCGAAAAATTAGAATTTTTATAGGGATAGGTTGAAAATTTTTTCCGAGCGAGATTATTACGAAGGACAAAATGTAAATTTAATAATATTATTAAGGAGGTTAACTATATGTCTGATGTAAAGACTTATGCGGTTCACTGGAAAGAGGAAGATTATTTTTATCCATCGTATGAATTTGTTGCTCAGGCTAATGTGACTGATCCGGCAATTTTTGAGAGAATGAGCCTGGACAAATTCCCGTATTACTATAAGGAATTTGCCGATATGCTTGACTGGGATGAGTACTGGCACACGTTGCTGGATACAAGCGATGCGCCATGCTTCAAGTGGTTTGTAGGCGGAAGGCTTAATGCCTGCTATAATTGTGTGGATAGGCACCTTGACAAGCACAAAAATAAAACAGCCATTCACTTTGTTCCGGAACCTGAAAGCGAGCCCATTCAACATATTACCTACCAGAGCCTGTACAGGAGAGTTAATGAGGTTGCTGCACTCCTCAGAGACTATCTTGGTTTAAAGGCAGGGGACAGAGTAACACTCCACCTGCCGATGGTTCCAGAGCTTCCCATAACCATGCTTGCCTGTGCCCGACTCGGTATAATTCACTCCCAGGTTTATGGTGGATTCAGCGGTGTGGCCGCCGGTGACAGGATATGGGACTCTGGAAGTGAGTACCTGATCACCATGGATGCTTACTACCGCAATGGTAATCTCCTGGACCATAAACCCGGCGCGGATATTGCCGTTAAGACGGCTGCAGAGCAGGGTCAGGAAGTGAAAAAGGTTCTTATCTGGCAGCGCTACAAAGGGAGGTACTCCTCTAAGGCACCCCTGGTAGAAGGCCGGGATTTCATTATGGACGATCTTCTCAAGAATTATAAGAGGGCAGTTGTAGAGCCCGTATCTATGCCCGCGGAAGGAATTCTCTTCCTTATGTATACAAGCGGAACAACTGCGAAACCTAAGGGTGCCCAGCACAGTATTGGGGGATACCTGGCCTATGTTGCCGCCATGTCACACATCATTCAGGACATTCACCCCGAGGATGTTTACTGGTGTATGGCTGACATAGGATGGATTACAGGTCACTCCTTCATTGTGTACGGTCCCCTGGCACTGGCCGCAAGCACCGTTATATATGAAGGAGTGCCCACCTATCCGGATGCCGGGCGCTGTTGGAGAATTGCTGAGGAACTCGACGTCAATATATTTCATACCGCACCTACGGCCATACGTATGTTGAGGAAAGCTGGTCCTGAAGAACCGAGGAAATACAATTATAAGTTCAAACACATGACCACCGTTGGAGAGCCTATTGAGCCCGAAGTGTGGAAATGGTACTTCCATGAGGTCGGCAAAGGAAAGGCGGCCATTGTTGACACCTACTGGCAGACGGAAAACGGAGGATTCCTCTGCAGTACCGTACCCGGGATTGAGCCCATGAAGCCGGGCAGCGCTGGTAGAGGTGTGCCTGGTATTCACCCGATCATCTTTGATGATGAGAAGAATGAAATCAAAGCAGGCAAAGGTAAGGCAGGCAACTTGTGCATCCGGAACCCGTGGCCGGGAATGTTTCAGAGCATCTGGGGGGACCGTGACCGCTATGTAGAAACTTATTTTGCTAAATATAACACAGACCCGAACAGTAAGGATTGGCGCGACTGGCCGTATATGACCGGTGACGCCGCCGTATTGGCGGCTGACGGCTACTCCAGGATACTGGGAAGGATTGATGATATTATTAACGTGGCCGGTCACCGTATTGGTACTAAAGAAATCGAATCAGCTGCTCTTACGGTTCAAGAGGTTGCTGAAGCAGCAGTTGTACCCACAAGAGATGAGATCAAGGGTGCAATCCCCGATCTCTACTGTTCATTAAAACCCGGCTTTGACCCAAGTGAAGAGGTTCAAAAGAAAATCGCTCAAGCTATAAGGGAAATGATTGGTCCGATTGCGATTCCCAAAAGTATCTGGCTGGTTCATGACATGCCTAAGACCCGTTCCGGAAAAATCATGCGCCGTATCCTCGCCGCCATCTCTAATAGAGAAGAAATTGGTGACACAACCACACTAGCTGATCCAGATGTTGTTGAAGAAATTCGGAAGAAGGTACAAGGAGAGGAGCCTCTCCCTACAAGCTGGCCAGGGTAAGATCAAGATGTCATCAAGGCGTCTACAATCAAGGTGTCACATAATGAATTAAAAATTTGTACAGAATGTTTTATTGATAAGTCAAGATGTTAGATTGAAGGGACTCAAAACTTGATGGTTTATAATACGCTGCTATTCACACTTCAAAATGTGACACCATTAATGCCATTAATTTTTATCAAGCCCGGGGGTTCCTTTCAGGAGTCTGGACTCGATGAGGTCGACAATACCATCTATATCATCGACGTCCAGACGGGGGACTCCCCTTTCCACCGGATGATCACATGCGACAGCAATGAGGTTATCTTCCTGCGCACGGAGCGGCTCCTGCTTCAATCCTGACCGGACGACTTCAATCTTGGGATACGGGTTTTTCTTGAACCCTTCAACCAGGATAATATCCACGCCTGTAATATATTTATCCCTGAGTTCCTCTATCTCATAGTCTCTGTCAACATCCTCTAAAAGAGCTATCTTCCCCGGAGAAGCAATGACCGTTACTCGCGCGCCCGCCTTTCTATGCCGCCAGCTGTCTTTACCCTCACGGTCGATTTCAAAACCGTGAATCGTATGTTTCACCGTGGCTACTTGGTAACCTCTCCGTTTTAGTTCCGGGATCATCTTCTCGATAAGGGTTGTTTTCCCCGTATTCGAACGGCCCACAATGGATACTATCGGGATCTCGTGCCTCCTTTCCTTGAGAAGTCCCTCACCCTTCCCCTCCCGGGCGAACCAATTCCTATCCGCCAATACTACGGACGTTTCAACCTGACGTTCGGGAATCGACCAGTACTTTTTCAATAACCGGTCTTTCTCTTCGGAGGATACACGCCGGAATCCATGTTTTTCATAGAAGCGGACAGCCCAGAAAGCCGCCGCCCAGGTGCCGACCAACACAGGATGAAGCGTTTTTTCACGAAGTGCGGCCAGCAGCGTGCTCCCGATACCCTGATTTTTCCTGGCCGTGCGGACATAGGCATGCCTGATGAGCGTCACATCCTGAACGGGTTGAATGCCCATCACTCCCAGGAGCACACCGCCATCGTCATATCCCCAGAATACGACGCCATCATCAATTTCATGACGGAGTTCCTCCCGGGACATATACGGTTCCCTCCACCGGTCCGCAGGAATAACCCCCCGATACGCCCCCGCGGCGTCGTTCACGATCTCCCACATTACTTCAAACTCATCGGTTTTACAGGGACGAATCATACCATTGACCAGTACACGGGCTTTTTCATGAATGAGAGCACCGAAGTCGTTCACCTATTCAAGACCATCTGCCTGTTACATCGAGTGATGGGTAAACCGTGCATCGGAGGCGAATTCTTCCTTATCTTTCTTCTTTGCGGATTTACGTTTCTTCTCACCGTCGGGATGCTCCCGGTCTCCGACCTGTTGTGCCTGTGCCTGCTCCCGTTCGTGTGCTTCCATGAACGTCGGAGAGGTATTGCCCCACGTCTCTATCAGCCCCGCCAGTTCACCCACCTTCGCCAGCTCTTCAACCCACACCTCCGTAAATCTCGATCTCAACGCAGGAGAAAGCAGATTCCTGGACTGATGCACGGAGGGCGGATTGATCGCCAGGAAGAGTCTGAAATTGGGAT
>VGTB01000093.1 GCA_016874835.1 Deltaproteobacteria bacterium | reverse complement strand
ATTCCCTGTGTCCCCGAATGGATTCCGGGGCTCTTATACAGCATTACCTCATCAACCTCTCTGCATAGATGAAAGATCTCCGCCACCCAGGGTTTGACGAGAACGGATATCCGGGCATCCGGGAAGGTTTTCCTGACGGCCGATACGGCAGGCAAAGTCATTACCGTATCGCCGATCCAGTTCGTTCCCCGTATGAGGATATTTTTCGCTTCGCTAAAGCGGCGTCTCGTGGTGATCCTGACTTCCATGTCATCTGCCCTCAGCAGATTCCTCGCAATGATCCGCGCTCTGTACTTTCTTTGTTACCTGCCAGGGTTTTGTCTTCCATCTCTGGTGAACCCAGAGCCATTGATCCGGGTATCTCCGGACCGTCTCTTCAATGACTTTCGTGAAGTTCTGCGTGTTTATTAAAACATCCGTGGTCTTTTCCCCCGTGCGGATAACTTCCATCTCTTCTCCTAATACGAGGCGGTATTTTCCGTCCGAGAGTCTCAGCATGTAGGCCGGAATAACCGGTGCCTCCGTATGGAGGGCGAGTAAGGCCAGTCCATCGGTTGTACAGGCAGGTTTTTCGAAAAAGTCTACAAACACACCTTCCTGCCAGGCTACATTCTGATCGATCAGGATGCCCAATATCTCATTGTTCTTGAGGCTCTTGAGCATCTGCCTCATGGCGCGTTCTTTCGGGACCGGGCTGTTACCGGTGGATGATCGCACTTGCAGGACAAGGTTATCAAGGATGCGACTGTCCAGCGGCCGGTAGATCACCACCAGGGGTTTTATGAGCAGCGAGACGGCAACCGCTTCTAATTCCCAGTTGCCGAAGTGAGCCCCGAACATGAGGATACCCTTATTTTTTCCCATGGCTTTTTCGCAGTTTTCTAATCCTTCCACTTTGACCAGATCGCCGATGTTGTCTCTTGTCAGGGAAGGGATTTCGAAGAAGTCCGCCGCCACAATACCCATTGTGCGGTAGACTCCCCGGGCGATTGCAATGATTTCTTCCTCGCTCTTTTCCGGGAAGGCACTTCTGAGATTGTGAACGGCAATCAATCGCTGCCGTGGCACAAGATAGTAAAAAAGACGGAATAATCCCGTAAAGAGGGACATTCTTAGCTTTCGGGGAACGGCACCGAAAATTCTCAGGATAATATCTGCCGTTGCTGATTTCTTCATTTTAGCTTTTCAAGAATCAGTGCCTCAAACTCTTCCCGGGAGGGAAGCACCTCCATCTCTACCCTCAAAATGAAAATGTCTTTCAGGAAGTCGGTGAAATCGTTCAATCTGATGCCGTCCTTTTCCGTTGTCATCACGATCTCTGCCGTGGAAGCGGCGGATACCCTCTCAATATCGGCGATATCACTTACCGTGTAATTATGGTGATCGGGGAAGGGCAGGAAGCTTACGACGATCCCCCCCATGGATTCAATGGTTTCTCTGAATGACTCCGGGAATGCGATTCCCGCAAAGGCACAGATCTTTTTTCCCCTTAGGTATTCCAGGGGGAGTGAATCTCCCGATTCCCCCCGTACAAGAGTTTTCGGTCTCAGGTATGCCGACAGGGTGGGGGAGAAGACCCCTATGCCTTTTTCCTGGTATTTAGGATAGCGGCCGTCAAGGATACTGTCTTTCCATATAAGGAAGTGAGCCCTGTCCAGGGCCTTCGGGGGTTCCCGGAGGGGCCCCCTGGGGAGAAGGAAGCCGTTTCCGAAGGGTTCTTCCCGGTTCAGAATGACGATGTCTAAGTCCCGGAAGAGCTTCCTGTGCTGGAATCCATCATCCAGGATCAGGATATTGGCACCCAGATCATTAATGGCGGCTTTTCCCGTAACGCTCCGCTCCGCTCCGGTAATGACCGGTATCCCTTCCGTGGCGCGTGCGATCAGCACCGGTTCGTCTCCCGCCTCGTGGCAACCCATCGTGATGCGGGAACCGTCCGATACGATGTTCACGGGGTGTTTCGTTCTCCCCCCGTATCCTCTGCTCAACACGGCTGGCCTGTATCCTTTCTCCTTCAGGATTTTTGCCAGCATAATGACCATGGGAGTCTTTCCCGTTCCGCCGACCGCGATATTTCCCACGCTGACTACTTTGCAGGGGAGTTTTCTCTGTGAAAATATCCCGTGATCGTACATCCTGTTTCTTATATTGATGACTGTCCTGTACACCAGAGATGTGAGGAACAGAAGCGGTGTAAGGAGTTTCAAAGTAGGATGAGTGCTGTCGGCGTACCAGATCTGCCTGAGCCGTTGATCGAGAATTTTCATTTTATGACACTACGAGATGTGCGCCATGCAAAGCTTCCCTCAGTCTTTGGCATTGCCGGTGTTTGCATGCTGACTTCTGCTCTCGTCGTTGAACTGCATGTGATAGTATTTGAAATATTCGCCTCTTTTTTCCAGAAGTGATTCGTGGGTACCCTCTTCCACGATCTCACCGTTCGCAAGAACGATGATCCGGTGTGCGTTCCGGATTGTGGAAAGCCGGTGGGCAATTATCAGGGTTGTCCTTCCTTTCATAAGGGTTTCCAGGGCATCCTGAACCTCCATTTCCGCCTCCGTATCCAGGGATGATGTCGCTTCGTCCAGGATAAGGATAGGGGCATTCTTGAGGAGGGCCCTCGCGATGGAGATTCTCTGTCTTTCCCCGCCGGAGAGTTTTGTTCCCAGTTCACCGATGACGGAATTGTATCCGTCGGGCAGGTTCATGATGAAGTCGTGGGCGTTCGCCGCCTGTGCCGCCCTGACGATATCTTCATCGGATTTTTCAATACTGCCGTAAGCGATGTTGTTTCTCACCGTATCGTTGAACAGGATGGTTTGCTGGGTGACGATACCTATCTGCCCCCGGAGGGATCCTATGGTAACGTGACGGATGTCATGTCCATCGATGAGGATCTGCCCTTCCTTGACGTCGTAAAACCGTGGAATCAGATTAACCAGGGTTGTTTTGCCGCCTCCGCTCATGCCCACAAACGCAACAACTTCACCGGCTCTTATGGAGAGATTGATGTTTTTCAGAACGGGCGTTTCGTTGTAACAGAATGTGACGTTTTTGATATCAATGTCCTGTGAAATCTTCGGAAGATCCATGGCATCCGGTTCATTCCTGATATCCGGTACCGTGTCGATGATACCAAAGACCCGCTCCGCACCGGCGACACCCTGCTGGATCGTGTTATTCACATTGGTCAGCCTCTTTACCGGTTCATAGAGCATAATGAGGGCCGTCAGGAAGGAGAAGAAGTTACCCGGCGTCGAATTTCCCCGAAGTACCTCATAGCCTCCGTACAGTACGATAATGGCGATGGCGACACCGCCTAAGAACTCCATAAGGGGGCTTGATATGGCTCGTATTGAGACGGATTTCATGAATAGCTTGAAGAGGTCTTCATTTTCTTTCGCAAATCTTTTCCCCTCGTACTCTTCCATTCCGAAGGCTTTCACAATTCTCGTTCCCGATATGGTTTCCTGGAGAAGGCTGGTAAGGCTGCCCATGGTGACCTGAGTTCTGGTTGCCACATTTCTCATCATCGTGCCGAATTTCGCTATGGGGTATATCGTCAGCGGAAAAACGAACATGGCGATGATGGCAAGCTTCCAGTCGCGGTAAAAGATGAGAATGATAAGGCCGACGATGGTGAAAGAATCTTTGAAAAGACTGGTGACGGCCTCCGAAACGGCGCCTTGAATAAGACCTACATCGTTGGTGATGCGCGACATGAGTGTTCCCGTAGGATGATTGGTGAAAAAGGCGAGAGACTGGCGTTGAATGTGGTCATACAGTTCATTTCTCAGGTCGGTGACTACCCGCTGTCCTATGAAACTCATGATGACTGTCTGTCCGTAGCTGCACAGCATCTTGATGAAATAGATTGCGAGTATCGCCACCGGTATCAACGTCAACATCCGGGCGTCCTGCTTGATAAAGATATCGTCTAAGACCGGTTTCACCAATGCGGCAAGGATTGCCGTCGACGCGCCCACAACCAGCATGCACAGCGTAGCGAAGAAAAACTTTGACAGGTGCGGTTTTGCTAATTTCAAGAGGCGTTTGAATATTTCCATTTTGTATCTATTGAGAGTTTTGGATTTAGTGCTTAGGATTTAACATGTCGCAGGCTATCTTTGCCGCCCTCTCCGCCGCCCCGGGGATTCCCAGTTTGTCCCTTATCTGTTTCAAGTCCTGTTTGATGCAATTCATTCTGTCCGGATTCTTCAGGATATCGCAAATTTCATTCGCAATGTTTTCAGGCGTTGCATTATCCTGGATAAGTTCGGGAACAATTCTTTTACCCCCAATGATGTTGACCATGCCGATGTGATCGACTTTAATTACCATCTTCCCGACAAAATAGGAAGGGGAGGATACTTTGTAGATAATGACCATCGGCGTTTCCATCAGTGCCGTTTCGAGAGTGGCCGTTCCCGAAGCAACCATGACAACGTCAGCGCAGCCGATCACATCGTAGCTCTCATTCTGAATGATCCTGACCGGTATGGGATGTTTCTTGACTATGTGTGAAACGAACGTCATGTCCAGGGTATCGGCAAGGGGGAGTATAAATTGAACAGGTGAAATTTTCTTTGCAATGATTTCCGCGGCTTTAAGCATCTCGGGAAGAAGTCTCACCACTTCGGACTGTCTGCTGCCGGGAAGAATCCCTATAGTGGTGCCACCTTCTTGAAGGCCGAATCTTTTCCGTGCTTCCTCCCGGGTGTACTTTTTTTTGACCGCATCAAGGAGGGGGTGTCCGACAAAGGTGGCATCGACACCTGCTGCGTGGTACATTTCCTCTTCGAACGGCAGAATCACGACCATTTTATCGACCGTTTTTTTTATTTTTCCGATCCTTCCTTTACGCCATGCCCAGACCTGGGGACTGATGTAGTAAAAAACTTTAACGCCGCACTTCTTTGCCGATCCCGCCAGGGGGAGGTTGAAATCAGGGTAGTCGATAAGAATAGCCATATCGGGTTTCAACTCCCTCAATGATTTCTTCAGCCGTGACATGACCTTCATGATCATATTTAGTTTCGATGTGACTTCGGTCAACCCGACGACTGCCATATCCGCGGAATCGGCGATCAGATCAACGCCCTCTTCCCTCATCTTCCTGCCTCCAATTCCATAGAATCGGCAGGAAGAATCAATCCGCTTCATCGACCGGACGAGGTTGCCTCCATGGAGGTCTCCCGAGGCCTCACCCGCCACGATCAGGACCAGTTTTCCGGTGCCGGTGCGTTCGTTTCTGTTGCCGTTCGTATTAGTGTGCATTGTTTAGTACGTCACTGATGAAGCGGATTTCTTCACTCTCCAGTTCCGGGAACATGGGAAGAGAGAGGACTTCTCCGGCACACATTTCACTGATTTTCAGATTGTCTTCATCGATGTTCCGATGGGAAAATACCTCCTGCCTGTGCAGGGGAACGGGATAGTAGATTGCGGAAGAGATGTCGTTCTTTGTGAGCGCGGCCATGATGCCGTCTCTTTTTTTCGAGCGGATTGTGAACTGGTGGTATACATGCATGCATCCTGCTTTTTCCACGGGGAGATTGATATCGTCCCTCTCGATGTGTCTCCTGTAAAGGTCTGCGTTTTCCCGGCGTTTCCGGTTGAATATGTCAATATGTTGCATTTTGGTTCGGATTACGGCAGCCTGAATTTCATCAAGCCTGCTGTTATATCCCAGGATTGTGTGGTGGTATTTTACGGCGCTTCCGTGATTCCTCAGGAGTTTGATACGTTCTGCCATCTCCGAATGTTTGGTGACGATCATGCCTCCGTCACCGTAGCCGGCCAGGTTTTTGCTCGGGAAAAAGCTGAAGCACCCGAAATCTCCCATGGTGCCGACCTTTTTTCCGTGGTAAGTCGCGCCGAATGCCTGAGCGCAGTCTTCGACAATTTTCAGGTTATATCTCCGGGCCAGATCGACGATAGGATTCATGTCCGCCGGGTGTCCGAAGAGATGGACCGGGATTATGGCCTTTGTGTGTGCGGTAATTTTCTCTTCTATCTTGCCGGGATCCATATTGAACGTTTCCGGCTCTATGTCCACGAAAACGGGCGTCGCGTGCAGAAGTGCGATCACATCCGCTGTGGCGATGAACGTGAAGGGAGAGGTGATAACTTCATCCCCCTCTCTGATCCCGCATGCCCGCAATGCGAGGAGCAGGGCATCAGTACCGCTGGCCACACCGACGGCGTAAGGAATTCCGTGATACGCGGCAATCTCCTTCTCCAGTGCTGAGACATTCGGCCCCAGAATAAATTGGGCGCTGTCCAGTACATTCTGTATCGCCGCGTCGATTTCGGCCTTGAGTGTCTTATACTGTCTCTGCAGGTCAACCATGGGGATCATGGCAATATCTCTTGTGATTTTTTGATCTTTTCCATGACTGTCAGGGCTAATTCCAACGCATCTCTCCCCTCTTTTCCTGTCACGGGAGGAGGGGTCCTCAGCGTTACCGCGTCTAAGAAGGCGCGGATCTCCTCTTCAAGCGGGTCGGTCTGCGTGATCTCTACGGGGTTCGCGATAATTTCCACATTTCCGCCGGCGGTGTTTTTCTTGCTGAGCGATACCAGCTCCCGCGTCTGATAATCGACGGCGTGATAGCCTTCCATGCCGAAGAATCGTATCTTCTGCATGGTTTTTCCCGTTATCCTACTGGCTGTGATGTTCGCGACGCAACCGGATTGGAAAGTGATTCTGGCATTTGCAATATCTACCTTGTCGGAGAGAACCGACACACCGACGGCCTCCACGGTCTCTACGGGAGATTTGACGAACTGCAGGATGATATCCAGGTCGTGAATCATCAGGTCCAGGATAACGTCCACGTCCGTACCCCGCTCGAAAAAGGGGTGGAGACGATGGGCTTCAATGAAAAGAGGTTTTCCCATGAAGGATTTGAGAGCGACGATAGCCGGGTTGAATCGTTCCACTAAGCCAATCTGGAGAATCAGGTTTCTTTTTCCGGCGAGATCTACGAGTTCGTCTGCTTCATTGAGTGTCGCCGCGATTGGTTTTTCCAGCAGGATATCGATTCCCGCTTCCATGAGGTCTTTTGCGACACTGTGATGGGATACGGTGGGTACGGTGACGCTGACCGCGTCGGCCAGGCCGATAAGCTTGTGGTGGTCTGAAAGAGCGGCGCACCCGTACAATTGTGCCGCCTTCCGGGAACGTTCCTCTATAATGTCCGCGACGCCAACGATTTTACAGTTTGGCAGTTTCTGGTATTTTTGCAGGTGGTAGTTGCCCAGGTGTCCGACCCCCACCACCCCGACCTTGATTTCGTTCATACAACCCCATGTAATAAATTCTGAATCCTAATATCTAAATTCTAAACAAATTCAAAAATTGAGTGCTTGGAGACCTTTGAAAATCTAATCCAAATGTCGTCGCGAGGGTGCAGCCCGCGGCAGTCTCAATATTATCAATGGATTATGAGATTGCTTCAGTCGTTTTACTCCTTCGCAATGACTTTGTGACACAGTCTCTTGGTCGAAATGACAAAGCGGATATTTTTCAAAGCCCCGCTCGTAACGTTTGGAATTTAGGATTTCGTGCTTGGTATTTTTATTATCTGCAGATTCCCCTTTCCGACTTCTCGATGAATTCAAGGAATTGTCTCACTTCCGGGATATATTCAACCCGGCTCCTCACATTTTCTATGGCGGTTTTCAAGAGCAGGGAGGACCGAAATACGATGCGATACGCCTCTTTCAGCGCACTTATGGTTTCCTCTTTGAATCCTCTCCTTTTCAGGCCGATCATATTGAGACCATACAACTTTGCGAAGTTGCCGGAGGCCATCACGAAGGGGGGAATATCTTTGGTGACTGCCGAAGCGCCACCGATTATGCAATGGGCGCCGATACGCGTGAATTGGTGGATACCCGTCAATCCACCGATGATCGCGTAGTCCTCGACGTGAATGTGACCGGCGAGATTAGCCGCATTGGCCATGATGATATAGTTTCCCAATTTGCAGTTATGGGCGACATGGCAATACGCCATGAGGAGGTTGTGATCCCCGATGATGGTTACGCCGATATCTGCTGAAGTTGCCCTGTTGATGGTAACGAATTCTCGAATCGTGTTGTCGTTTCCTATGACGACGCGGGTTTCCTCTCCCCGGTATTTCAGATCCTGTGGAATCGCGCCTATTGAGGCGAATTGAAATATGCGGCATCTCTCTCCGATGTCCGTGTGGGATTCAATAACCACGTGTGGTCCGATGACGGTGTTTTTTCCGATTGTGACATCGGGTCCTATGATTGAATACGGACCGACCTCCACTCCTTCGGAAAGGCGGGCTTCAGGGGATATGATTGCTGTTGAATGAATACTCATGGTCAAATCCTTACAAAAAAATTCTAAATCCTAATATCTAAATCCAAACAGGCAGCTGAAAAAGTCACCAGTAGGTCATTGCGAGCGGAGTGAAGCAATCTCATCTTTCATATAATCAATTTACAAATATCGAAGCTCCAAACGTTTGGATTCAGATATTGTTTAGGATTTAGAGTCTAATGCTTGTTCGAGTTCTTTCACACGTTGTAAAAGAGATGCAAGGGTTTTTCGCATTTCCGGGAGCTGGGAAACACAGGCTTCTACCCGCAACCATTTGCGGTGGGGCATATGGGGTGAGCCCGAGACGACCTGATTCGGAGAAACGTCCTCGTGCACGCCTGATTGTGCGCCTATCATGACATGATCCCCTATGGTGATGTGACCCACCAGTCCCGCCTGACCCCCTATGATGACGCTCTTCCCGAGTTTCGTGCTTCCCGAGATACCCACCTGGGCTACGATCACGGAATTTTCTCCTATCACGACATTATGGGCAATCTGTACTAAATTATCGATTTTTACGCCTTTCTGTATCCACGTTTTCCCCAATGTGCCCCGATCGATGGTGGTATTCGCTCCGACCTCGACGTCATCGTCAATCTGAACATATCCCACCTGGGGTATCTTGATGTTTTCCCTGCCGGGCCTGGCAAAGCCAAATCCGTCGCTGCCGACAACGACGCCGGAGTGGAGAATCACACGTTTACCGATCCGGCATCTTCGGTATACACTCACATTCGGATAAAGAATTGAATTCTCGTCGATGAATACATGGCGTCCTACGTATACCCCGGGGTGCAGTATGACCCCCCGCTCGACCTTTGCCCCCTCACCGATGAAGACACCGGGATAGATTGTGGCATCCTTCGAAACGACCGCTCCCTTCTCGATATACGGGAGACCTGCATGTTTTGGCGGGGCGTGTTCCTCGGGATAGAAAAGGTCAAGA
>VGTB01000092.1 GCA_016874835.1 Deltaproteobacteria bacterium | reverse complement strand
TGTTCCCGGTTTGGCACTGCGTTTACCGTGTCTATAGAAGCCAAGCGAGGTGTGACCACAGGTATTTCCGCTGCCGACAGGGCGACGACGATAAGAACCGCCGTCGCTGACGACGTTACCGCCGAAGACCTGGTCAGTCCGGGACATGTCTTCCCCATCCGCGCCCGAAAGGGCGGCGTCCTGGTGAGGACGGGACAGACAGAGGGATCTGTTGACCTGGCGCGACTGGCAGGACTGAAACCTGCCGGGGTAATCTGCGAGATCATGAAAGACGACGGCACCATGGCACGCATGCCCGACCTGGAAATATTCTCAAAGCATCACGGATTGAAGGTTGCGACCATCGCCGATCTCATCAAGTTCAGGATGCAGCATGAATCCCTGATCAGGAGAGCCGCAACCGCCACCATCCCCACCCGCTACGGGGGTCAATTCAAACTCATCATATATGAAAACGATGTGGATGATATGAAGCATGTAGCCCTGGTGAAGGGAGATATCGAGCCGGAAGAGGAAGTATTGGTCCGGGTCCATTCAGAATGTCTCTCGGGTGATGTCTTCGGATCAGAGAGGTGCGACTGCGGATACCAGCTCCATACCGCCATGAAGATGGTGGAAGAGGCAGGAAAGGGCGTCATCGTCTACATGCACCAGGAGGGAAGAGGCATCGGTCTCGTCAACAAGATCAAGGCATATGAATTGCAAGAGTTAGGGAAGGACACCGTTGAGGCAAATATCTCGCTCGGGTTTAAGGCAGATCTCAGGGATTACGGTATCGGCGCCCAGATACTGGCCGACTTAGGCGTGAGAAAGATGCGGCTTATGACAAACAATCCGAAGAAGATCGTCGGCCTCGAAGGCTACGGCCTGACCATCACCGGGAGGGTACCGATAGAAGTAAAACCCACCGAGAACAACATTAAGTACCTGACGACAAAAAAGAAAAAACTGGGACACCTTCTACAAATATAAAAGGAGAGAGGTCATGCCAAAGATCATTGAGGGGAAGATTGTAGCCAAAGGAATGAAGTTTGGCATTATTGCCAGCCGATTCAACGATTTTATAAGCGGGCGATTGATAGATGGCGCCGTCGACGCCCTTATGCGAGCCGGAGCGGATGAGAAAGATATCCACATATACAAGGTTCCCGGCGCGTTTGAACTTCCGTTAATGGCGAAGAAGCTCGCAAAGAGCGCCCGGTTCGACGCCGTTATCTGCCTCGGTGCGGTCATCAGGGGAGCTACCCCCCATTTCGAATACATCAGCGCCGAGGTTACCAAGGGAATAGCAACTGTAGGGCTGGAAACAGAGGTGCCTGTTGCATTCGGTGTGCTCACCACGGACACAATCGAGCAGGCGATCGAAAGAGCGGGTACCAAGGCAGGCAACAAGGGATGGGACGCCGCAATGTCGGCTATTGAAATGGTCGATCTTTTCAAAAAAATATAGTTCTTGCTTCCGAGGACTAATACCTGTTTTTTCTCACAGCACCATTGCACACAGGTTAACCCCTCACCGCTCCATAATGTACCGTAACGAGGAACGGATGCGTCAACGGAGAAAGGCAAGAGAAGTTGCCTTAAAGGTTCTTTACGAGCTGGATGTGTTAAATATCGATGTACGGGAGGCCATCGAACTCTTCTGGAGCAACTTTGACGCCCCGGAGGAGGCAAAAACATTCTCTTCTCTCTTGATTGAGGGCACCTGGCATAACAAAAAAGAAATAGACAAGCTCATCAGCAGTTGCTCAGAACACTGGTCGCTTGAGAGGATGTCCCGGGTTGACAAGAACATCCTCCGGATGGCCGTCTACGAGCTTATCCACTGTCAGGACATACCCCCGAAGGTTACCCTGAATGAGGCAATAGACTTAGGCAAAACATACGGCTCCGAAAATTCCGGCGCTTTCATCAATGGTGTCCTGGATGCGATACATCTGAAAATATGCAAAGAGAACGGAAGGGAGAAGGCCGGCGATATCACCGAATCTTCAGAATCATGAGAAAGAACGGCCCGGAAGACCTACTCATCAGAATATACCCACCCGAGGAATACACGCAAAAGCATCTCTCACAGGGGAGGCACGGTAAGACACATGGAGAGGAAGTACACACCGCAGGAAATTGAAAAGAAATGGCAAACAGCATGGGAAGAAAGGGGGATTTTCAAAGCGAAGGAAGATCCCACCAAAAAAAAGTACTATCTTCTTGAAATGTTTCCCTATCCCTCCGGAAAAATTCATATCGGTCATGTGAGAAACTACACGATCGGCGACGTGGTGGCACGGTACAAGAGGATGAACGGGTTCAATGTGCTTCACCCCATGGGCTGGGATTCATTCGGCATGCCCGCGGAAAATGCGGCCATCGAACATGGAATTCATCCTGCCACGTGGACCAACGAAAACATCGCCTACATGAAAAAACAACTTAATGAAATGGGATTCAGTTACGACTGGGAAAGAGAACTTTCCACCTGTGAACCTGAGTATTACCGCTGGGAACAATTGTTCTTCCTCTGGATGTACAAAAAGGGGCTCGCTTATAAAAAGGGTTCCGTCGTCAACTGGTGTCCATCGTGTCAGACAGTGCTCGCCAATGAGCAGGTCGAGGCGGGTCAATGCTGGCGGTGCTCATCGGAAGTGGGAGAAAAATATCTTGACCAGTGGTTTTTTCGCATCACGGATTACGTGGAAGAACTCCTGAATTACTGCGATACACTCACGGGATGGCCCGAAAGGGTTCTCACCATGCAGAGAAACTGGATAGGCAAAAGCTACGGCTGCGACATTTACTTCCCCATGGCCGACGGTGACGACATGATCAAAGTCTTCACCACGCGGCAGGATACCGTGTACGGCGCCACATTCATGCTTATCGCCGCCGAACTTCCCCTGGTTGTGGAACTTATCAAGGGAAAACCCATCGAAGATGATGTCAGGGAATTCGTCGAAAAGGTGAAAAAGCAGGATAAATTAATGAGGACCTCCGAATACTACGAGAAAGAGGGCATTTTCCTGGACGCCTACTGTATCAATCCCGTAACAAAGAAAAAGATGCCCATCTTTGCAACAAACTTCGTGATCGCCGAATACGGAACAGGGTGTGTCATGGCCGTTCCCACCCACGACCAGCGTGACTTTGAATTCGCGAAAAAATTCGATCTCCCGATGATCGTGGTGATTCAGCCGCATAACAAGTCACTGAATATCCATACCATGACGGAAGCCTATGTGGAGGAAGGTATTCTGGTAAACTCGGGACAGTTCAATGGCATGGAGAGCACAAAGGCCCTGGATGCAATTGCGGATTATCTGGAATCCATAGGTCAGGGAAAAAAGGCAACGCAGTACCGTCTCAGAGACTGGGGTATCTCCCGTCAGAGATACTGGGGGGCACCCATTCCTGTCATCTACTGTGATCAATGCGGCACTGTGCCGGTACCGGAATCCAACCTCCCGGTGATACTGCCCAGGGAAGTCGAATTCACCGGTGAAGGTGGATCTCCCCTGGCAAGATATGAACCGTTCGTGAATACGACCTGTCCACAGTGCGGGGAAAAAGCAAAAAGAGAAACCGATACGATGGATACGTTTGTGGAGTCCTCCTGGTACTTTGAACGCTTCTGTTCGCCCCACTATGCGGAAACACCCGGTCTTGACAGAAAAAGTGTCCGGTACTGGATGCCGGTGGACCAGTACATCGGGGGTATTGAACACGCCATTCTTCACCTCCTCTACTCCCGATTTTACACAAAGATGCTGAGGGACTTCGGGGTCCTGGAGTGCGATGAACCCTTCACCAATCTCCTCACCCAGGGCATGGTCTGTAAAGAAACAATGCGGTGTAAAGCCCACGGATTCCTCTTTCCCGATGAGGTCAGGGATGGAAAGTGCGTCCACTGTCAGGGCCAAGCAGTGGTCGGCAAATCGGAAAAGATGTCAAAATCACTGAAAAATGTGGTAGATCCGGATTATCTGATCAAAAAGTACGGTGCGGACACAGTGAGGACATTCTGCCTCTTCGCGGCGCCACCGGAAAAAGACCTTGAGTGGAGTGATCAGGGAGTTGAAGGATCCTTCCGTTTTCTCAACAGGGTCTGGCGGATTGTGATGGATTATTTAGATGACATCAAGGACGTCACACCGTGTGACGGGAAAGAACCCCTGGAAGACGATCTGAAAAACCTGAGGAGAAAAACGCACCAGACCATCAGGAAAGTGACCCGCGACATCGAGGAGCGATTTCATTTCAATACGGCTATCAGTGCCGTTATGGAACTCGTCAACGCCGTGTACCTGATGGAACGTCCGTCAGCGGGAAATACGAAAGCCCTGTCGGTCATAAGGGAAGCCATCGAAACGATTATTGTTTTGCTGGCACCCATTGTTCCCCATATCACGGAAGAGATCTGGACTCTGATCGGGCATGAAACCAATCTGGCCGATGTTCCCTGGCCTGAATTCGATCACGAAGTGGCCGCTGAAGAGGAAATCACCATAGTTATTCAGGTGAATGGCAAAGTGCGGAGCAGAATGGTCGTTCCCGCCGACGAGGATGGCGAAAAGATCAAATCTCTCGCGCTTGATGACGAGAAGGTCGCAAGGTTCATCTCCGGGAAAAAAGTTCTGAGAGAAATATATGTTCCGAAGAAGCTCGTCAATATTGTGGTTCAGTAATAAAAAAGGGGGGTGCTCCCCTGAGAAACACTGCACGCTATCACGATGCAGCGGAACAACACTCATCCTGTCGCTTCTCGTGATCTGCCTTCTCGGTGGCTGCGGTTACCGGTTCAGTCCCGCGGGAGAGCACATCGACAAAAACATTCGGAAGGTCTTTGTGGACATCTTTGCCAACAGGACCAGCGAAGCGAACGTCGAAAGCACCTTCAGGAATGCCTTCATTGACCAGTTCATCACGGGGAGACGTTTTATAATCGTAGACAGCAGGGAAGCGGCGGATGCAATACTGAAGGGAAGCATAGAAAGTCTCACCACTTCGCCCCTCTCCTATAAAAGCAGCAACATTGCCGCGGAAGAACGCATCACGGTGACCATGGAGCTTTCATTTGAAGAGAAGGTCTCCAGTGCTGTCATCTGGATGAATAAAAGCTTCACGGGAACTCAGGATTATCCGGTTGCGGATATGGGAGCGAAAGAAGCGAGCCGGAAGAATGCCCTCACCAAGCTGGCCAATGATACTGCCGAGAGGGCATATAACTCAATGATGTCGGGCTTTTAATAAAGAAACCACCCTGCTTCTCCTCATCATACAGGAGCGGTACCCCGAAAGAAAAGAAGCAATTTTTCACTGGAGGGTGTTCACCTTTTTGGCTAACCTTGATATCTTTCTCGAAGCTGTCTTTTTGTGAAACGCACCTTTTGCCGCGGCCTTATCGATGGCAGGTATGGCTATGGCAAGAGCCTTCATTGAACCTTCCTTATCCTTCTCCTCAACGGCCTTCAGCACCGATTTGATACTGCTCTTTACGTTCGATCTTACCGAGGCGTTCCTTAACCGCCTCTTCTCGCTCTGCCTGCTCCTTTTTATCGCGGATTTATGTGTTGCCAAGAATCTTCCTCCTTTCCTGGTCTGAATGCGCGGGACGTTTCGTATATGAAATCCCGGGTCCTGTCAAGCAGAAAGTCAGCTCTGTCCTCTCTACAATCAGTTCGGAAATGATCCGTACATCCTGCTTCTCCCACACTCCCACAAAAAGTACTTTTCGATCACCCGGCAACCCGGGGCAACACGCTCTATGAGGCACGAAGCACAAGGGCTGTCCGCGTGGGGAGATAGAGGCTTATGGAATGCCTGAAATAACCCGACATTTTTTCCGGAATCGTGAAATACTCCTGTTCGGGATTGATACGTCCATGACCACCATATTTCGGGTCATCGCTGTTCAGAACAGCCATATACTTCCCGGGAGGTACTTCCATGCGGTAATCTGAGAAGGAACAGGTCGGATGAAAATTAAACACAAAAAGCAGGTCCGATCTTGTAAAGGCCAGCACACGGTCGGAAGAATGTGTGAGAATGAGGCGGGGTGCAGGCGATTCGAGGAGGTGGATTTGATTCGCCATTGCGATCATGTCCCGGTCAAAAAGCCCGAGAAACCGATATTTCAGGCCGGGATCATCCACGAGATACCACTGCCGCCTGGCGTACTCGTAAGACCAGTTGTTCCCTTCACGGGGGAAATCAATCCACTCGGGGTGCCCGAACTCATTGCCCATGAAGTTGAGATATCCATCCGCGGCCGTCGCCATCGTGACAAGGCGAATCATCTTATGAAGGGCGACCCCGCGGTCGACATTAAGGTTCTCGTCACCGATCATCATGTGATGATACATATCGGCGTCCATAAGCCTGAAAATGATCGTCTTGTCGCCCACAAGGGCCTGATCGTGGGATTCCGCGTAACTTATCGTTTTCTCGTTGCTGCGTCTATTGTTCAATTCAAACCACAGGTGACCCAGGGGCCACTCCTCGTCGGGTATTTCCTTCAGAAGCTTGATCCAGTAGTCGGGAACACCCATGGCAAAGCGGTAGTCGAAGCCGTTTCCCCCGTCCCGGATCGGGAGAGCAAGACCGGGCATGCCGCTCACATCCTCCGCGATGGTGATTGCGTCGGGCCGCACTTCGTGAACGACTTTATTGGCAAGTGTCAGATAGACCAGGGCGTCCTCATCCACATCACTGTCAAAGTAATCGGTATAGGAAGTGAAGACCCTATGCAGCCCGTGATCGAGGTAAAGCATGCTCGTAACCCCATCAAACCTGAACCCGTCAAAGCGGTATTCATCAAGCCAGAAGCGGCAGTTGGACAGGAGAAAATGGAGTACCTCGGGTTTTCCATAATTGAAACAGCGAGAATCCCATACCCGGTGGTATCCCCTCTGCCCTTCGTGAAAATATTGATAGGGCGTGCCGTCAAACCGGCTGAGCCCTTCCACCTCGTTGGCAGCGGCGTGGGAGTGAATAATATCCATGATGACAGAAATGCCCGAAGCGTGGGCAGCATCAACCAGTTCCTTAAGATCCTCAGGGACACCGAACCGGGAGGAGGCTGCGAAGAAACTCGATACCTGATACCCGAATGAACCATAATAGGGATGTTCCTGCACGGCCATGAGTTGGAGGGTATTGTAGCCGGACCTGACGATTCTGGGCAATATCTTATCGGTGAATTCTTTGTAGGTTCCCACCTTTGCCTCATCCTGGGCCATACCTATGTGGGCCTCATAAACAAAACGGGGGGATGCAGGACAGGTAAAATCCGGGTATTGCCACCGGAAGGCCGATGGCGGCATCCAGACCTGGGCGTTGAATATGAGGGTTTCCGGATCCTGGACAACCCGGCGCGCCCAAGCGGGGATTCGGTCTCCCCTTCCACCCGGCCAGTGGATCTTCAACCGGTAAAGATCGCCGTGCTGCATGGCGTCGGGGGAAAGTGTTATTTCCCATACCCCCTCCCTGTTAAGCCGCTTCAGGGCAAACGCCTTCTTCTCTCGCCAGTCCGTCATATTGCCCACCAGATAGACCGCCGTAGCATTTGGCGCCCACTCGCGGAATACCCACCGGTTATTCCGGTAATGCAGACCGAAATACTCGTGACCCGAGGCAAAATCGGACAGGCTGGTCTTTCCCTCAGTCAGTCTCATCTCTGTATCCCGGACTTTCACAAGACGCCTGAAGAGGGCTTCCCGGTACGGCTTTAGAAGGGTGTCTCTGTGAAAAAGTTTTTTTAACTGATTGCGGATCATCTGTAACCCCATAGGTAATAAATAACAGAGCCACCCCTTCTTGTCGATAGGGAGATTGCCGGTCCTCCCGGAGAAATTTTTTGACTTTTCCCGCCGTCACCCTTAATATGGCGGAGCTGCGGCGGCCTGCCGCGGTGCGACCCTGATCGCTAAAGGAATCCGAGAAAGGACAAGGAGGAACATGATGGTGAATGCGGCAGCGAAAATGCTCTCAGAGGTCAAACAACAGGGACGGGCGGTACTTACGGAAGTGGAAAGCAAGGAAGTGCTGAAGGCGTACAATATCATGGTCAGTGCCGGGTATGTGGCAACCGATCCGGATGCAGCGGCAGCAATTGCCAACAGGCTCACATATCCGGTGGTCATGAAAATCGTATCCCCGGATATATCCCATAAGTCCGATGTGGGAGGTGTCAGGGTAAATCTGGATTCCCCGGAAGCGGTAAGGTCGGCGTTCACCGACATCATGAGTAAGGCGAAAAGACAGAAACCGGATGCACCCATCCAGGGTGTCCTGGTTGATCAGATGGTGACGGAGGGCGTCGAGCTGGTCATAGGCGCCACCTTCAGCCGCCAGTTCGGGCATGCCGTCATGTTCGGCCTGGGAGGAATTTTCGTGGAGGCCGTGAGTGACGTAGCCTTCAGACTTGCTCCTGTCACAAAAGAAGAAGCACTTGATATGATTAAGGAAATCAAAGGGAGAAGCCTCTTGGGGGCTCTCCGCGGGAAGCCGGCGGTTGATGTGAACGCCGTAGCCGACATCATTCAGAAACTCTCGGTGCTGCTGATCGATCACCCGGAGATTCTCGAGGTTGATCTCAATCCCGTGATCGCGTCGGATTCGGGTGCCGTTGTGGTGGATGCCCGGATGACCCTGGGAGAACCGAAGAAAGTCGCCGAAACAGTATATACTTCCGAAGAAATCGTCAGCAGCATGAAGAGGATCTTTGCACCGGCGGGTATCGCCGTCATCGGTGCATCCGGCGATCCGTCAAAACTTGGGTACTCAACGGTAAAAAACATCATCGACGGAGGTTATAAAGGGAACGTATATCCCATTAACCCAAAGGCAGAAGAGATACTTGGTCTGAAATGTTACCGCAGTATAAAAGAGATTCCGGATCAGGTGGATGCTGCGGTAATCGTCATCCCTGCGAAAAACGTGGCCGATGCCATCACGGCCCTGGGAGAAAAAGGAGTCGCCGGGGCAATCGTCATTTCCTCCGGCTTCGCCGAAATCGGCAACACCGAACTCCAGAGAGATCTTGTCAAGAGAGCTATTGAAAACAGAGTGAGAATATTGGGGCCGAACATTTTCGGGATATACTACACCCCGGCAGATCTCTGTGCTACCTTCTGCACACCCTACACGGAGAAGGGTCCCACGGCGCTTTCCTGTCAGAGCGGCGGTGTGGGTATGGCCATCATCGGCTACAGCCGTTCCCAGAAGATGGGGGTATCCGCCATCGTCGGTGTAGGCAACAAATGCGACGTGGACGAAGACGATCTGATCGAATTCTTCGGTCAGGACCCGAACACCAGGGTGATTGCCAT
>VGTB01000091.1 GCA_016874835.1 Deltaproteobacteria bacterium | reverse complement strand
GGACATGAAACCTTTGGGAGAATAGGCCATGGGCTGAAGTGAACGCCTCCCATGAACAGAGCAGCCTCTGTGTGCGGGGAGCAGACCAGATGGAGATCACCTCCGGTTCCCGCTTTCATGCCGAAGCGTATGTACAGTTCCAGTATTTCCTCATCCCAATTCTTGAAGAGGTCCCGCGATTTCAGATACTCCATGGCCTCTGATGCATTCTTCCATTGATTTGACCGTTTCAGGGCTTTGACCGCCAGTGGATGATCCTGTATGGTAAAGTGAATACGGTAGAGATCCTCGGGTAAAAAGATAGGCTCGATCAGAATCATACCTTGTGCGTCCAGGCCGCAGTGGGCGTGTGCGATTGTCAGAACTGTCCCACCCATGGAGTGACCCACCAGCAGCGGTTTCTCAATGTTATTTCTCTCGCAGAGGGTGACAATATCCTGTGCGATCGTCGCCCAGGGCAAACCTCCCTTTTCGGGGTCAGCCTTTCGATAGTCTCCTATGAAGGGTGCAATGACGGTGCGTGCCGGTGACAGTTCTCGCGCAACGGGATGCCACAACCAGGGAAGGAATCCCGTGGCGTGAATGAGCATCACGACGCTTGGGCCACCATCGTAGACAAGATAGGGGAGATCAACGTCTCCGATGCGTTGAAACATCAACGGGAGTTTTGGAAAGATCGTTGTGCGGGCAGACATATCAATCCTTTACCCCTCGCATCCTGAGTCTTGTGAACATGACAGCCGATATAATGTAGAGTACTGTGGCCAGGATTGTCACGGATGTAAAACCCCATTCTATCGCAATCAATACCGCAAACGAACCGCCCATGACGGAGAAGAAGCCGTTGATACTCCATGCCCAGGGTATAGTCCATTGCCTGTACGATGCAAGCTCACTGAGCCCTGAGGGAAAGGGAATTCCCATGGGAATTGCCAGTGGCGCGATGATCAGGCTGCATACTACCATACGGAGCCACAGGGGCAGAGAGGAAAGGACATTCTGCAGCCACCAGTCGAACGTGAATACGATAAGACACATAATGCCAATCACAATAACGGCGGGCACGATCACAGGAAATTTTGTGTTCCCTGCCCTCCCCGCAAAAAGGCTTCCGATGCCCGAATACACCAAGAACGACCCGATTACAACCGTTGCCGAAAAAACGGGATCATAGAGATAACGGATGAATTGCTGAAGGATCGATATTTCCAGGAGCATGTATGCCATACCAAGGGCACCGAAGTAGACGATGACATATGCAAGTCCGTCCTTCCTGACGGGATGGTGGGAGAGGGGGAGAGGCACCAGGATGAAAAGTATGCCCAGCAGGAGAAGAATGCATGCGGTGATCCACACCAGCATGTAACCCCAGTCCATGAAAGGAATCAAGGCGCGGTCAAACGAGGTGGTGTAGTGGCGTATCATCTGAATCTTGAAGAAATGGGAGAAAAAAGGCATGTCGTCAGTTGCCGGTCGTATATGAAAGGGATACATCGTATAGAAGCGTTCTCTTTGAGGCGAGAGCAGACTTATTGCCGCCTCATAAAGCAGTTCCTCCTCCAGCCTGTTGAATACATTCGTTTCGTCCGCCCTGATCCCTGGATGGTAGCTGATGTCGAAAAGGCGGCTTTTGCAGAACTTCCTGGTGGATTCTATATCCTCACGGCGAAATGAGCCGTTTTTTATAATGAGCGTTGCGGTCTGCCAGCTTCTGATCATGATGATCGAACTTGCGGGATTTTCTTTCCCGCGCTTTTCCAGAGCGTCGATCGCTGTTGCGAGAATCTTGATGGTGGCCCGGGGAGGATATTTGATCCAGAGAGAGATGCTTATTAACCCCCCCGGCGTGAGACGGTCGAGGCAGAGCATGAGTGCCTCCGTTGTGAACAGATAATTTTCATTGAGTGAGTATACCCCTGCGGAAGCGGCACCCATAGACTCAGAAAGATTTATCTGAATGAGGTCGAAGCGTCTGTCCGTTTTCTGCAGATATCCCCTGCCCTCTTCGACGACGATGTGGGTATTGCGGGCGCTGTATATTTCTCCACTGTATGTGCGGTAAGTGCTCTGCATGAGATGGACAATATCCCGGTTCATCTCGACCGCGGAAACGGTTCGGGCGGAGTGGTAACGTGCGTTCAGTATTTCCGTTCCGGAGCCACCGCCGATTATGAGCACGTCGGGATTCTTTAAAAGCTTGTACGGGAGCGCGTTCGTCCGGTAATCCATGTACCGAATCGAGTCTGTATTCCCGTGATACTGATTGATTGCTCCGACAGTATTACCATCCAGGAAGAGACCTTTCTGTGCAGGCAATGCGTACGGACAATTCAGACTCAGATCGGGCAGGTAGTGATATGCAGGGCTGTCAAGTACGGTGACCAGACCCAGGGGGCCGAAGAGTTCTTTTTCTTTTTTCGCTTCGGCGAGGTTTTGTGCCTGAGGGAGATCTTTGAAGACGCTCATCTCCAGCGGTATGTGGCGGAATATGAAAATATGAAGCGGTATTATTGCGATCATGGTGGCAAGGGCGATTGTCATCCTCGTGCGGCTGGTGCTGCCGGCGAGGCTTGCACCTGATGCGATTATCGAAATGGCGAATACTATGTCATATGGTCCTGCATGGAAGACGGTAAGCAGGATCAGCACACATCCCAGTCCTGAACCTGTCAGATTTGCAAAATAGATTTTGTGTATGTGATCGGGAACTGCCGTAAAACTTAAACAGATGCTCAGGGCGCCGAAAAAGAAGGGGATAAAAATGCAGATACTGAGGAGGAGAAACCGGAAAATTTCATGGCTTTGCCAGACGAGCATCAGCGGATTGAACGCAATGACCCTGTTGAGACAGATGTTCGTCCATATCGATAACAGGAATAACAGAGGGCAGAGAAACAGGATCAGGGGTAACCGCTCCTTCAACAGCTTTTGCGAGAGGAAAATGAAGGTGCCGCTTGCACCGAAACCGAGCAGGGCAAGGCTTATGATGAGGTATGCGAAGTGGTACCAGTACTGTATGGAGAAGACCTTTACAAGCACGACCTGATAGGAGATCAGAGCGGCGGAAATCAGAGCAATTGAAATCTGAATGCGCGTCAGTGAGAGGGGAAGGATCATAGGTATCAATCGTGCCTGCCGGTCAAGGGAACGAAGCGAACCGGCATCAGGTTTCTGGTGGTGACACTGCCATATTTGTCTTTGTTGAGTAACACAAGATTCTGGATCAGGAAAGCGCCTCCTACAGGTATTACCATACTGCCGTTGTTTTTCAGTTGACCCAGAAGGGGTGGGGGGATGTGGCCGCCTGCGGCGGTAACGATGATCGCATCGTACGGGGCATGTTGACTCCAACCGTAGTATCCGTCACCCGTGGCGACGGTAACATTGTGGTATCCTAACTCCTTCAGTCGAAGGGCGGCAGATGTCGCAAGTTCGGGGATAATCTCGATGGTGTAGACATGCCCGACAATCGGGGAGAGTACGGCCGCCTGGTATCCAGAACCTGTTCCCACTTCCAGCACCTTGCTTTTCTTATTGAGAGTGAGGATTTCTGTCATGTACGCCACGATATAGGGCTGTGAAATGGTCTGGCCGTGTCCGATGGGGAGAGGATTGTCATCATAAGCCGCTGGGATATACCTTGCTGGAACGAATTTGTGGCGAGGAACGGACATCATTGACCGGAGCACACTGGGATCCCTCACCCCTCTTTCCATAATCTGATTTTTCACCATCGTCATTCTTCGCTCGAGGAATTCTGTTTCATCAGAGGGCGCGGCTGTTCCCTGGAGAACGGAGATATAAAGAAATAAGGCGACCAGTACGGTGAAAACCATTGGAGTACCTGCGCGGTATCGCAGAGGATATTTCATGAGGGATCTTCCTTTCCTGGGTATGATGTTTAGCCTTACGGGAGCTCATCAACCCCGTGTTGACGAAGTATTATGCGTGCTTCCTTCTTTACATAGCATTGTCGATCCGGGAAGAACCTGGTGAAAAAACAGGCTCATAAATGGCGAACCATGGAGAGATGTTTCCGTGCTGACAGCGACAGACGAGATGT
Organism: Deltaproteobacteria bacterium; assembly: GCA_016874835.1. GTDB lineage: Bacteria > Desulfobacterota > Syntrophia > Syntrophales > UBA2185 > VGTB01. The sequence continues at coordinate 5,385 of VGTB01000091.1, read as the reverse complement.
AGCGAAGGGGTATTTCAGAAAATGAAGACCGCAGCGGCGACGACGGTGGTGAATCCTCCATTTTTCACTATTGCAGACTGCGTTACGTTTCGTGTTCTTACAATTTTCCCGCTGATTTTGAAAAACTCCTTTTTTTCGTCCCAGCTTTCATCGAGGTCGAAATCGATACCAAGTGTGGATGCCAGCATGGCAGCCGCAAGGTCTTCCGCATAATCTCCGGCCTGCTTCTCCGTCTGCCCGTAGGAATGGTGTTCGCTGATATATCCGTATGATGATGGATCGGCGGGAATGGCGCAGCCGATGGAAGCGGCGAGCAATCTTTTCGGTTCATTGCTGCAACAGCGGCTCATCACACAAAAGGTCATTGCCCCCGGTATCAGCTCTTTGAGCCCCTGCGATTTTGACACCATTTTGCAACCCGGGGGAAAGATGCTCGATACCTGGACAAGGTTAAACTTTTCTATCCCTGCATCTCTCAAGGCCCGCTCGAAGGAATGGAGTTCGTCCTTATGGGTGCCGACTCCTTTTGTAAAAAAAACCTTTGTAGGAACAAAATGTTTCATTTCATCCCTCCCGCAAGTTCATTGACCGCGTGTGCCGGATTACGCTGCAGCCATAGCTTTTTCCCGCGAGTGTTTTGCAGTGTGCAAAAGTTGATAGTCTCATTATCAGGATATTCATTTCATGTCAACAAAATGGCATATGGCTATTTCGTTTCCTCTTTTTTCAACGTCACAAAGAAAGACGTGTCTCCCCTCTTGATGAGAAGTAAGATCGTTTTCTCTTTGCTGATTTTTGATACCTCGTTCAGATAATCGTTCAATGAGGAAATTTTCACCCTGTTGACCTGGAGGATAATATCCTGCACCCTCAGTCCCGCATCGTCGGCCGGGCTCCCTTCCTGTATCTGGGTGATCACGACGCCTAATTTATCGGTAAGCCCCAGGTGTCTCGCTAACTCCGGGGTAATTTCCTGAACGGTCATACCGTATCGTTCGCTGATCTTCCCTTTGTGGGCAATATCCTTTTCATCCCTTCGTTCACCGATGGTGATCTGGAGAATCTTCTCCTTGCCATCTCGCAAAACGGTGATCTCAACAGTGCCGCCGACCCTCAGTGCGGCAACTATTCTGAGCAGCTCGTGCGTATCCTGAATCTTCTTTCCGTCAATGGCAATAATGAGGTCCCCTGTCTTGATGCCGGCTTTATCGGCGGGATCTCCCTCAAAGACATTCCCGACGAGCGCACCCTGTCGATCTTTCAGTTTGAGGGTATTCGCGATATCTTCTGAAATATCCTGGACGGAAATTCCCAGCCAGCCGCGGATAACCCGCCCTTTTGTTTTGAGGTCGCTCAGGATGCTTTTCGCGAGGTTAATCGGAATGGCAAACCCGATGCCCTGTCCCTGAGCTACAATTGCCGTGTTGATTCCTATGACCTCTCCGCGCATATTGAAGAGAGGCCCGCCGCTGTTACCGGGATTGATGGAGGCATCTGTCTGAATAAAATTGTCGTACGGGCCTGAACCGATGACGCGCCCTTTGGCACTTACGATGCCCGCAGTAACCGTGTGTTCCAGACCGAAAGGATTCCCGATGGCAAATACTGTTTCTCCCACCCGCAGTGTATCTGAGTTGCCGAGCGCGGCAACAGGAAGGCTGTTTGCCGGTGTGATCTTGATCAGTGCGATATCGGTATTCGCATCTTTCCCTTTCACTTCCGCTTCGTATTCCTTGCCGGTGGAGAGTTTGACAGTTATCTTGTTTGCCTTCTCCACGACGTGGTTGTTGGTGAAGATGTACCCGTCGCTGGAAATGATGAATCCTGACCCTAAGCTCTGTTGCTTCAGTTCTTTTTCGGGCAGATCTTCGAAAAATCTTCTGAAGAAGTCATCTCTCCCGAAAAAGTGCGGGAATGGTGTATCGTGTCCAAAGGGGGTACCGCGGCGGCCTTTAATGATTTTTGTCGTACTGATGTTGACCACGGTTGGACTCAGTTTTTCCGTCAGGTCGGCGATGGATACGGGCGAGACTGAAAGCGAGTCAATCGGAAGCGCCAATGCCTTCGTCGTGTCCGGTATCTCCCGCAAAGCAAAAAAATCGCCGGTAAAGAATACCATACACCAGACGAATAGAAATATCGCCGGAGCCGAGAAAGATTTTTTTAATGTGCGTGCCATACTGTGCTCGATGCGGTTCCTTTCTTTCCTGAGTTAATGTGCCCGGAACGTTAAAAAAGATAACCTGGGAGACACGGTCCCCCAGGATTATCTTCTCGATATTCTCTTGTCTTCACTCTGGTTGCCTATCCCGTACCCTCTGCCATCATCCTCCCGCTGTCTGGGGGAATGCGGTGTTTGTATAGAGGTATTCCATCTTCTCCTTGTGTTTCATTTCCTCGTTGGCCATCTTTGTGAGCAGGTCTTTAGCCTCTCCGGCCGGGTGGATGTCGGCCAGACTCTTGTAGTAGTTATGTGCATTCAATTCTCTGGCCGCAGCCACTAAATATACATCCTGCGTTTTCATGTCTTTTTTGATGTCCGGCTTGTCCATGTGCTCGGCGATTTTGTAATTTTGAGTCTCGGTAACTTTTGAGACACTGCCGACGAGACCGCCTTCGCGGTATTTTACAAGGAACTCCTTGTGCTTTTTTTCTTCCTGGGCAACGAATTTCAGCGTGTCCTTCGCCGTCCTGTCCTCGACCAGATTGTAGAGATCCATGTAGAACGTGTACGCTTCTTCCTCCTTTTTGATCGCTTTGGCGATGATCGCTCCAAGGCCCTTGTCCATTGTTCGAAAAAACCTCCTTAATAGAATTATTTATGTTGCAATGAGTGTGAAGTTCGATCTCCTGTCGAACGCCTTTACACTCCTCACGTGCCTCCGTAACCGATGGTGACTTTTTCCCCCTCTACGATAACCGGCACTTGCCGAACACCGCCTGACAACCGGAGCATCTCCTGTAATTTTGCACTGTCTGATTTTACATCTATGTACGTTGCCTTTTTCCCATAGGCCGACAGGGCCCTGTCTGTAAACGGTCAACCGGCTTTACCATAGATGATGACTTCGTCTGCCATAGCCATTTCTCCTTATCGTGTCAGTACTCGGTGAGGACGGATAATCCCCGCTCTCCCACCAGTATAATCTGTGTGTGGGTCAAGCGGGTGGCAATAACCTTTGCGACCGCCTGCGTAAATTTATACCCCAGGGCGTTGTCCTTGTTGAGCAGGTTTCTGAGTTTTTCCGCGTCGAAGATGATCGCTTTTGAATCATCTATGCACCGGGCACCCAGGGTGTAGAGGTATGGGTCCACGACGGCTGACCACCCCATGGCTTCACCCTTTGTCACCAAATCAACGGTGACCTGCATGGGAGGTCTGTGCGGGCCCATGTAGCTGTCCATCAGCATGACAACCTTCCCCTCCTGCAACAGGTACAGTTTTGATGCCGGATCACCCTTTTTATATACCTGGAAGCCGGCCTTGAAGGATTCTTCGGTAGCGATTTCTGCCAGTTTGGATAATTCTCCCTCGCTGAACCCTTTGAAAAAGGCGAATTGTTTTAAAAGGTCTGCCGTAATCATGTATCTTCCCTCCTTTCTGAATAATTTCAGATACATGTGTTACTCATGTTACCATTTAACGCCCCTGGTACATATATAGCAATGTTTTGCGGTTAATTCCATAAAAATTATCTCTGCGGAGTTGATGGTGTATTACAGAAAAGCGAGATGAAAATCTATTGCACTGAAGGGGGAAAACACCTAATATGTAAAGGTAATAGATCATTTGCATGGCATGGGTACAGGCAAAGGACCAGGCCCACCGGAGTGGCAGTTTCTGTGGGACAGAGAGGAAGGGATTCAGTATGAGGGATTTTGTGCCTGAAAGAGGATGATCCATGTGCTGGCGCGATTATTGGATATCGATCATCCTTATTTTTATTTTGTTCCCCTGCGGGTGTGTCAGTGTTCCTGAAACGATAAGGGATATCCAGGATCTCAAGCAGGATCACCTGTATTACATCTCACCCCAGGGGGCTGAACGTGATCTGATTTCTCCCGATCTTCAGAAAAGGATGGATGCCTCCTATAACAGCCTGTATTTTGCACCCTGGCATCAGGAAAAGCCCCTCTGTCAGCTTGAGACGGTCGCAAAGGAATTCAGAAAATATAAAAAATACTTGGGGTATGGCGAAAACAGGAGAAGGCACGGACGGGCGTGGATAAAGAATCTCGCTGAGAATGCGCGTTTGAGTGAGTATCCGAATTCCGGGATCAGGGCTGTTACCGTGACTGTTGCCGATCTGAGGGTGCTGCCAACTCATAGACCCCATTTTTACGATGTGCGCAGTTCGTCCCGGGGGTACCCTTTTGACAGCCTTCAAAGATCATCTGTGGCCGCGAACACACCTTTATACATATCTCACGTATCGAGAGATAGAGCGTGGTATCTGGTTGAGACTCCGTATGCCCCGGGATGGATGTCCGTAAAGGATGTAGCGTTTGTGGATGACCGTTTTGTAAAAGAGTGGGAAAGCGGGAAGTACATCGTTATCGTCAAGGACAGGATTCCTGTATATACCGAGGATGATTTGTATCTCTTCCGTGCACCGCTGGGATCGATATTCCCGAAGGTTGAAGATACTGAGAGCGGCATAGAGATTTTGGTGGCGGTGGCAGACAGCAACCGGAAAGCGGTGATCAAGCGTTCAACCGTGAGGAAAGAGGCGGCAACGACAAAACCTCTGCGGCTCACGACCCTGAATATTGCGAGACTTTCGAATGAACTGATCAATGAAGCCTACGGCTGGGGCGGATTGTATCAGAACCGGGACTGTTCGGCCATGATCAGGGATCTGTTTGCGCCCTTCGGTCTCTGGTTACCTCGGCATTCGGCTGATCAGGCAAAAGAAGGGGGAACATTTATTGACCTTCGGAATCTCTCCCCGGAGGAAAAAGAACTGATGATCATGAAGTATGGAATTCCGTACCTTACCCTGTTGTGGAAGAAAGGACACATTATGCTCTACATCGGGCACCATCAGGGGAAGGTTCTCGTGTTTCATAACATGTGGGGCGTTCCCACGAGGGACTTGCTGGGGAGAAAAGGGAGAAAGATCGTTGGTCATGCGGCGATCACAACACTCCATCCCGGCAGTGAGTTCATCAACGTCGATTTTCCCGAAGATGTTCTGTCCCATGGTGTTGCGGGCATGATTATCTTAGCGCATCCGCTCAGCGCTGAACCGTTTGGTTTTTTCTGATGCAGTGAAGCAGGGGTGTATCTGTTTCACAGAAGCTACGAGTGAAGAGGAAAGGTGCCGAGTAATTATGGGTGATCTGAATGCGATCTTTTCTCTAGAGTCCGTTGCGATTGTGGGT
>VGTB01000090.1 GCA_016874835.1 Deltaproteobacteria bacterium | reverse complement strand
AGACTCCATACACTGAACATAACCCCAAGTGACATCATGGATCCGAGCCACGGTCCAACCACCTGACCGGCCACCTTGACGATATCCCCCGTTTGCCATTCATGCCAATTCGTCGTGCTAGCCACTCCCACATAGATGGGGAGCACATAGAGAAGTGTGATGAGGGGGACAGAAATCATCAGAGCCAGAGGATAATTACGCTTGGGATTATCCACCTCACCCGCAAAGGTGCTCACGTTGTCCCATCCTGAATAATTCCAGATCACCACGGCCAAACCCACACCTATGGTATCGAGTAAATTTATATTCTCAGAACTACAGATCGTCCAAGGAACGGTGTCCAATTTGGGCAGACCGAAAAAAGAGAAAAGCAAAAAGGGAACATTGACGATGAGGAAAGCCATAACAGCACTCCGGCCTACCGAATGGGCCCCTAAGAGATTAATGACCAGTGAAGAATAAATGACGAGCAAGCAGACAAGCCAGTGCTTCCATCCTGCCAAATCGGGGAAGAAATATCTCGCGTACTCAGTGAACAGCACTGGATAAATGGCCATATCCACAAAGGTAAATATCCATATCCACCAGCCTTGCTGAAAGCCCCAGAAACGGCCGAGGGCAACATAAACCCACCGATAATAACCTCCCTCGAGAGGAAGCATGGAACTCATCTCAGATACCATCAGAGCCACCGGGAGACTCCACAAAAGAGGAGTTATGATAAGCAACAGCATGGCAATCCCCGGACCGGTTGAACTCACTAGTTCTTCCAGACCGAAGGCCCCGCCACTTACTGTAAAATAGATAATACCAATGAGGGAAACGAGGGATATCTTTTTCAGAGAAAATCTCCTGCGAGTTTGATAGTATTCCTTTGTGTTCCGACTATGAAAGCACTATAGGGAATGCGTTTTTACGTGTCAACGCATTTTGCGGCGATTTTTGAATGAAGGATTTGAAATTCGCCTATAAGCTTACCTGAGAGGGGAAAGGATGCTGCAGATGAAAAAAAATATCCTCATTACGGGCCCTCCCGGTACAGGCAAGACCACGCTCATCAAAAAAATGATAGACGAACATCTCCAGGATTACTCAACGGGTTTCTATACCGAAGAAATCAGAGAGAGAGGGATAAGAAAAGGTTTCCGGCTGATAAGCCTCGACGGGACGAGGGGTATTCTTTCCCACGTTGATTCTATGAGCACATTCAGGGTCGGGAAATACGGAGTGGATGTCGAACAATTCGCTGCTTTTCTTGAGAGAATCGATATTCTCAAACCTAAGTCACGTCTCGTTATCATCGACGAAATCGGGAAGATGGAATGTCTCTCCGGCACATTCTGCACCCTCATGAGAAACATCCTCGATTCCCCTGTCCCGCTTGTCGCCACCATTTCCCTGAAGGGTGAAGGCTTTATTGCGGAGGTGAAGAAACGCGGGGATGTCCGGCTTTTTTACATGTCACTGAACAATAGAAATACGCTTCTGACGGAAGTGTCAGGCCTGTTAAAAACCCTCACTCATCAAGCACATTGTACCGGGGAATCCTGAAGAGTTCCCAGAGAACCTGTTCGAAGTAATCCGGAAGGTAGCGGTTCCATATCTTTATGGGAAGATCCCCAATTTCAATCCGCGAAGACGACGGGAAGGTAAACAGATATTCCATCAGATACTCCACATTTTTGGCAAGAGACCCGCAATATTCCTGGCGCAGACGTTGTTCAATGATCCGATCTTCATGGATACAGCGTCCTATCTCGCTTTCCAGCATCTCCTGATAGTTCGACACGATAATCTCTACGTACACGCTTTCCTCACCCGAGTCGACAAATTCCGCAAAATCCCGATTTGACTGCCCCGGTGACATTCCCCGTTTCTCCATAATCGTGACAATCTTCTCACCGAGAGGCTGCGAAAGAATTTTCTCTTTCGGCGGCGCGAAAGATACGATGAGATTTGTCGCGTTGTATTTTCCCGCGTGTCTCTCCTCTTCAATGATCCTGCAATTCATCCGCTCCAGGAGCGCAATCAAACCATCCTGCTGAGAATCTTCCACGATTACCTTGATCCCCGCCACGTCATTTATCACCAACCCTTCGTTATCCTGGACCGACCTCTTGTGCTTGAGATCGTCTATGAAACGATCTTCCGCCCTGAGGAATTCTTCGATCATCTCTTCTGCCGGAGTGACCAGCTGGTACCTCTCTATGCCGAGACGCTTCGCTCTCTCTTCCGCGAGCGAATCAGCATGCTTTTTGATCGCATCATACATTTGATCAATGATGCGCCGGGCGGCTTTTTCTGCGAGCCTGTGCACCCGCTTTATCCTGCTTGAACCTATATAGATGTCAGCCGGATGATCCCGCTTGAAGTACAACATGGCATGGAAGGGGGTTTCACGGTAGAACCTGCCGGGATCATGGCGATAGTGATTAATCAATTCATTAACCCTTGCGTTGAAGTACGGCGGATTCACTATGATAATATCTTTGAGGTCGCCCTTGATGAAAGCGGGTCTCGCAGAAAATTCGCACCGGTGCACTTCGCCAAAGAGCCTGTCCGCTAATATTTTCAGGTATCGGAACACATATACGTTATTGAAATGAACTATCCTGGTAATTAAATCAACATCCGAGGGATAAACCTCACAATACATCCAGCGGCGGATAATGTCATAGAGGACGCTTCGGTGAATATAGCTGTTGATCGTAATCATGGCGGCGCCTTCCCCTTTTTGTAGATTCAAGGTCCTTTGCTCTGTGCGGGATCGACACATTTTCGCATATTCATACCAGACTTAACGCATAAATGGGTAGTATATTTTTTCATCTTCGGTAACCGGGGACGGAAAAAAACCCCGGAAGTGAGATGGCAAACACACAGGACGCATCTGTCTCTTTTCGTTCAGATTGCTCAAATTATCCTTGACGATTAAGGGGAAAGCGGTTAGTTTCCATTGCGCACCACACTTAATCTGACCATGAACCATTTCTCAATCCAGGAAGGAAAAGACACATGATCAACGACGTTTACGAAAGGTTAGCCGCACACCTGAACAACCTTCCCGCAGGATTTCCCCGCACCGAATCCGGGGTCGAAATCCGCATTCTCAAACGTCTGTTCTCCGAAGAAGAAGCCGGTATTGCCTGTCATTTACGAATGTTTTACGAACCTGTTGCACGCATCGCGAAGCGCCTCAACCAGGCACCGTCAGAACTGGCTGAGAAGCTTCACAGGATGTCCCTCAAGGGATTGATCAGCCGCGCCGACAGGGATGACGGACCCTCCTACATGGCGGCCCAGTTTGTCATCGGCATCTGGGAATTTCAGGTCAACAATCTCAATGAAGAACTGATCAGGGACATGAACGAGTACATCCCGTATCTCCTTGATTCATTCGCCAAACAGGACACCAAGCAACTCAGGATAGTACCCATAGGAGCCAGCCTGGAAGGCCAGGGGACTGTGATGCCCTATGATGAGGCCCGTAAACTCATTGAAAGTCAGAAAAAAATCGTCGTTGCACCATGTATCTGTCGGAAGGAACACCGTATAATAGGCGAAGGGTGCGGCAAGTTGACAGAAGCCTGTCTTGTTTTTTCCAGCGCTGCGTATTTCTACGAAAGCAACGGGATGGGTCGGTCAATCAGCCAGGAGGAAGCATTGCAGATTCTCGAGAAAGCAGAAGAGGAAGCGCTCGTGCTCCAGCCCACGAACGCGCAAAAGATTTTTAACATCTGCCTCTGTTGCGGTGATTGCTGCCAGATTCTGAAGAGCATCAAAAGACTTCCGAAGCCCGCATCGTTTGTGCATACGAACTATTACGTGGAGGTGGATACGGAAAAGTGCGTCGGCTGCGAGGTCTGCATCGACAGGTGTCAGATGGATGCCGTTCGCATGGAGGGAGAAGTCGCCGACATCAACCTTGACCGCTGCATCGGCTGTGGTCTTTGTGTTTCCACCTGCGGTGCCGGCGCCATCGCACTGATCCGGAAAGACGAAAAAGACCGTTACACACCTCCTGAAAATGTGATTGAAACCTATATGAAAATCGCCCAGGAAAGGGGATTGATCAAATAACGGAATGAACATTCTCATACTCAACGGCAGTCCTCATAAAAAAGGCATAGTCGCCACATTGCTCAGGGCCGTTGCCGACGGGGTTTCTGAGAAGCACAAAGTTGACTGGGTCGATGTGTATGACCTGAAGATGAAACCCTGTATTGCATGCATGAAATGCAGGCCGGACAAGATATGTGCACTCCCCAGGGACGATGCCCACACCCTCGGACAGAAGATTAAGAAAGCCGACGGCATCATCGTCGGTACGCCGACCCACTGGGGTAACATGAGCGCCCAGCTAAAAACTCTGTTTGACCGGAACGTCCCGGCATTTCTTGATGAACGGCCCGGCGGGATTCCCTCTCCCCGACAAAGCGGCAAGCCCGCTGCAATTATCACCGCCTGTACCACTCCCTGGCCGTTCAATCTCTTATCTGCGGGAAGTCGAGGAGCGGCAAAGACCGTCTGGCAGGTGCTGCACTACGGAGGGTACAGGATCCTGGGACAGATAGTGAAACCGGGCACCAGGAGGCAGCCCTATATCTCCCAGAAAACTCTCAACAAGGCAAAAAATCTCGGACGTCGTTTTTGATTTTCAATGGGCGATGACATATTCAGAGTGCTTTCACCTACGGCGATCTTAGGGTACGGGTTCCCGGAAGAATCCTTTCAAAAAGGCATTGAGAAAAAGCCGCATCTTATCGCCGTCGACGCGGGGAGCACGGACCCCGGACCTTACTATCTCGGTGCCGGAATATCCTTCACCTCCAAAGCCGCCGTGAAACGCGATCTTGGCCTCATTGTGAAGGCGGCTGTCGCAACATCCATCCCCTGCATTATTGGCAGCGCCGGAGGCTGCGGAGCCAGGCCTCACGTAAACTGGACCGAAGGAATCATAAGAGAAATAGCATCGGAAAACGGTCTCTCTTTCCGCATGGCCGTCATATACGCGGATATTGCGAAGACCACGGTGCAAAAAGCCGTGGATCAGGACAGGATTGACCCTCTCTCTCCCGCACTCCCGGTGACCACTCATGAAATAGAAAAGTGTGTCCGCATAGTCGCGCAGATGGGAGCCGAGCCGGTTTCGAAAGCACTGGACATGGGATGTCAGATCATTCTCTGCGGCCGCTGCTACGATCCTGTGCCATTCGCCGCACCGGCGATAAAAATGGGCTTTCAACCGGGACTGGCATACCATATGGGAAAGATCCTCGAATGCGCCGCCATCGCCGCATCACCGGGGAGCGGCCGTGACTGCGTGATGGGAACACTTTTCGGAAACCATTTCGAACTCGAGGCATTGAACGAAAAGAGAAGATTTACCCGTGTCTCCACCGCCGCCCATACCATGTATGAAAAATCCGATCCATACTTCTTACCCGGCCCCGGCGGCACACTCGATCTTTCTGAGACAACCTTTGCAGAGATCGACGGCGGCCGTGTCCGCGTATCGGGCTCACAATTCCACCCTTCAGATAAATATACCGTCAAGCTCGAAGGGGTGAAGTCAGTAGGGTTTCGCACCATTTCAATCTGCGGCATCAGAGATCCCGTTCTCATTCGTTGTCTTGGCACCGTCTTTGACGAAATCAAAACGGAGATAATGAGCGAATACGACTGTACGGGTAACATCCTCTTCCACGTGTACGGGAAAAACGGCGTCATGGGCACACTGGAACCGGAAAAAGATGCAGTATGCCATGAATTAGGCGTCGTCATTGAAGTCGTGGCGGATGCCCAGGAGCAGGCGGACGGTCTGTGTGCCCGGATCCGGAGCATGCTTCTCCACCACAGCTATCCGGGGAGGATTTCCACCGCGGGTAATCTGGCCCTCCTGTACAGTCCCTCCGATATTTCATGCGGCGAGGTATTTGAGTTCAACATCTATCATCTCATGAGTGTCGATGACCCCGTATCAGAGTTCCCCATAGAAATCCGTGAGGTAACACCGTGAACGAAATCCCCCTTACGGAACTCGCTTCCGTAATCCGCAGTAAAAACTCCGGTCCCTTCGAGCTCACACTCGACATACTATTTCACCGGGAAAAAGAATACACATCCATAAAAGAGACGGGGTTTTTCACAAAAGAACTCATTTCCCGTATCTATGGAATACCTGCCGACAGGATCATCAAGATCATACACTTCGATCCCGCATGGGCGGTGAAAATTACGCTCATGCGACCGGTAGCCTCGGGTGCTGTGGGTGACTCAGATGTGTACGGCGCCCAGCAGCATGCACCCCTTCTTGGCCTGACGATACCGCTGGATAAAATGACCGGTGGGGGTGATGAGGGGAAAGAAGCATTGTCGTAGTGAAGGGAGCTGATTTTCCATGAAAATCTTTATCTGGAGACACAGCAAAAAGTTTTCCAGCTGGTCAATGTTCAATGAACCGCATGTGTACAGAGATAACTATTTACAGGCTGAGGCGGTGATTCTGGCAGAATCCGAGGAGGAAGCGCTGAATCTCCTCAAGCCGGACGACAAATGGGATATCGAAGAATTGAAGAGGATAACTCCCATAATTATTGAAATCGATCACCCCTGCGTTGTGAGCAAACTTATTTACTATGGATGACGTTCTTCCCGTCATGTAGAAGAGGTAGAATAAAAACAAGGCAGAATAAAAACATTGACATTTAAGATATTTAGAATTATCTATGTATCACGATTGAAGAGATCAACCCGCAGGGAAGCGCATCATGGCAGCACCTCTTTCTGAAAGAGAAAGGCCCAGGACCCAGAGCATACGCTATAAACTCATCATTGTTGAAGCACTCATTTTCGCCCTGCCGTTACTGATCATCTCATACATTTTCTATCAGGGTGATTATCACCTTGAATTTTCTCACCTTTTGCTTTTTGCCACCATTGTCCTTCTGATACTGGCCGGCATGGTCATCCTCCGGCAAATCTTTGACCAAATCTCCAGCGTCGCCAAAGCACTAAAACAGGCAGGAGAAAGCAGCCCCATTTCAGAGGATTTCCACAAAGATGTGGAAGAACTGAGGGACATCTCTACGTCGTTTAACTCATATATGGAAAAACTCGATCAGACTGCGAGCGAGTTGAGCCAGAAAACGCTCGAGTTGATTGCCATCAGGGAACTGGTGGAATTTGCCGGGAAAAGCCTGAACTTTGATAATCTCATCCATTATCTTTTAGACAGGGCAATGGCGGTCACCCATGCGCAGATCGGCTCAGTGTTCCTTGTCGATGCACCTTCCCGGCGGTTCCGCATTGTGGCCACTCAAGGAATCGAGAGAGACATTCAAAAAGAGCCCTTCATTGATATCGATGAATCGGTAGTGAAAACGGTCTTCACGGACAAGAAACCCCTTCTTATCGAAAACATTGAAAACGACCCGAGGACTCTCAAGGCGAACGATCCGAAATATGGAACTCCGTCTTTCATCAGTATGCCGATCGTTATTAAAAACAAAGTATGTGCAATTTTGAACCTGGCCGCGAAAGACACCGGCCGGATATTTGATGACGACGATGAAAGGTTCCTCTCCATAATGTTGACCGAGGCGGGCTTTGCTCTGGAAAATGCGATGCTTCACGCGGAAGTTGAAAAACACATCTCGGAACTCGAAGAGGCAAACAAACAACTGGGAACCGCCTATGCCCAAATGAAGGAAAAAAGAGACGAACTGGTAGAGAACCTGTATAAAGAGGAGATAGGTTTTATCCTCAATAATGAGGGGATCATTGAAGGCGTCACCGAGAGGGTGCTTGAGTTTACAGGAATGCCGAGGGACAAGCTCATAGGGAATAATTTCACATCCTTACTCAATGAAACCTACCATGACACCTTCAGGGAAGAGTTGAAACAGGCATGGATGGGTATTACGCACCAGATAAAGATACAGGTAACGTCAACCCATGAAATCGACAAAACCTGCGACCTGAGGTTAACCCGTCTCACTCTTGAGGGGAGAAGGCTTCTCATGGCGCTCTTACGGTGATCCGGCAGCCGGCCCATGGGTGATTCTATATGGTATTTGGTTGCATTGTTATTTCGTATGAACTGAATCATTCATTCTCTCAATGAAAATTTTATTTGTGTGTACTGCGAACATCGTCAGAAGCTTCATGGCGGAAAGAATCCTTAAAGGCAGGCTCGATAAAATGGGAAGAGCCGATGTCGATGTTCTTTCCGGCGCGATCATCGACATGGAAGGGGCTCCTGCCGATCCCTTCGCGGTTGAGCTGTTACATGAGTTCGGATTTAATGGCGACAGCCATATATCAAAAGTTATCACGGATGACATGATTTCCGAGGCCGGTCTCATAGCTGTCATGGAGAATTTCCACAAGAAAGTAATTATTGACACACATCCGGAAGCTGAGGGTAAGGTATATCTCCTCAAATCTTTTTCGCAGGATTACAATGAAGAGTACGGTGACATCAGGGATCCCTACAGGCTCTCCCCTTACCATTACAGACTCTGTTTCGCGGAAATATTTATGGCGGTGGAAGGATTGCTGAAATGTATTTAGACTTCTGGGGTTTTAAAAAATATCCATTCGAAAACGTGCCCGACCCGGAGTTCATGTACTATTCACATGAACACAGGGAGGCACTGGTCCGGCTGGTCTACGCGGTAAACAGGAAAAAAGGGGCTGCCCTTCTCACGGGTGAGATAGGCAGCGGTAAAACCCTGCTGAGTAGAGTCTTCATCCAGCAGCTCTCCGAAAAAGAGTTTGAGATCGGTTTAATCACAAACCCTTCTCTTGAGCCGCTGGATTTCCTGAAGGAAGTGCTTTTTCAGCTCGGCCTGAATCCTCAGACGAATTCAAAAACCGATATTCTCAATATCCTCAACAAACGACTGCTGGAAAACGTGCAAAGGAACAGGAACACCCTTCTTATTGTCGATGAGGCCCAGCTTGTCCACACTGATTCCTTCGAGGAAATCCGCTTGCTCTTAAACTTTCAATTGAACGATCAGTTTCTCATGACTTTCGTGTTTATCGGGCAACCGGAATTGAAAGATATAATCAGGAAATTCAAGCAGTTAGACCAGAGGATTGCCATCAGATATCATCTGAATCCCCTCAATTATGAAGAAACATTAAAGTACATCGCCTACAGAATGGGGAAAGCGGGCCGCAGCCCCGATCAGGTCTTTACGCCTGAAGCCCTGGACGAAATCTACATATACTCGGAGGGGATACCAAGAAAAATAAACAACGTCTGTGATTTATCACTGCTGATCGGCTTCAGCGTGAAGGAAGATGCGATCGGCGAAGATATTGTAAAAAAGGTGATCAGAGATTCGCTTTAAGGAAATTCTTCTTCTTTCACCCCTCCGGTAATTGACAGGACGGGGTTTTCCACCAGACTGACGATCCTGTCTTCCGTGATGCGATTCCCGTGGCCATCAAAGAGGAGGCTGAT
>VGTB01000089.1 GCA_016874835.1 Deltaproteobacteria bacterium | reverse complement strand
CATGATGAAGGCCGTCTCCTGGAAAGGATCGAGATCGCCGGCCCCGGCTTTCTGAACTTTTTCATAAGAGAGGATGTGTGGGCGGCCATGCTCCGGGATGTGGACCGGGAAGGGGAACTTTACGGCGCCTTAGAGATGGGGAGCGGCAAGAAAATCCATATTGAGTTCGTGAGCGCCAATCCGACGGGTCCTCTGCATGTCGGTCACGCCCGGGGGGCGGTGGTCGGTGACGTGATTGCGAATGTCTTCGATGCGGCGGGATTTTCCGTTTTCCGGGAATACTATATCAATGACACGGGGAACCAGATGCATACACTGGGGAAGTCCGTATTCCTCCGGTATCTTGAGTTGCTGGGAGAGCGTATCGACTTTCCCGAAGGCTGTTACCAGGGGGATTACATTCGCGCACTTGCCCGGGGCATGATCGAGAGATACGGTGAGCAGTACCGGGGCCGCAGTGAGGAGGAGGTCATCCCCGTTTTCACCGGGTATGCCGCCGGTGCCATCATGAATGGGATCAAGGAGGATCTGCGGGCCTTCGGCGTGGTGTTTGACAATTACTACAGTGAGAAGAGTCTATACGAAAACGAGGGAGTTGCAAACCTGCTTACGGAGCTTGAGACAAAGAAATTCATCTACCGGGACGGGGAGACCCTCTGGTTCAAGACGACCGATTTCGGGGATGAAAAAGACAGGGTGGTGGTCAGGAAAAATGGAGACCCGACGTACTTTGCCGCGGACATCGCCTATCATCAAAGCAAGTATCTCCGGGGATACGATACGGTTATCGATATATGGGGGGCGGATCATCACGGCTATATGCCGAGAATGGCTGCGGGGGTTCAGGCCCTTGGTTACGGGAAAGACACCCTCAGGATCATCCTGGTGCAACTGGTAAGTCTTCTCCGGGATGGGAAACCCGTTGCGATGTCCACACGGGCGGGAGAGTTCGTCACGTTGAGAGAAGTCGTGGATGAGGTGGGTAAGGACGCTGCACGGTATAACTTCCTCATGAGGAGGTCCGACAGCCACCTGGATTTTGATCTGGAACTCGCGAAAAAACAATCGAATGAGAATCCGGTGTATTACGTCCAGTACGCCCACGCGAGAATCTGCAGTATTTTGCGCAACGCCGATGAACGGGGTTATCGGGTGCCCCGGTATGACGAGATCGATCCGGGAATGCTCGCACTTCCGGAAGAACTGAGTCTTATCAAAACCATCATCCGTTTCCCGGAAGTCGTTGAAGGCGCGTGTGTGGCCCTGGAACCCCATCGCATCACGTTTTACCTCAACGACCTTGCGGCGCTTTTTCATAGCTATTATAATAAACATAAAGTGCTGTCCGATGAGGAGGAACTGAGCCGGGCGAGGCTCTTTTTGATAAAGTCGATTCTCTCCGTATTGAGAAGCGCGTTGAGATTGCTGGGAGTGTCCGCGCCGGAAAGAATGTAGGCGTAACGAAGGGAATTCAATGACGACCAAAAATATTCGGATTTTTGAACTGAAACTCGGGAAAAGGGCATTGATTCTCTTGATCCTGGGGGTATCCTCCCTGATCTTTTTTGCGTTTTACCTGGGAGTAATGGTCGGTATGGATATGGACGCCTACCCGGAGAAATATGCCCGGGGTATCCCCTATGCAATGCTGGAGAAGGCCGGCTGGACGTTAAAGAGTACGGAGACCCCTCAGACAACGGGATCTCCGCCGGTTGAAGCCTCCAGGAAAGACGGCGAGAAAGTGGATCTCACTTTTTATGACACGCTGGCGAAAAAGAAGGGTGAGACGAAGATATTAGAGAAGACCGCACCGGAAAGTCCTCCCGTTGCGGCCTTTGAGAAAGCGCCCGTTGCACCCGCTGGGGATGCGGTGAAAGAAGGCGGGGTACGATCGTCCCGGGAAAACGAACCCTCAGCTAACAGGACGCCTACCGGGAAGGGAAGCTACCAGGTGCAGGTCGTTTCCTATAGAGAGAAAGGAAAGGCGGAAAGAGTTTCAAAAAGAATCACAGGTCTCGGCTACACGCCGCGTATCGAAGAGACGGATTTGCGCGGGAAGGGCAGGTGGTTCCGTGTCGTTCTTGACGGCTTTGAAAATCAGGAGCAGGCGCTCACCGCGGCGGATGCGGTATCCCGGAAGATCAGCGGTCTCAATTGCGTCGTGCGCAAGAAGAAAAGCGCACGCGAATGAGATTGAGAAAATGTTCTGAGTGACAGGAAATACCGGTTGTCGGAAGAGAAAGAGACGGAAGGCAGTCAAATATAATGTTTGAAAATCTGACGGAAAAACTGGAAGGCATCTTCAGCAAACTCAGGAAGAGAGGGCGTCTTGATGAGGAAAACATCGCCGCCGCCCTGAAGGAGATTCGCATGGCCCTTCTTGAGGCCGATGTCAATTTCAAGGTGGTCAGGGATTTTATCGAGGATATCCGGGCGAGGGCGGTCGGTCATGAGGTGCTTGACAGTATAACACCCGGCCAGCAGGTCGTGAAGATTGTGTATGAGAGGCTTGCGGAGCTCCTGGGCGGGAAGAGCAGTCATCTGAAGTTATCCCAGAGATTTCCGGCTCCCCTTATGCTAATTGGTCTCCAGGGGTGCGGAAAGACCACGACGGCGGTAAAACTTGCCCGGCTTCTCGTGGGTCAGGGGCACAGGGTCTTCCTCGTGTCCTCGGACGTGTACAGGCCCGCGGCGATCGAGCAGCTCCGGATACTGGGAGAGAAGGTCGAGGGCACGGGCATTTACTCGTCCGGCGATATCGCGGATCCCGTTGGCATATGTATTCGG
Source organism: Deltaproteobacteria bacterium (assembly GCA_016874835.1). Taxonomy (GTDB): domain Bacteria; phylum Desulfobacterota; class Syntrophia; order Syntrophales; family UBA2185; genus VGTB01. Next base: position 6,790 of record VGTB01000089.1, on the reverse strand, counting down.
GCAATGGAAGAGGCCCGGAGCGGTGGGTATGACGTACTCATTATCGACACGGCGGGGAGACTTCATATTGACGACCGGATGATGGACGAATTGAAACGGATCAAGGGCGCCGTGAATCCCGCGGAAATTCTGCTTGTCGCGGATGCCATGACGGGACAGGATGCCGTAAACGTCGCCGGGAGGTTCAATGATCTCCTGGGTATTGACGGCGTGATCATGACAAAAATGGATGGCGATGCCCGGGGCGGGGCGGCACTGTCACTCAAGGCGGTAATCGGGAAGCCCATCAAATACATCGGTGTAGGCGAAAAATTGGATGCGCTGGAAGTATGTCACCCCGAGCGTATGGCATCGAGAATCCTGGGCATGGGGGATGTCCTTACCCTGGTTGAGAAGGCGCAGGTTGCGGTCGATGAAAAGCGGGCACGGGAGTTAGAGAAGAAAATAAGGAAAAGCGAATTCACCCTCGAGGATTTCCGGGATCAGCTGACACAGATCAGGTCGATGGGGTCTCTTCAGGACATTATGGGAATGATCCCGGGGATCGGAAAGGTCAAGGCGCTGAAAAATATCAGTCCGGATGAAAAGGAACTGGTCAAGGTAGTCGCGATAATCGATTCCATGACGAAGAAGGAGCGAAGGAATTTTCAGATTATCGACGGGCAGAGAAGGAAGAGAATTGCGAAGGGGAGCGGTACCACCGTCCAGGATGTGAACGTGTTGTTGAAGAATTACGCTGAGATGAGAAAAATAATGAAGAAGATGACCACAAAAGACGGAATGAAAATGCTGCGGAGGGGCAAATTACCCTTTTAATAAAAATTGAATTGTGTTAGAAGTACTCCTTCATATAAAGCACGAAGAAGTCCGATAAGTATCGGGTACGCTGGAAGTGAGACAAGGGATTCTAAAGTATTGAAATTCAGGAGGTGATCGCTAACAGGAATGGCAGTAAGGATAAGATTGACGCGTATCGGCGGAAAAAAGAGGCCCTTATACAGGATTGTGGTTGCGGATTCTGCATCGCCAAGGGATGGCAGGTTTCTGGAGATCGTTGGCAGTTATAACCCGGGAAAAAATCCGGCTGAGGTTGTGCTGAAGGAAGATCGCATCCGTGAATGGCTTTCAAAGGGAGCCGTGCCGAGTGTAACAGTGTCGCAATTGCTTGAGAAGAAAGGAAAACCATCAGGAGCATAAATCGAGACGTTCATGGGAAAAGAATGCCAACAGTGCATGAGTGGTTTTGTGGTGGAAATCGATATCGTGAAAAGGGCTCAATGTAAAAATGATCGCTGGAGGTTGTGACGATGAAAGAGTTGATCAAGTACATAGCGCAGTCGTTGGTTGACAATCCTGAGCAGGTGGAAGTATCCGAGGTGCTGGGCGAACAGACTTCTGTGATAGAGTTGAGGGTCGCGAAAGAAGACCTGGGTAAAGTGATCGGCAAGCAGGGAAGAACAGCGAAGGCCATGAGAACCATTTTGAGTGCGGCGTCAACGAAAATGCGCAAGAGAGCGGTTCTGGAGATTATCGAATAGACCGATGACGTTCTTTGAAATTGGCAAGATTGTGAAAACCTGCGGTCTCAGGGGACGCCTCAAAGCGGTATCGTATCTGGATGCTGACGACATACTCCCCACCCTCGAAGAAATTTTCATCAGGAAGGATCAGGGCGACACTCAATCTCTTCGTCTGAGAGGCATCAGGACAAGGGGGAAGACGTTCTTCCTTGACATTGAGGGTGTTGAGGATGTGGAGACTGCCGGGGCACTGGTGGGGTCCGAGGTACTGATACCGTCGGAGAAACTGAAAAAGTTGTCGGAAGACGAGTATTACTGGAGGGATATTATCGGACTTACCGTCGTTACGGAAGATGGTCATGTTTTAGGAAAGATTGAATCTGTTTTCCCGACGGGAAGCAACGACGTATATGTGTGTACGGGGGGAGAAAGGGAGATTCTCCTTCCCGGTATTACCGATGTGATTCGTGAGATAGACACGGCCCGGGGGAGGATGGTGGTCAGGTTACTGGAAGGGTTGTAGAAGGTCATGATCAGGTTCGATATTCTCTCAATCTTTCCCGAGATGTTTGCGTCTCCCTTCGATTCCAGCATCATAAAAAAAGCCCTGGAGAAAGGACTCGTTGAAGTTCACCTTCACAACATCCGCGACTATGCGCCGGATAAGCACAGGGTGACCGATGACGCTCCCTACGGGGGCGGCGGCGGCATGGTGATGAAGGTGGAGCCTATTGAAAGGGCCCTCACGTCCCTGATACCGGCTGGGGATAATGTCCTGGTGGTTCTGCTCACTCCCCAGGGGGAAAAGTTCAACCAGAAGCTCGCCGAGGAAATTGCGTCATACTCCCGTGTCGTCCTCATCTGCGGCCATTATGAGGGCGTGGATGAGAGGGTGAGACAGTACCTGGTTAACCGGGAAGTTTCCTTAGGCGACTTCGTGATGACGGGAGGGGAACTGTCGGCCATGGTTGTGATCGACACGGTTTCCCGTTTGATCCCGGGGGTTCTGGGGAATTACGAATCGGCGTCGTCGGATTCTTTTTCCACGGGGCTTCTGGAGCATCCCCATTATACCCGTCCTGCGGTTTACCGGGACTGGAAGGTTCCGGAGGTGCTGCTTTCGGGAAATCACCGGGAGATTCAGGAGTGGCGAAGGAGAGAATCCCTCAGGAGGACGCTGATAAGACGGCCGGACCTGCTGGAGAACGCGGATCTCTCGGAAGAAGATAAAAAGATGCTCGAGGAAATAAAAAGGTAAAAAGGGAACAGGCTACTTTTTTTAAATCAAATTATGGCTTGATAGATTATTATACTTATTGAAGGAAAGTTGCGAGGACGGGGAGGTAATTTTACAATGAATATCATGGAAATGCTCGAAAAGGAGCAGATGAGAGGAGATATTCCCGACTTCCGGCCGGGTGATACGATAAGGGTACACGTAAGGATCATAGAGGGTCAGAAACAGAGACTTCAGGCGTTTGAAGGCGTTGTCATCCGGAAGAAACGGGGAGACAGCCGTGCGAGTTTCACGGTGAGGAAAATATCCTACGGTGTGGGAGTGGAACGGACGTTTCCCCTTCATTCACCCGTTATCGACAGGATCGAAGTGGTCAACCGCGGCAGGGTGCGGCGGTCCCGCCTGTATTATCTGCGGAAACTCAGGGGAAAGAAGGCGCGAATCAAAGAAATAGGGAAGTAGATGAACAGCTTCGAGCGGCGTGCCCATCAACGCGGTTATAGAGCAGTAGCTGGAATTGATGAGGCGGGTCGGGGACCTCTCGCGGGTCCCGTTGTTGCGGCAGCCGTGATTCTTCCCCCCGATTACGCAAATCCCGACATTACCGATTCAAAGAAATTATCGGCAAAGAAAAGGGAAGGGTTATACGAGGTCATCAGGAAAGACGCCCTGGCGATAGGGCTGAGTGTCGTTGAGGTTCCCGTGATCGATGCCCTCAATATCTTTCAGGCGACACTCGTTTCCATGCGGGAGGCCGTGTCCGATCTTTCCTTGAAACCGGACTATCTCCTCATTGACGGGACCCATCGCATCTTCGTTTCCATACCCCAGGAAACCATTGTCCGCGGCGATTCCCGGAGTATCTCCGTGGCTTCCGCCTCCATCATCGCCAAGGTTTCCCGGGACAGGATCATGGAAATCTACCACCGTCAGTTTCCCCAGTACAATTTCGTGAAGAACAAGGGCTATGGCACTGCGGAGCACCGGCGGGCCATTGAACTCCACGGGCGCTGCAAGATCCACCGGAAGTCCTTCCGGGTAAGAGAAAAGGAATCCCTCCAGCCCACCCTCTTCAAAAACTAGGGACAGCGCCCTATTTTTTTTCGTTACGATATTGCTGTGTTTCATCCCACGCCTCGCTCGGGGCTTTCGACTCACCGCAATGACTGTTTGGATTATGCACCTATGAAAAAGCAGAGTGATTTCCCAATGAAAAGTTCCGGCAGGATGCAGACGGGAAAAAAAGGCGAGGAGATCGCCGCTCGCTATTTGGAAAGCAGGGGTTATCGGATCATTGAGCGGAATTACCGGTCCCGGTGGGGAGAGATCGATATTGTGGCAAAAGACGGCAATACGGTTGTCTTTGTGGAGGTCAAGTGCCGGCGCTCGGAGAGCTTCGGTGATCCCCAGAGTGCCGTGGGTACGAACAAACAGAGGAAGGTCTCCCGGATGTCGCTCGCCTATCTCAAAGAAAAGGGTCTCTATCCCTGTGATGCACGGTTCGACGTCGTGGCGGTAAAAATGCTCCCCGCGGGGAACAGGGTGGAGCTCATCCGGAACGCTTTTGAGATCGCTCTTTGATGCCTTTGCGCACGCTGCTCAGCTTCTCTTTCAGCTTCCCGCCATACAGGATGGCCGTCTGTGCCATATCCTTGTAGCCTTCTCTCAGTCTTTCTTCCGGACGTACCTTTCTCCTGCGCTCTCCGTCTTCTCCGTAGTAGTAGTAATAATACTGATAGTAGTAATACGTGTCCCGTCCCATCTCCACGTCATTCAGAACGGCGCCCAGGATGCGGGCATTCACCGACTGGAGCTGGCTGATCCCGTTTCTCACGATTTCGCGGGGTGTCTCACCGGCCCGGATGACCAGAAGAACTCCGTCCACATATTGCGACAGGATGACGGCGTCGGTGACCGCCGAGATGGGGGGAGAATCAATGATGATGCGTTCGTAGTCGTTCTTGAGGTGTTCCACGAGCGAAACCATCTGCGGGGAGCCTAAGATCTCCGAAGGATTGGGCGGTATGGGACCGGAGGGGATGATATCGACGTTCGGAACTTCCGTATGCAGGATGGCCTCATGGACCTCGCAGTTGCCGACCAGAACGTTGGAAAGACCCCTGTCTTTCACGATATTGAAAAGCCTGTGGATCCTGGGTCTGCGCATATCGCAATCCAGAATCGCCACCTTATTTCCCGCCTGGGCCATGGTGATCGCCAGGTTCGCTGCCGTGATTGTTTTTCCTTCAGCGGGTCCCGAACTGCTGACCAGTATAACCCGGGGTGTGGAGTTGGCGGAAGAGAACTGGATGCTCGTCCGGATGCCCCGGTAGGACTCACTGGCGGATGATTTCGGCAAGTTGATGGTGACGAGATCCTCCTCGGGTTTTCTCACGACGGGGTTGCCCGGATTGCCGTCTCCCTGGTCCGATGCAATGGCCGGGATGGGGCCCAGGAAGGGGATATTGAAGTAATGTTTTATCTCCTCCGGTGTTTTTACCGTATTGTCCAGGTATTCCAGGAAAAAGGCGAGACCCACACCCAGGGAGAGCCCCACGACGAGGGCAAGGAGAATATTCTGGGTCTTTTTCGGTTTCACCGGCGATTTGGGAACTTCCGCCGGGTCCACGACCCTGATGTTCCCCGTCTTGATGTCTTCCGTGAGGGACGCCTCCTTGAAACGCTTGATGAGGAGGTCGTACATTTCTTTCGCCGATTCCGCATCCCGTTTCAGGACGCTGTAGTCTATGGCTTTCTGGTTGAGACTGAGACTCTCGCCCTTCTGGCGGCCCAGTGATGCCTTCAGGGACTGCTCCCGGGCCGATGCCACACGGTACTCGTTATACAGGGCGCTGACGACGCGTTTCACTTCCCTGAGTTTGCTCGCATGGAGGGTATCCAGCTCCTTATTGAGGGCGATGATCTGGGGGTGGTTCTGTCCGTATTTCTTGGAGAGTTCGGAACGCCTTTTAAAGAGCTCAACTTCCTGTTTTTTTATCTCCTGGATCAGCAGGTTGCTCAGAACCTCGGGCACGGAATCAAGCATTTCCGGTGTTTTTTCCAGCGCTGACGCCTGCCGGTAACGGGTCTCCGCCTCCACACGCTTTGCCTCGGACTCGACCACCTGTTTGTTCAGCTCGGCCAGCTTCTGGGCCGTGATGGTTTCCACATTGCTCGTGAAGTCGGTGATGATGCCGTGCTGCTCTTTGTACTTGAGAAGGGCCTGTTCCGCTGCCTCAACCTTCTTGCGTTCCAGTTCCACCTGGCTGTTCAGCCAGGAGACGGCGTCCTGGGTGGCCTTGAGCTTCGTTTGCAGGCTGAGGTCAATGTAGGACCGGGCGATGCCGTTCGCAATCTTGGCGGACATCAGGGGATCCTTGGCCTCAAAACTCACATCGACGAGGCGGCTGTTCCGTATCGGTTTTACCTCGATGCGCTTGATGAACTGGGTGATGAGAGGTGAATTTTCCTCGTAGAGGATGGACTCATCAGCGTCCTGCGGCTTTTCGGTCTTCAGGAGTGACCGCAGGTAGGCGATGGAGTCGGTGATGGAATACCAGATTGCGGCGATAAAGTTATCCTTTCGTTTCGGGACGAATTCTTCGTTCTCATCAAGTTTGAGGCGTTTGATGACCTCTCTGGCTACGGCCCGGCTTTCGATGATCTTGTACTGCGTCTGGTAGTAGTCGGTCCCCGATGAATCGACGGACATAACCTCCTGCACGGAAACGACCTTGGGGGTTTCCTTCTCGATGATCAGGCGGGTCGTTGCCCTGTAAATGGGGGTTGCCGTGAAGGAATAGATGACCACACTGATCACGATCACGGCGAACACCGTGAGTATCGTCCACCTGTGCTTCATGATTATGCGCAGGTATTCATGAAGGTCTATCTGCTTGTCGTATATCTGCATGGCTAAAAGAAACTCTCCGGTACAACAATTAAATCGTTGGGTTTAATGGGAACCGCCTGGATCATCTTCCCGCCCTTGGTGATGGCGTCCACCTGGACGTCGTAGATTTTTTCGACGCCG
>VGTB01000088.1 GCA_016874835.1 Deltaproteobacteria bacterium | reverse complement strand
CGTGTGCATGAGGATTTCATTGGGATTTATCGGCTTGAAGAATGTCTTCTCTCTGGTCAACGTATTATACAGGCGAAGGGTGGATTCTTCTTTATCAGTGAACAGTTCCGTACTGAGATACCGTTCTCCACCGTCAGGGAATATCACCACGATCACACCTTCTTCCATTTCCCTGGCTTTCTGTCCGGCCACGTGCATGGCAGCCCCGGAACTCATCCCCGCGAAAATACCTTCTTCCTGGGCGAGTCTCCTCGCCATTTCAAAAGCATCTTCATCAAGAATATTTACCTTTTCATCCAGCCAGTTCTTATCAAATATTCCAGGCCTGTATGATTCCTTCATATTCTTTAAGCCCTGAATTTTATGTTGAAGATATGGCTCCACTCCGATTATTTTTACATCAGGATTATATTTCTTCAGCCGTTGCGATATCCCCATGGCGGTACCTGTGGTCCCCAAAGTCGCTACCACCATAGTCACGGTACCTCCTGTCTGCTGCCATATTTCTTCACCGGTACCGTGATAATGAGCCATCATATTATCGGGATTGTTAAACTGGTCTGTTCCGAAGTACCTCTCAGGGTTTTCAAGCATCATGTTGTAGACCACTTCTATGGCACCGTCAGTACCGAGATTGGCTGGAGTAAAGTACAGTTCCGCCCCCATAGCCTTGAGAATCTTTTTTCTCTCTTCGCTGGCAGACTCGGACATGGCCAGACATAATCGATACCCCTTTGCCGCCGCAACGAGGGCCAATCCTATTCCCGTATTCCCGCTCGTCGCTTCCAAGACAATTTTGTCTTTCGATAATTCACCCCTCTTTTCCGCTTCATTGATCATATAGAGGGCTATCCTGTCCTTAATAGATCCTCCAGGATTAAAACTCTCGAGTTTGGCGAAAATTTTGACTTTCTGGCTGGGGTTTAACCTGCGGATTTCAACAAGCGGTGTGTTCCCGATGGAATCTAAAATACTTTTATACATTCTTTGCATGGTGATTTAATGAAAGGGTCAGACTGCTGGCTTCATGTTAAGTAAGGGTCTATGGGAATATCAACTGTCAAATTTCGGCATAGGAATTTTGAAGAATTGAACGCCTTCATCCTTGAGGGTTACCTCTTCGCTCTCGGTTGTAGTCCCTCTTATGTTTCTACCTTCCTCTTCACCACGATGTATTCTCAAGGCAACTTCGGCAAATTTATCACCGACATTATCGAAGTTATTTTTGATGTACTCATGAAACACCTTGAGGGCCTTCGGCAGGGATAATTCTTTATTGTTTCCCCTGCCGGAAGATTTGATATCCCTTCCCATAATTGCAATCGAAGACGGGACCATCTCCACATCCGAGCATCCACATACAGGACAGTTTATAAGCTTCTGCGACTTCTGGCCTTCATAAGCGCTTCTGTCTTGGAACCATCCTTCAAATTTGTGGTTATTCTCACATCTCAAATCATAGATTATCACTGTCTGTACTCACTCACACACAGATCTCATGAAAATACTTATAGACATTTAATACCAAATTTTATATCCTCCCCACCGAGTCGGGATGTGGCCCAGTCCGGTAGGGCACTGCGTTCGGGACGCAGGAGTCGCGCGTTCAAATCGCGCCATCCCGACCATGTCTTTGAAGGTTTCCAGAAACTCCCCCAGGTCATCTCTCACCAAGGATATAAAATCCATCGCAGAGGTATTTTACGTTACATAGCGGTTTTACATGTTACCCGCCAACGACGGACGCCATCTTGAAAATGGGGAGATACATGGCCACGATCATTCCCCCCACAACTCCGCCGAGGAACACCATCATAAAAGGCTCGAGCAATGAAGTCATTGCCGCTACCGCCGCATCGACCTCATCATCATAAAAGTCCGCGATTTTCGCCAGCATCGCATCCAGTGCGCCCGTCGCTTCACCCACAGCGATCATTTGTACCACCATCGGAGGGAAGATGTCGGTTTCTGCCAGCGGTTCAGCGATGGTTCTCCCCTCGCTGATACTCTGCCTTGTTTTCATTATTGCATTCTCAATAATCACATTTCCGGCGGTTTTGCTCACGATACTCAGTCCTTCCAGAATGGGGACACCGCTGCTCATCATGGTTGCCAGGGTCCGGGTAAATTTTGCCACGGCGACTTTTTTAAGCAGCGGTCCGAAGACCGGTGACTTCAACACCAGAGCATCAACGGTGAGTCTGCCCTTCTCCGTGCGGTAATATCTGCGAAAGGCGAATACGACAGCAACAACTCCGCCGATCATATAGAGGAAGTAACTTTGCATAAACGCACTGGCATTGACGAGGAACTGCGTGGGCGCCGGCAATTCACCACCCATACCCTCAAACATCTTCTGAAAAACGGGAATTACCTTAAGCAGCAAGAGAGACACAACACCGACGGAGATGACGAGAACACTCGCCGGATACGTCATCGCTCCCTTCACCTTGCTTTTTAATTTCGCCGCTTTTTCCATGTAACTTGAGAGACGATTGAGAATTACGTCAAGAATACCGCCGCTCTCACCGGCTGCCACGAGATTCACGAACAATTCATCAAACACATTCGGATATTTTTTCAACGCGTCATATAAAGTTGACCCGCCTTCAATGTCTTCCTTTATCGTCGAAATAATTTTGGCAAAGGTCTTATTCTGCTCCTGCGTGGCGAGCAAGTCGAGGCACTGGATAAGGGGCAGACCAGCATTGATCATGGTGGCAAATATCCGGGAAAAAACAACTATATCTTTTTCTTTTACTTTTCCTTTGAGAAAAGGAAGATATTCTGAAAGTTCCTTGGGCTTTTTCTTTACGGTGATTGATTTATAGCCCTGACGACGGAGGAGACCCCTCAGGGTAGCCTCATCGGGAACATCAAGCTCTCCCTTTTTTACCTCACCTTTTTTTGTCTCGGCTTCCCATACGAATACTGCCATAATTACACCTATCCTCTCTTTTCATATCTTCAAGTCGTTCTCCATTCCTTCAGTATTTCGTGCAGGATAATTCCCGCCGCAACTGAAACATTCAGGGAACCGATCACCCCCCTCATCGGGATCGAAACAAGGAAGTCACACTTTTGTTTTATGAGAGGCCTCATTCCCTTCCCCTCGCTTCCCATGATGAGACAAACGTGATTATTATATTCAAAGTCGTTGATATTCTTACCATGTTCTGGATCAGTACCATAAATCCAGAATCCTCTTCCCTTCAGATACTCAATAGTGTCGGATACATTAATCACTTTCGCCACAGGGGTATAGAAAACAGCTCCCGCAGATGATTTTATGACCGCAGCGGTCACAGATGCTGAACGTCTTTCGGGAATTATCACACCGTTCGCGCCATAACAATGAGCCGTTCTTATCAGCGAACCAAGATTTTGAGGATCAGTAATACCATCAAGAATGAGGACTAAACTGTTGTCGAAATCTCCGTGACGATTTGCGATAATGTCGTCGAGGCCTGCATAATTGAATCCACCGCGATAGCCGATAACGCCTTGATGGGATTTCTGGTCTACCTTCCTGTCCAGAAACTTTTTATCCTCGAATTCGACCGGAACCCCTCGCTGCGCTGCCAGACTCAAAATTCTTTTTACGGGGTCCCCTCCCCTTCCTCTGGCAATGACGATTTTTCTGATCTTCTCATCATTGCGTCTGAGCGCCTCTATGAGAGGATTGATTCCAAAAATTACCTCCATGGCATTGCTCCGGCAACATCATCCCGTCCCTTAAGAGATACCGTCTATGACAATGAACATAAAGGGATAAATTTATGTAATATTATATTACTTTTTGCTTAATTGCAAGTGCTTCAGATATCTGTTTCGTAATTTCTTCAGCCTTGCGAACAGGATCCTCGGCGAGCCTGATAGGTCTCCCCACCACAATATAGTCGGCACCCCGGATGACGGCGTTTTTCACTGTTGATACCCTTTTCTGATCATCGTTTCCCTCTGAATCCCTGATACCAGGGGTGACAATGAGAAAATCCCTGCCGCATGACGTTCTGATGTTCTCAATATCCTGCGCTGATGCAACAACTCCGGGAATGCCGGCTTCTTTCGCAACTTTCGCCAAATGTAATGCGAGTTCACCCGCCGGGTATTTAAATCCCAGTCCCTCGAGATCACCATCATTCAAACTCGTCAACACGGTAACGGCAAGAATTACGGGCATGGGCAGATCATAGTCCTTAACCGTCTTTTTCACAGCTGACACAGTTTCTGCCATCATTCTCCTCCCGCCGAGCGCGTGAATGTTAAACATCGATACACCCAATTTTACCGCAGCCGAGGCTGCAGCGGCGGCTGTATTGGGGATGTCGTGAAACTTCAGATCGAGAAAAACCTTCCCGCCCTTTCCCCTGATCTCTTCAACAATTCGGGGACCGTACAGTGTATAGGATTCCTTTCCCACCTTGAACATGCCGACATGATCCCTGAGACATTCAACCCATGACATGGCATCTTCTAAGCTTTTGTTCTCGTCGAGGGCAAAAATAATCATCTCACGGGAGTTTCTACTCAAGGTATTCCTCGTCATCCACGAATTCTGTATCATCCAACATATGTGTATAATCCACTTTAATGCCCTGCAAAAATTCGGGATTCGCGAATGTTACTTTCCCCGCGGCAATCTCCCTCAGTGCAGCAACAATCTCCCTGTTATTCTTGACGTCCGTGAGTGTATGTGAACCTTTCAAGAGCTGCCTTGCCCTTTTTACCGTCAACAAAACCAGGGCAAATCTGTTCTTCACCATATTAAGAGAATCTTCAACAGTGATCCTTGCCATATGTTCATAGACCTCCTACAAATATATAAAATACCCACAAAAGTAACTTCTCATCATTATCGAGCCATGGTCGTATTTCGGGGGCATTCTTCACGTGCATCGCATTGTTTTATCACGGCGTGAGAATGATACCCGAAGAACGTCTCCACATTTCCTCATCGCATATCACATCACAGGAATAGATCCCGTATTTTATTCTCTAACCTTTCCCTTTTGCACTTTTCCGCCACATAGATCGAACTCAGGGCATTCACGGCCGTATCGAGCTTGTCATTCAATATAATGTAATCATACCATACAAATTCCCCAAGTTCATCCAGAGCTTTATACATTCTTTTGTCCACCATGCGTTCGCTCTCGAATCCCCTTCGGGATAATCGTTTCTTCAATTCACCCAAAGAGGGAGGTAGAATGAACACAAACACACCACCTGAATAATATTCCTTCAATTTTTTTGCACCTCGTGGCTCTATGTCGAGTATAAGATCATACCCTTCTTCCAAATATTTCTTCATTGTCAGTGCATGTGTTCCATAAAGATAGCCGTAATTTTCCACCCATTCAGCGAATTCTCCACGGAATATCCGTTCCCTGAAGTCTTCCTCGGATATAAAGCAGTAATCCTTCCCCTCTTTTTCACCTGGGCGCGGTGGTCGCGTCGTATACGACACGGAAAAAAGCATGTTCGGATATTTCTTTATCACTTCCCGTAATATAGAAGTCTTCCCTGTACCAGAAGGCGCCGAAACAACAATATAAAATCCGTGTGTCTTACCAATCTGTTCGCTACTCAATGTTCTGTACCTGCTCTCTTACTCTCGCCAGCTCACTCTTGATGTCGACGACTTTCCTGGAGATTTCTGCATCGCTGCTCTTTGAACCTATTGTATTAATCTCCCTGTTCATCTCCTGTATCAAAAAATCGATATTCCTTCCAACCGCATCGTTACTCTTTAAAAGACCATGAAACTGGGATATATGACTCTTGAGCCGGATTATTTCCTCCGTGATATCGCTTCTCTCTGCCATAATGACTATTTCCTGACTCAAGCGAACATCGTCGATCACCACGCCACCGGCAATTTCCCTTATCCGCTCATGGAGTCTCCGCTGATACTCCTGTACCACCTGAGGCGCCCGGGAGGCGACATCATCGACATAATTTGCGATCAGCTCCATCCTCACAATCAAATCCTTATAGAGGGCTTCTCCCTCTTTTTCACGCATTTCCATCAGGGCGGCAATTGCTCCGTCGAGCACATCTTTCAATTCTTCCCAGATGACAGACATGTCAAAACTTTGTTCTGTAAACACAAAGGCGTCTCTGAAGGCAGCCATCATATTCAACGTAATTCTCTCCTCGAGATTCAGCTCGTTTCTTAATCGATCAAGCAATGCATAATAATTCCGCACGAGCGGCACATTCAACTCGTATCCAACTCCTCCGTCATTCTTATTTTCAGATTCAAATTTAATGTTCGCATCAATCCTTCCACGAGCAAATCTACCGCCAATTCTTTTCCTGATCTCTATTTCGAGAGGAGAAAGGACAGTGGGAAGGCGAAGGGCGATTTCGAGATAGCGATGATTGAGAGATTTCACTTCCACAGTATATTTTCTTCCGCTCACCACTGATTCTGCTCTTCCGTAACCGGTCATGCTTTTAATCATTCCATGCTCCTCATGCCAAACAATCATTCTCGTAACGTGAGAAATTGTGAATTCTCAGTTCTTTCTGAAACAGAATGTACGAAACGTTCGATGCCACAGTAAAGGTGAATTCCCTCAAGCACCCTGCGGGAGATTCTTGATCCTCATAGAACAACCCGTCACATTTGCCCGCTCATGCGAACTCGAGCTTTCGGGGCAGATCCGGGATGAATCCGCCGCATGTATTCCAGAGCTTTCATGGCATATCAGTGTTTCAGCTGAGCGAGATATTTCGCCCTCAGCATATTGAACACATTGATCACATGTGTCTCTCTGTAATCGGGGTAAGTCCACGCGAGGGGCTGAAATGTCTTGCTCCTAAAAACCAGAGTGAGATCTGCATAAATGCCGTCTCTCAAATAAGGACGGTGACTGTAGGCCTTGCCTGTCGCGAGGATTAGATGGGCATCCGACACATAACCGGGATCAATATTCACACGCCTTTTCCCACTCAATGAAAACTTCTCTTCTATCGAATTCGCGAACAATTTGATATCGGGTAAGGATTCGGGGCGAATCAATGTATCAAAGCTTGCGAAACGCCTTTCCAGAGATGATCCCATCTCATCCGCATAGTAATCGGTGTAGTGAAAGGGCATCTTGGCGCTGAGGAAATCAATGCCCCCGTAGTGCACTGATAGTATGTGAAGCACATCTTTAAGTATACCCACATGGGAGGAAAAAATACTCGTTATCAACTTGACTGCTTCGGCGGGACGAGGCGTGCTCATAACACTTTTCTCAGTTCATCCTGAGTAATTGTCGCCGTTCCCACCTTTCCCACAACAATCCCGGCTGCATGATTCGCCAGAACCGCCGCTTCTCTCAATGTCGCGCCGGATGCTACCGAGAGGGCAAAGACCCCGATGACCGTATCACCTGCACCAGTTACATCATATACCTCTCTCGCCTGTGCGGGAAACACAGTATGGGTGGTTTCTCCGTCCCTCTCAAAAAGATTCATCCCCTCTTCACCGCGGGTAATCAAAAGTGCCTTGAAACGAAAACGATCAAGGATAATCCTCCCCGTTCTGACGACATCATGCCCGTCCACGATCTCCGTACCGGCAGCACGCCCGGCTTCGTGATGATTGGGAGTGATAATATCAAAATCATGATAGAGGGAAAAATCGTTCTGCTTCGGGTCCACGCACACCTTAATGCTGCTTCCGGCAACTATCCCGCGTATGCCGTCCAAAAGGGGTTTACTGATAACCCCTTTGTTGTAATCCGATATCACGATCGCCCCTAAATCATCCCGCAGTTTTGCCGCATATTCGATCATCTTCCCCACGCTCGCCGGCGTGATCGGCTTCCGGTTTTCCCGATCGAATCTCACCACCTGCTGACTGTGCGCCACGATCCTCGTCTTCAGTGTTGTGGGACGGTTATCCTCTACCACAATCCCGTCAGTATCAATTCGTCTCTTGCGGAATTCTTCTCTCAGCTTTTGCCCCATCTCGTCATTCCCCACAACCCCTGTTCCATACACCTTACCACCGAGGGAATGAATGTTATTCAACACATTCCCGCTGCCACCCAGCATAAAATTATCTGACTGCACCTCCACAACGGGAACAGGCGCCTCTGGAGAGATCCTTGACACCCTGCCCCAGATAAAGTGGTCTACCATGAGATCGCCGACAACCAGAACCTTTGCGTCGGAAAATTTTTTGATAATTTCTAACACTCTCTTTCTCTCAACTATCTTCGTCATGTGTCACATTCTCTCAGATTGCTAAAGGGGGAATTGACATCTACCCCCCTCTCGACCATGTGGTATCTCTCCGGAGAGACTTTTCCCTTATCAAATTATGCTATTACCATGATTATATTTTGTCAATGCTTTTCTCGGAATGAAGGCATGACGGTACATTCCATATTGACTTCGCAGGTATTATCAAGTAAAAATTCTAAGATAATACATAAAAGTTATCGATGATATTAAGGATTATTGCATGTTTCGTTCCCTGCTTTTTGTCGTTGCCGGTATAGTCGTCACCGCATTCATGTCAGGGTGTGCTGTTGCCTTCGCATATATTACGCCAAACGAAAATACGATACACAAAGTTGCCAAAATATGGGCACATATGCTTCTTACCCTTACCAACACGAAGGTAGATGTAATCGGGAGGGAAAATATTTTGTTTGGTAAGCCGCAGATATTCATGGCGAATCATCAAAGTGATTTTGATATTCTTATCGTTCTCTCCTACATCCCCGGCCAGTTTCGCTGGATCGTCAAAAAAGAGCTCTTCACAATACCTCTCTTCGGTTCGGCAATGAGAAATGCGGGATACATAGAGATCGACAGACAGAACCGTGAAAGAGCCATGATGAGTATAGACAAGGCAGCTCAAAAAATCAGTGAAGGGAAATCGGTGATGTCCTTTCCGGAAGGAACGAGAAGTAAAGACGGGAAAATAAAGCCATTTAAACAGGGCATGTTTTATTTGGCTATTATGTCAGGTGTACCCATCGTTCCGATAACCATTATCGGGGCAGAGAAGATCATGCAGAAGCGATCCTTACGTATTAGACCGGGGAAAATCACCATGGTGATAGACAAACCTGTCGATGTGACTGGATTCTCTATAGAAAATCGTCACGAACTTATAGAGAATGTCCGCAATATCATAATCCGGAATTTCGAACAGTACACTGCCGCTGAAAAAGGGTTTATTCAGACCTTCGAAAAGGAGATTTCTTGAACTTCTGGGAAGCTGTCATACTGGGAATTATTCAGGGGCTGACCGAGTTTCTGCCGGTGAGCAGTTCGGGCCACCTGGTCATTGCACAGAGCCTTATGAAAGGATTCCAGCAACCCGGTGTCTTTTTCGACGTGACACTTCATCTCGGAACCTTATCCGCCGTTATCTTTTTTTTCAGAAAAGACCTGATCGATATTCTGCGGTCATTGACGCCGGGAACATGGTCTGCCAATCCAGGCCATCGCAACGGGAGAGAAGAAATGCACACGCGCAGAAAATGGGCATTTCTGATCGTTATAGGAACAATACCTGCAGGTGTGGTGGGACTTCTTTTCAAAGATGAAATTCACAGGCTCTTCGAATCCGT
>VGTB01000087.1 GCA_016874835.1 Deltaproteobacteria bacterium | reverse complement strand
CTCGACCTTTGCCCCCTCACCGATGAAGACACCGGGATAGATTGTGGCATCCTTCGAAACGACCGCTCCCTTCTCGATATACGGGAGACCTGCATGTTTTGGCGGGGCGTGTTCCTCGGGATAGAAGAGGCTGAGAATCTTGCCCAGGGATACGTAAGGATCTTTCACGACGACCAGATTCTTGTTTACACCTTTCGTGCCCGGTGAAACCAGAATCGCGGATGCCCTGGTGGTCTCGATTTTTTTCAAATATCTGGGGTTGGCGATGAATGTCAGATCCCCTTTGCCGGCTTCATCGATACCCCTGATATTTGTGATAACTGTCCTGGGGTTCCCGAGGACTTCTCCACCTACGAGAGATGCTATTTCTTTGAGTGTCTTTTTCAATTCGATGTCACTGTGTGTGTCAGTTCCTGGGTTTATATGTCTTGTTGAATTCTTCGATCACCTTTTTTGTGAGGTCGTGTTCTCTGGAGAAATAGGCTAACGGTATCGTGCTCACGTCTATGATCAGTGTATACTTCTCTTTCTCCCCGATGGAATGAATGAGTTTCAGGATTTCAGGTATCAACTTCTTGGATAACTCCTGATCTCTCATCTGAAGCTCTTCATTCGCATCCTTTACCATTCTCTGGTAATCCCTGAACCTTTTCTGGTAGTCCGTCTCCTTTTCTTTCATGGCAGCTTCAGTGAGCACTGTTCGCTGCTTTTCCAGCTCATCCTTGAGCTTTTTTAATTCCGCTTCTTTTTCCTGTATCATGGTCTTGTCTTTTTCATACAGTTTCGAAAATTCCTCAGAGGCTTTTTTCCCTGCATCCGATTTGAGCATGATTTCCCGCATATCGACGAACCCTGTCTTTTCAGCGGCGATTGCGTGCGAGACAAAGGAAAGGAAAAACGAGAACACAACGATGGCAGAGATCAAGAATCTATTTTTTTTCATAATGTATCCCCCTTATTACATGAGAGCTTATTTTACTGTCTATGGGACAGCTACATCATCATACCTATGGTAAATTCCCATCGGCTTGCAGGTTCGCCTTCCTTCCGGTCAAGGACATGTCCCCATTCGAGCCGCAACGGTCCGATGGGTGAATACCACCTGATGCCTACGCCTGCGGTTCTTCGCATATCGTTCAGGTGATACCCACTCTCCCAGGCATTTCCTGTGTCGTAAAAAATTACTCCCTTCATTCCTGCATTTTTTATCAGGTTAAATATAAATTCGCCATTGAAATTTAGCATGGTCAGACCGCCGATGACGTCGTTTGTTCCGGGATCTTTGGGCCCGACGGAGCGGAGGCCCCTGAGAGAGTTGATCCCTCCCAGATAGAATCGTTCGTAAACCGGTACTGTTTTTCCTTCTCGTCCTTCCACATAGCCTATCCGTCCGCGTATGCCGAACACCGTTTCCAGAGGCAGAGGGAAGAACCAGGATGAACTTGCCCCGTATCTCGTGAAAGCGGTATCTCCCTGAAGAAATCCACCGGAGTAGTCCATCGAGACGCTGTTTTTCGAACCCTTTGAGGGGAACATGTAATCATCAGTCGTGTCTCTGGTCAAGGCAACTGTCATGGTGCTGGACGTCGTTTCTCCTAATTGTTCTTTGACCCATTTCGACGCCGTCGCCTTGATGTTTTTGATATTATTTGTGTTCCACCTGTATCCGATGTAACCTGTAATATATTCCCAGAGGGGATAGCCGAAGGTGACGCCGAAGCCGTCGGAGTCCAGATCGTAGCTGTCGTATTCCCGGGTAAAATGATGGATGTCGAATTTGCTCCACAGGGGGATGTCGAAAAGCCATGGTTCGATGAATGAGAGTTCGTACATGGTTGATCTCGATCCGAGATTGGCTTTGAGAGTCAGGACCTGGCCCCTGCCGAAAAGGTTCTGCTGGGATACGGAGGCGGTGAAGATTGCACCTTCCGTGGCGCTGTACCCTGCACCGACACTGAATATGCCCGTTGGTTTTTCCTTTACCTGAATGTTGATATCCGTGAGCGTTTCGTCCGGACCCTTTTCCGTTTGGAAATTGATTTCCTCAAAGTATCTCAGCCGGTTCAGATCCATATAGCTTTTTCTCAGCTTGCTGCTGCTGTAGAGTTCACCCTCCACGATGGCGAGGTTTCGTCTTATCACCTTATCTCTCGTTTTTGTGTTTCCTGTAATGGTTATCCTGTTGAAGTACACATGGTGCCCCTTCTTGATCTGATACACAACATCCACCGTCTGGTCTTTATCCTGGGGAGTGGTAACGGGGGACACATCGGCATATGCGTATCCTTCATCGTTGCAGGCCTGAGTGAGATACTCAATATCTTTTATTACAGACGCTCTGTCATAAAATTCTTTCTTGTTGACTTTCAGTTTATCAAGAAGTTCTTTGTTCGGCACCGTGAGCGTATCACCTGTAATGTTGACCTTGCCGACCTTGAATTGTTTGCCTTCGACCATGGGTATCTTTACGTAGATCCATTCCTTGTCGTGGGTAATCTGCGGCTCACCCACCTGTGCGTTAATGAACCCGTGATTGAGGTAATGGGCGTGCAATTTGGAAACATCCTGTTTGAGTTGATCCTTTTTCAGGATGCCAGAGTCTGTGAGGAAGGAGAAGATTCCCCACTCCGTAGTGCTCATCGTGTTTTTCAGCTCTTTATCGGTGAAGGCCCGACTTCCCTCGAATGAGATGGTTTTAATGTAAAGTCTTTCCCGTTCGCTGATATTGAAGACGACACGGATGTCTTTTTCCCCGGCTTTCTCGGTCGCGTATTTGATCTCGGCGTTGTAGTATCCCTTACTGTCATAGAGAGCTTTGATTTTATCGATACTGGATGCGATCTTTTCCGGGCTCACGGTCTGCCGTGTTTTAAAAGTAAGTGCTCCTTCAAGTTCTCCCTTCTCTACCGCCTTGTTCCCCTTGAATTGTATTTCCGTGATGAGGGATTTTTCTTTCAGCAGGAATGTGATGGTTTTTCCTTCGGGGCTGCTTGTCACATCGGCGGCTACGTCATCGAAAAATCCCATTTTGTATATGGCCTTGATGTCGGCAGAAACATCCGCGTCGGAATAGGGGTTCCCTTTCACGCTTTTCAGGACCTGTTGTATGGCACTGCTCTCAATCTTCCGGTTACCCTTGAATGCGATTTGTACTATCTTCAGTTCCGCGGATATTTTGAGGAGAATGTCGGTTCTGATTCGCGCTGAGATTGAACCGATGCTCTCCATGCCTTTCCCGTAGGCAAAGAGTCCGGGAAGTGATATACCCTGTTTTATATCGATAATCTTTACGTCAACGCTGATTGTATCCCCTAATTCGGATACGCTCCCTTTGATGACATAATGAACCCCCAGTTCTTTACCCAGCGAGACGGCGGTACTCTCATCAATCTTTTCCCCTTTCACGGCTTTGGTGACAGCATCCCTGTCGATAAGGTGGATGGTTTTTGCTCTGGTCAACTCTGCGGAGAGTGCGTTGTAAATTGCTTCCTGCAGGCGCTGCGCGTTGGCCTTACTGTGAACATCGAAGGGCAGAACGGCGATTGTCTTGGGTTCTTCGGCGAACACGCTCCCGGAGACTGACACTATCAGCATCGCGAAGAAACAGCACAGCAGCATGAATGGTAATTTTTTATGCATAGTTGTGTATCTTTCCATCATGCAAACCGATGCATTTGGACATCCTGTCGGCCAGTGACTTGTTGTGGGTAACGACAACCAGCGTAATATTTCTTGTCCTGTTCAATTCCAGCATAATGTCTTCAATCTTTCTTCCCGTTTCACTGTCAAGGTTTCCCGTGGGTTCATCCGCCAGGATTATCTCCGGTTCCATGATAAGGGCGCGTGCCACTGCAACTCGCTGCTGCTCCCCGCCGGAAAGTTCTCCCGGTCTGTGGGTCAGCCTGTTGCCGAGGCCAACCTCGCTTAAAATTGATTCTGCTCTTTCCCTGGCCTCCCGGTAAGGCACCCCGTGGATTAACGCGGGCATCATCGTGTTTTCCAGACTGTTAAATTCAGGGAGAAGGTTGTGGAATTGGAAGACAAACCCGATTTTCTCATTTCTGAACTGGGCCAGTTTCTGCTCTTCCCATGCGAAGATATTGACGTCGTCAAAGAGCATGGTACCTGACGTAGGGCGGTCGAGTGTTCCCAGTATGTGAATGAGAGTGCTCTTGCCCGCTCCGGAAACACCTAAGATTGCCAGTGATTGCCCACGAGAAATGGTAAGGTTCAGTTCTTTCAGAACTTCGATTTTATTTCCGTCCTTGATGAAGGTCTTGTTGAGATCAATGAGCGTTATCATCATTCGTATCTCAAAGCTTCCGCGGGGTCTAACCTTGAAGCCCTGCGGGAGGGGTAAATCGTTGACAGAAAACTCAGGAGCATGGTTCCTATGATGATGATGAGCACGTCGAAATAGTTGACCTGCGAGGGTAACTGGCTCAGGTAATATACATCACCGGGTAGTATCTTGAAGCCGAACAGATTCTCAATGGATACGGAAATTTTCTCGAGGTTGAGAGCGACGGAGAGCCCTGCGATGCACCCCAACAGGGTGCCGACGGCACCGATTATCACTCCCTGGAAGATGAATATCTTCATGATGCTTTGAGAGGTAGCGCCCATTGATTTGAGAATGGCAATATCTTTGTTTTTTTCCATGACCACCATGATCAGGGTACTTATTATATTGAATGCGGCGACAAGGACGATAAGGCTGAGAATGATAAACATAACCCTCTTCTCGAGTCTCAGGGCGGAAAAAAGGTTTTTATTCATTTCCATCCAGTTCCTTGCCCAGAAGGGGAACCCCAATTTCCTCTCCATTGCCTTGGCGATCACATCCGCCTTATAGATATTGTTCACCTTTATCTCAAGTCCGCTCACATGATCACCCATGCCGAGAAAGTCCTGACAATCCTTCAACTCTATGTACGCGAGCGTCGAATCATACTCATAAAATCCGGAATCAAAAATACCCACGACGATGAATTTTTTCATTTTAGGAATTAATCCCATCGGAGTCGCCACACCGTGAGGGGATATGACGTACACCGGTTCAAAGAGATACATTCCCATGTTTTTGGCCAGTTCCCTTCCCACGACGATACCGGGGAGTTTTGACAGTTCACCGCTTAATTTAAGATTGGGGCGATTCTTTTCGGAAAGGTATTCAATGTTACCCTCCTGCATCCTGCCCAGATTGATTACTGTGAAGGCGGTTTTTGTTGACATGCCCCGCAGGATCACACCGCTGGTGCGACCGCCACTCTTCACCATTGCCTGGCTGTAGATGAAGGGGGTTGAGGCGATCACACCGTCTATCTGAGCAACTTCATGCATGACCTTCTCATGCTCCCCGAACATCCCGCTGTACTGCATCAGAACGATGTGCGAATTGATTCCCAGTATCTTGTTCCGGAGGTCGTTTTCGAAACCGTTCATGACGGCAAGGACGATAATCAATGCGGCGACACCCAGGAATATCCCGGCAATGGAGATGAAGGTGATGATGGAGACAAAAATCTGTTTCCGTCTCGCCCGGAGGTATCGCATGCTGATGAAGAATTCAAACGACATAAAGTTCTAAACCCGAAATCCTAATATCTCAATCCTAAATCCTGAACAAATTCCAATCTCGAAATTCTAAACCGATCCTGAATCCTGATATCAAAATAAGAAACCTTTACATAATGTCCATTGTCATTGCGGTGAGTCGATGACCTGAAGGTAATTATGCAAAGGTTTCAATAAGAAGGTTTTGGTCATCTTGATTTGATATAATTTAGCATTCAGGATTTGTTCGTAGAGTTTATTCTTCCTTTGCCCTCATAAGCGGGAAGAGAATGACATCCCTTATTGAAGGAGAATTCGTGAAGAGCATGACCAGTCTGTCAATACCGATTCCCTCTCCTGCTGTGGGCGGCATCCCGTATTCGAGAGTCCGGATGTAATCCTCATCCATTTCATGTGCCTCGTCATCTCCGGCCTCTCTGTCTCTAAGCTGCATCATAAACCGATCCCGCTGATCGTCAGGATCGTTCAACTCGGAAAATGCATTCGCGATTTCTTTTCCATAGATATAGAGTTCGAATCGGTCGGTCAATTCCGGGTGCGTGGCGTTTCTCCTTGAGAGGGGAGAAACTTCCACAGGGTAGTGAATGATAAATATCGGCTGTATGAGTTTGTCTTCTACCTCTTTTTCGAATATGGACATGATTATTTTTCCCGGGGATTCGCTGTCTTTCACATTCAATCCCATATCTCTGGCACAGGCAACGAGCTTCTCCGTGTCTTCAAGGACGTCAGCGGTGAGGGAGCTGTATTGAATGATGGCCTCTTTGAGGGAAATGCGCGGCCATGGCGGCGTCAGATCAATTTCGGTGCCCTGGTATTGTATTTTAAGAGAGCCTGTAATCTCCCGGGCGATGAAGACGAACATTTCTTCCGTCAGTGCCATCAGATCCTCATAGGTAGCGTATGCCTGATAGAACTCCATCATGGTAAACTCAGGGTTATGGAAGGTGGAAACTCCTTCATTCCTGAAGTTTTTATTTATTTCGTAGACGCGTTCCATGCCTCCTGTGACAAGGCGTTTCAGGTACAGCTCCGGGGCAATCCTCAGGTATAATTCCATCCCTAAAGCGTTATGGTATGTTTTGAACGGGCGTGCCATGGCGCCTCCCGCCCTTGGCTGCATCATGGGGGTTTCCACTTCAAGAAAATCCCGCTCTTCCATGAATCTTCGCAGAAGCTGGATAATCCGGCTTCGCGTGTAAAAAACTTCTCTTATATTCGGATTCACGATGAGATCGAGGTGCCTCTGGCGGTAACGGGTTTCAATATCCGTAAGACCGTGCCATTTTTCCGGAAGGGGTCTCACGGCCTTTGCTAACAGTTTGATTTCTTTTGCATCAATCGTCAGTTCATTTGTTTTGGTTTTGAAAATCTTCCCGGAAACGAACATGACATCGCCCACATCGAATTTCTTAAAAAGGGTGAAAATCTGTTCTCCTACCCCTTCTCGCCTGATGTAAGCCTGGAGCTTACCCCCCCTGTCCTGAATCATCACGAAAGCCCCCTTGCCGAAATCTCGAATGGCCATTATTCTTCCGGCGATGCCAAACTGCTCGTCGATCGCCGCGAGGGCTTCGCTGTTCATATGGTCAAAACGGGAAAGGATGGATGAGGTGGTATCCTTTACCCATACATCGTTGGGATACAGCTCTATGTCTTCTGATTTCAAGGATTCGATTTTTTCTTTTCTTTTCCTTAAGAGTTCACTATCTTCCATAAGTCACGTGTTTAATTCATATAAATCGAGATTGACTATATTTTTTTATAACAATAGTCAAGCAATGATTTGAAGAGCAATGATTTGAAGAGGCGCTTTGACTGTAATACGAGTAATGTCCGGATTTTGGTGGAAAAATGTGGTGAAGGTGTCCGGGTAAGACTCCATGGGAGCGGGTGGCTTTACTTGCCACGGGACTTTCTTTTATGATTGCTTATTTTGCCGAGCTTGATGGCGCAGAATTCTCCGCACATTGTGCACCCCTCTTCCTGTGCACTTTTACTGGTTTCGAGGAGCCTTTCCGTTTTCTCGGGATCAATCGATTCTTTTACCTGTCCGCGCCAGTCAAAGTCTTTCCGGTATCGGGCCATCATAATATCCTTCTCGAAGGCACCGGGTATTTCCTTTGCAATATCGGCGATGTGCGCGGCAATTTTTGAGGCGATGATACCTTCCCTGACGTCCGCGAGCGAGGGAAGCCTCAGGTGCTCTGAGGGCGTCACGTAGCAGAGAAAATCCGCCCCTGCCGCCCCGGCGATTGCACCTCCTATTGCCGAAGTGATATGATCATATCCGGGGGCGATATCAGTCGGCAGAGGTCCCAGAACATAGAAGGGAGCGCCGTTGCACAGGCTCTTCTGGAGCTGGATGTTGGCCTGGATTTCATTTATGGGTACGTGACCGGGCCCTTCAATCATTACCTGCACCCCCTGATCTCTTGCTCTCTGCGCCAGTTCACCCAGAAGGATAAGCTCCTGCACCTGTCCGCGGTCCGTGGCATCGGCGAGACATCCTGGACGTAACCCGTCACCGAGGCTGAGGACCATATCGTAACGCCTGGCAATTTCAAGCAACCGGTCGTAATGTTCGTACAGAGGGTTCTCTCTGTCGTTAAAGGTCATCCAGTTTCTGATGATGGAACCGCCTCTGCTCACGATGCCTAAAATACGCCCCTCATCGTCAATGCAGGATACGCTTCTCATGGTCACCCCGCAGTGAACAGTGATGAAGTCCA
This sequence comes from Deltaproteobacteria bacterium, assembly GCA_016874835.1. GTDB lineage: Bacteria > Desulfobacterota > Syntrophia > Syntrophales > UBA2185 > VGTB01. Next base: position 1,383 of record VGTB01000087.1, on the reverse strand, counting down.
CACCATCTTCGCCGTTTTCCTCGATCACCCGGAACATGTCGTCTCCGGTCATCTCAATAATGGCCTTTTTCGCCTCAAGCATATCGGCAGCTGCCTGGTAGATAGGAACAGTACCGACAGGGAGAGAGGATGCCTGGATGATGGCTCTTCTGATTGCTCTGATATCACCACCGGTAGAGAGATCCATTATCGTATCTGCCCCTGAGACAATACACACGTTCACCTTTTCCAGTTCCAGGGCGAGATCAACTCGATCCTTGGATGTCCCGATATTCGCGTTCACCTTCGTCTTTAATCCCCTGCCTATGGCTAAAGGTGATATTTGAGTGTGTCTTGTGTTACGGATTACTACAATGGTGCCTTTTGCGGTACCTTCCCGGATGAATTCAGGGGATACCCCCTCCTGCCGGGCACATAGTTCCATTTCTTCCGTGATCAAGCCCTTGCGGGCGGCTTCAATTTGCGTCATAACTACACCATTTCAGAGAGGCGAAGACCTCATTTTTATCACAGGTATTCCCCTTGAGAGGGAAGCGATCCATTCACACCGCCAGTGATTCTGCGTGAGCACAATGCGGATACAAGAACGTCATTTATGAGTAGTGAATATCTGTATTCTCTTGCGTTTGTATAAGATATGTCAAGGATTTCTTTTTTCTTCAATCGAATCCCAGATTTTTAAAAATAAAAAGAGCATACTCTTTTTTAGTTGGAATATGCCCTCAAAACGAAAAACCCAGATCCCGTTTCCTCCGCTGGTATTACCCAGATCAGGTGCAAAGGGTATCTTCTCAGCCTTGACGGCACCCCTACGTCTTGCAAGTGTGTGGTGTCATACTCCAATTTTTTTTTAAAATCAAGTGCAAAGTGATACTCATCTCATATCCAATCCCGCTTCCCATTCCATGGCGGATGTCTTTTCGGGGTTGTTGTGTAGTTATTTTTTTAGTTTGCCAAGCAATAGAAAGTTTTGTAAGATTCGTCAGCTCGCCAGATTCAGGAAGGGGGAACGGGAATGGTGAATAAGGCTTTATTGATAGGCAGGCTTGGGGCTGATCCGGAGGTGAGATACACGCCTGAGGGAACAATGGTGACTACTTTTCGGTTGGCGACGGATCTTCAGTGGAAGGACAAAAATGGAGAAAAGCTGCAGAAGACGGAATGGCACAGAATTGTCTCTTACGGAAAACTAGCGGAAATATGCAGCAATTTCCTTTCCAAGGGGAAATTGATCTTTATCGAGGGCAGGATACAGACGCGATCATGGGAAGACAAGGACGGTGTGAAACGTTCTACGACGGAGATTGTTGCCGCCAATATGCAGATGCTTGATTCGAAAGGGCAAGTGAAAACCCAGGATGCGGGACTCGACGATCACACACC
>VGTB01000086.1 GCA_016874835.1 Deltaproteobacteria bacterium | reverse complement strand
CATGCTACATCACCTTGATTCATCATATATTTTTCCCGAACTGCGGAGAATTCTTGTACCTGGGGGAAGAATTCTTGCCATTGAGTCTCTTGATTATAATCCGTTCACCAAGCTGTATCGTCATACGACGCCATCCATGAGGACAGATTGGGAAAAGAATCATGTATTGAGCCTATTCGATGTGGCGTTTGCGAAACAGTTTTATGATTGGTGACATACGTTACATTAGTACATCACCAACATCTTTTGTCCTTTATCCTTATGCAAAATCGTTTTTGCCTGTGTTCAAACTGATAGACTGATTTTTGTCGAAAGTGCCTTTGGTCAGGCTTATGGCGTGGATGTTTTCTTTTGAGTGGATTAAGAGGAATAGTGATTAAGCGGATTTTCGATATAATATTGGCCTCAGTGGGACTTTTTCTCTTTTTGCCCATTTTTCTCAGTATTGCCTGGGTGATCAGGCGGGAAAATAACGGACCTGTCTTTTATCGGGGAGAGCGTGTGGGGTTGCACGGTAAGATTTTCCGGATTTTCAAGTTCCGCACCATGGTCGTGAATGCAGATAAGATCGGCGGTCCATCGACAGCGGATGACGATCCGAGAATAACTCATGTAGGTAAATATCTTCGAAAGTACAAACTGGATGAACTGCCTCAACTGATCAACGTTCTGAAGGGGGACATGAGTATTGTTGGGCCAAGACCTGAGGTAAAATATTATGTCGATATATACACGGAAGAAGAAAAAGAAATTCTTACCGTCCGTCCTGGCATAACAGACTGGGCATCCATATGGAATTCCGGTGAAGGTGCTGTGCTGGCGGGAAGTCTTGATCCTGAGAAAACCTATATGGAAAAAATCAGACCTGAAAAGATCAGACTCCAGTTGAAATACGTTCGCAAACAATCATTTTTGATTGATTTGAAGATAATATTGCAAACACTTCTGGCAATCGCAAGATAGTTGCTGTCGATTCTTTGAAGGATGATGATAAAGTACTCAAGAGAATTTCTGGAACAGTTGTACAGGACAATGGTCCGCATCCGGTTTTGCGAAGAAAGCCTTGTTGAACCAATACTCAGGGGAGAAATACGTTGTCCCTGTCATTTATATTCCGGCGAGGAAGCAGTTGCCACAGGCATCTGCGCGGCATTGACAGAGCGGGATTATATTTTTAGCACCCATCGATCGCATGGGCACTTCCTGGCCAAGGGCGGCAGCATGAATGAACTGATTGCCGAGATATACTGTAGGGAGTCAGGGTGTTCCCGGGGTCGGGGCGGCTCTATGCATCTCATTGATCTCCATAAAGGGATGATAGGGTCAGTCCCCATCGTTGCCGGTACGATTTCTTTAGCTTTAGGGGCGGCTCTCGCCGTATCGATCCAGAGGAAGAAACAGGTTACAGTCAGCTTTTTTGGAGACGGTGCGACAGGTGAAGGTGTATTATATGAATCGTTAAATTTTGCCTCTCTTAAGAAACTTCCGATGATATTTGCATGCGAAAACAATTTGTATGCCACACACATGCCTATCCAAGATTGTCGGGTGAGTAATGATATCTACAGGATAGCTGAACCATTTTGCATAGAAAGTCATGTCGTTAATGGTAATGATGTTCTCGAGGTTTATGACGTGGCTCGTCGGGCCGTAGAAAAATGCCGTCAGGGTCTTGGGCCGATATTTTTTGAACTCCGGACGTATCGATTGAGGGGCCATGTCGGTCCCGATGACAATATCCAGGGAACACATACGGACATAAGACCGAAAGAAGAGGTCGAGTCCTGGATCCGGAGGGATCCGATAAAGGCCTTTGAAGATTATGTGACGGAATATCACCTGCTCGATAAACAGGCACTAAGAGATATTCAGCGGGCCGCAGAAATTGAGGTAGCAGAGGCCCATACGTTTGCGAAAAGAAGTCCAATGCCGGATCAGAAAGAATTGATGTACTATGTCTTCAAATAGAAAACTTTCTTACAGTTTGGCTATCAATGAGGCTTTGCACCAGATGATGGTATCCGATCCATCGGTTTTTCTCATCGGTCAGGGAGTCAAGAGTCCATGGTACGTCGGTAACACGGCCCAGGGGCTGCTGGAAAGGTTTGGTGCGGAGAGGGTTATCGATACACCCGTTTCGGAAAACGCCATGACGGGCGCCGCCATCGGGGCAGCCCTTGCCGGGATGAGGCCCATCGTGGTTCATCCGAGGATGGACTTCATGCTGTATGCCTTCGATCCCATTATCAACGAAGCAGCCAACTGGTGTTATATGAGTGGTGGAAAAGCGTCGGTACCGGTTGTCATCTGGGGCATAATCAACCGTGGTGGGGAGCAGGCCGCACAGCATTCACAAGCACTGCACGCAATGTTCTGTCACGCTCCGGGACTTAAAGTGGTAATGCCTTCCACTCCTCACGACGCGAAAGGGCTGATGATCGCTGCAATAAAAGAACCCAATCCTGTAGTTTACATCGACGATCGGTGGTTGTACAGAAATGAGGACCGGTTCCTGAAGATGTGTATGAAGTGGAAATAGGGAAAGGTATTATCCGGAAATCCGGGAACGACGTTACTCTTGTAGCCGTTTCGTTTATGGCGCATGAGGCGGTGAAAGCAGCTCAGGTGCTTTTGGGGGAAGGAATCGATGTGGAACTCATTGACCTAAGGACGGTCAAACCCATTGATAGGGAGTTGATCTTGAAATCTATCAGGAAGACTGGCAGGCTGATTATCGCCGATGTGGGATGGAAAACCTGCGGATTGGCCGCAGAAGTATCAGCTCTTGTGTCAGAAAATGGTTTTAAATATTTAAAATCCCCTATAAAAAGATTAACCCTCCCTGATTGTCCTGCTCCTGCCAGTGCAATTTTGGAAAAGGCTTACTATCCGGGAGTTAAAGATATTGTCGAAACTGTGAAGGGCCTCTGTGATTGAGCATTAGGCAAATACCTGGTAGCCCATATATTAAATATAGACTAAAAAAATGAATTATAAGATACGCTTTGTCAATCCATCCAGAAATTATCAGATGATCAAGGACGAGATTGATGCGGCCTATTTTGAAGTGATGACAAAGGGGGATTTGATTGATCGTGACCAGTTAAAACGGTTTGAGGAAAACCTGGCAACCTTCGTGGGCACGAAGTACGCCGTGGGTTTGAACAGTGGTTACGACGCCCTCCATATGTCTTTGCGAGCTGCCGGGATTGGAAGGGACGATGAGGTAATCATTCCCGCTCACACGTTTGTGGCCACAGCGTCGGCGGTGGTAAATGTGGGGGCCAAACCAGTATTAGTTGATGTGGGGAAAGATTTTAATATCGCCTCCGACCTTATTGAAAAAGCGATCACACCGAAGACACGGGGGATCATTCCCGTTCATCTCAGTGGATATATGGCTGACATGATACGGATCATGGAAATTGCCGGAGGGTATAATCTGGTGGTGATTGAGGATGCCTGTCAGAGCCTCGGCTCCACCATGAAAAATGAAGACAGTACCCGCTTAAAGGGTGCGGGGGCATGGGGAGTGACAGGCTGTTGGAGTTTTTATCCCTTTAAGATATTGGGCGGCTATGGGGATGGTGGGGCCATCACCACAAATGACCCCGATGTCGCTCTCTTTGCAAGGAGAATGAGATACAATGGTGAAGATCGGGAAACTGGGGAGTACCACGGCCATGGTTTTACCTGTCTTCTGGACAATCTTCAGGCAGCGTTTCTGGACGTGAAACTCCGTTATCTTCCACAATGGATCATCCGGCGCAAAGAGATTGCGGAGCGCTATCGCGCTGAATTATCTGAAATCCCCGACCTTCTGCTGCCTCACTATAATGATCCCCGGAGGGATCACGTATACCAGAATTACACAGTGAGATCAAAACAGGGGAATGAATTTTCCGAATATCTCAAGACCCATGGAATTGAGGTTCTCACCCAGTTTCGGAAACCTTACTATAAACATCAGGCTTTAAACCTGGAAGACCAGGGGTTCCCGGAGACGGAAGCTCTCAGTCGCGAGGTATGTTCACTTCCGATGAATGTGGAAATCACAGATGAGGAAGTCGACTATGTGATTGCCACGGTGCGTTCATTTTATGGGAAATGAGTATGGTATTATCTTTGAGTAACCGCCACGAATTGGTCTTACAATCCGAGATTCGCAGTATGTCGATTGAGTGCGAGCGTATCGGAGGGATCAACCTGTCGCAGGGGGTATGCGATACGGAAGTACCTCCTTCGGTCCGGCTTGCCGCCAGGGAAGCCATAGATGCAGGTGTGAATACTTACACACGTTATGACGGTTTAGTAGAGTTGCGGGAAGCTATTGCGGCGAAGCAGAAGCGGTTCACCGGTATGGAAGTGGATCCCGCTACCGAAATAGTTGTCAGTGCCGGGGCGACGGGCGCAATGTACTGTGCATGTCTCGCCCTTTTGAATCCTGGTGATGAAGTCATCGTTTTTGAGCCCTTTTATGGATACCATGTGAACACCCTGGTGGCGGTACAGGCTGTTCCCGTGTATGTCAGGATGGAGCCTCCCGATTGGACGTTTACATATTCGTCCCTTGAACATATTAGAACACCACGAACGAAAGCAATAATTGTGAATACACCGGCAAATCCATCCGGCAAGGTTTTTACACACTCAGAACTGGAGACGATTGCACATTTTGTTACGAAATATGATCTTTTTGTATTCACCGATGAGATATACGAGCATTTCCTATTCGGCGATGCCCGGCATATGGCACCGGCAACATTCCCGGGTATGAAGGGGAGGACCATCACTATTTCCGGCTTCTCGAAAACATTCAGCATTACCGGTTGGCGTATCGGTTATGCTGTCTGCGATGCCCGGTGGGCACAGACAATCGGGTTCTTCAATGATCTTATCTATGTGTGCGCCCCTGCGCCATTGCAAATGGGTGTAGCGAAAGGGCTTGCGATGTTAAGTGCGGAATATTATCAAGAACTGTCGCGGTTCTTCCAAACGAAGAGGGATAAACTCTGTAACGCCTTGTTGAATGCGGGAATGGAGCCTTATGTTCCGGAGGGGGCTTACTACATTCTTGCGGACATATCGAAACTACCGGGAACGGGGAGTAAGCAAAAAGCCATGTACCTTTTACAGGAGACAAGGGTCGCCTGTGTGCCCGGTATGGCTTTCTTTCATGATTCCTCCGGGGAAGATATGGCCCGCTTCTGTTTTGCCAAAGAAGAAGATGTATTGGATGAGGCGTGCAGAAGAATTGAGAAGTTAAGCCTTCCGTAGAATACAACGAGAGAATCCGTCCATATGTATAGGCAATTGAAAAATCCTCATTTTTACCTGATGATTTTGAGCGATGCGTTCTTATTTGTCGTTGCTCATTTAATAGCATACCTTATACGTTTCGAATTTGCACTCAATCAGTCGGAAGTCTGGCAATGTACTGTCGTACTCCCCTGGTTGATACCGTTAAAAATTGCCGTTTTTTTCTTCTTCGGCCTATACCGCGGCATGTGGCGCTATACAAGCATAAGGGATTTCTGGCATCTGGCCCAGGCCTGTTTTGCGACCATGCTTCTGGAAATGATTACAGTACTCTTTCTTTATAGATTCGCGAGCTTTTCCCGGGCCGTTTTCCTCCTGGATGGTGGATTTACATTTCTTCTGGTGGGTAGCCTCCGTATGGCTATCCGTTCCTATTTTGCGTCTCATAAGCGCACGACTGTAGGTCATGCATCCTATGTACTGCCGAAACATCGTAAAAAAGTACTTATTATTGGTGCCGGTGCCGCCGGGGAAAAGATACTCAGGGAGATATTCGATAATTATCAGCTGAATTACGATGTTGTTGGTCTCATAGATGACGCCCCTCATAAACTGGGAAGGTCGATTCACGGGGTACCAGTACTGGGTTCGGTGAAAATGCTCCCCGATATCATTAGAAAATGAGCATATTCAGGAGGTGCTGATTGCCATACCTTCGGCGAGCGGCGAGCAAATGCGGCATATTGTGGATCTGTGCAAGAGATGCGAGATCGAATATAAAACGCTGCCCGGTATCGGTGAGATCATTGATGGGCGGGTAAGCGTCAAAACTCTGAGGGATGTTCGATACGAAGACCTTCTGGGCAGATTGCCCGTTCATATTAATACATCAGGGATTCTAAGTTACCTGAAAGGCAGGACAGTGCTCATTACCGGTAGTGGTGGATCCATCGGATCGGAGCTATGCCGTCAATTGATCAATTTCCAGCCTCAGGCACTCATACTAGTGGATGCGGGTGAGTCAAATTTATTTCACATCCAGATGGAACTCCGGTATGAACTGGGTTTTCAAAATTATCGGTCAATACTCGGACACGTGCAAGACAGATCTCTCATGCGAGAAGTATTCCGGGAATTCCGACCCGAAGTGGTGTTTCATGCAGCGGCTTACAAGCACGTACCATTACTGGAGATAAACCCTTGGCAAGCAGTTTTTAACAACATCGAAGGGAGCCGGGTAATCATGGAGCTTGCCGTTGACCAAGGCGCTGAACGCTTTATCTTGATCTCGTCGGATAAGGCCGTTCGTCCAACCAATATCATGGGGGCAAGTAAACGTGTATCAGAAATTCTCCTCCAGGCTTTTCAAGACAACAGAACTCGTTTCATGGCCGTTCGATTCGGAAATGTTTTAGGATCTTCTGGTTCGGTAATTCCCGTGTTCCGGCGACAAATAGAGCAGGGAGGGCCACTCACTGTGACTCATCCCGATGTGAATCGCTACTTTATGACCATCCACGAGGCTGTCCAGATGATAATACAAGCTGGTGCGATGGGCGTGGGCGGTGAAATTTTCATTCTGGAAATGGGAACTCCGGTAAAAATTGTAGAAATGGCGAAGGATCTGATTCGCCTCTCTGGGAAAGAACCAGATCGGGATATCAAAATCATCTATACAGGCCTACGAGAAGGTGAAAAGCTCTACGAAGAGCTCATTACAACAGGAGAAAACATTCAACCAACAGAGCACAAGAAAATTATGGTCATTCAGAACAATTTATTGACAGTTGAAGGAAAAAGTTCAGAAGAGATGCAGAAATGGATTAACGGTGAACTGATACAGTTGATTGATGCGGCTAACCGCCGTGATTCGCAGGCCATAAAGAAAAAACTCCGGGATATCGTTCCTGATTATAATCCGTCTGATCATCTTCCCATCTTCAATAAAAAGTCTCAATATGATATTTGAACAACTTACGCCCGTTCCAATTTATATTTAATAAAATCATATACAAATTAAGCTACTTCCAATAACTAAGAATGGTTCCGAAAAGAGCTAAATTCAGGGTGAATGTCATCTGTTATCAAAGGATATCGAGTTAAATGATCAAAGTACTTAGTGTCATAGGAACGCGGCCTGAAGCTATAAAAATGGCGCCAGTAATAATGGAACTGCAAAAATACCCAGAAGATATTCATTCCATTGTCTGCGTTACAGCTCAGCACAGGGAAATGCTAGATGTGGTATTGAATATGTTTGGCATAATACCTGATAATGATTTAAACCTCATGACACATAATCAAACTCTCCCTTCATTGACTAGTCGTGTAATGATGAAGGTCAGTCAGATTCTAGATGAAATCGCACCCGATGCCCTGTTGATTCAAGGTGATACAACAACAGTTATGACAGCTTCTATTGCGGCATTTTATAAAAAAATCCCCGTAGGTCATATAGAAGCCGGACTGAGAACAGGAAATCCGTATTCCCCCTTTCCAGAAGAGATAAATAGGAGATTGACCTCTGTGATAACACGTTTTCATTTTGCACCAACCAAGCGCGCAAAGATGGCCTTGCTTAATGAAGGGATCTCAGACGATTACATATATGTTACAGGTAATACTGTCATTGATGCACTCCACAGGATTTTAATAAAACCTAGGCCTCCTTCCATACAAAATATGTTAGAGAAAATCGGCATATCACAAAACCATAAAAAACTTATTCTTGTGACTGCTCACCGAAGAGAAAATTTCGGTGAACCACTTATCAAGATTTGCCTTGGCTTAAAAGCTCTTGTGGAGCGTAATGAAGATATAGCTATTCTCTATCCAGTCCACATGAACCCCAACGTTCGTAAGCCTGTTTTTTCTATTTTGAGTAAGGTTAAAGGAATCCATCTCTGCGATCCATTAGACTATGATGTCATGGTTCATATGATGAGTGAATCATATCTAATACTGACAGATTCTGGTGGTATTCAAGAAGAAGCACCAGCCCTCGGCAAACCTGTCTTAGTGTTACGAACAGAGACAGAACGACCAGAGGCAGTTAAGGAGGGTGTGGCAAAGGTTATTGGACCGTGTACTAAAGCTATTGTTAAAGAAATTGAAAATCTTCTATACAATCAGAATATGTATAATAGCATGGCAAGGGTAGTAAATTGCTACGGAGATGGCAAGGCGGCCATACGCATTGTGAATATATTGAGAGAAAATCTCAGAAAAAACATTCCTTTTAAATTAGTATAAAACTTCAATTGTATATCGCTATTCTACCATCTTTGACATTTTGAGATTATGTAACAAAGGCTTTAGTGCCTCTGTTCTAATAAATGACAACGCCCCTCTTTCCCCAATGTAACTCCTCACGTTTAAAGCGAAGCCACTCCCGAGGACTCAAAGAGCGCTTTGTAAAGATTACCGGCAAGAGAGCGTATCGATGCATACGCTGCGGCTGGCGGGGCATCCTGGAAAGGGGGGAAAGAGAACCGGACAAGACGGAGATAAAAGAAACACCGGGATTCGTCATCCCGTTCGTCATGCGTAGAAAAAAATAGTGAAAGGGGACATCTTTTTTGATGGGGAAAAGTAGCGCCCTATTTTCTTTATATTATTGACGGTAGCAGACGAAACATATATCCTTTGCATAAAAATAGATGGGGGAAAAAGAGGATGAGAAAGATAAATGAGGAAGAGATCGCCCTTTTATTTAAGGCTTACCCTTTTATCGTAGCGGCCTACCAGTTTGGCTCCACAACTCGTGGCCAAGAAGGCCCATTGAGCGATCTGGACATTGCTATCCTGGTGGATGATGAAAGAGCCCCCTCGGATCTCGCACTCTTGAGAGTCGAGCTTCTTCTTGCGTATGAAATTCAGAAACATCTTGGAATTTCGGAAGTTGACCTCATCACCCTCAACCGCCAACGACTCCCATTCCAACACGCAGTCCTTCAAACAGGAAGGTTGATCTACGAGGCAGACTCCAGATCCCGCATCCCTTTCGTGCAAAAGGTCATTCAAGCCTATCTGGATTTCAAGCCCACCTTAGAGCTGATTGGCAAATTCCACACACAAGGTCGGCTGAGGAGGTGCGGTATCCAATGAGGAAAGAAGATATCCAGAGTAAACTTGATATCATTCCCGAGAACCTGGAGAAGATTAAAATCCTCCAGACCATGGACTATGAAGAATTTATATCGGATTTCCGTAATATCGACTCAGCTCTACATCGATTGCAGACTTCCATTCAAGCCCTCGTGGATATCGGGGGTTACATCATTGCCTCGCTGGGATTACGGACTCCGGGCTCCAGCGGAGAAGTCATTGATATATTGGTGGAGCATGGCCTTCTCAACAAAGAGCGCAGGGATCAATACATTGCGATGATCCAGTTTCGGAATCGCATCGTCCATTTCTACAATAACGTCGACCTGAAGATCCTTTACCAGATTCTTCAAGAGGAGCTGGTTGACATCAAGGAGCTTTACCAGAGGCTCATTCTTATCATTGAAAAAAATCCATAATATAGAATAACTAGGGACAGCGCCCTATTTTTTCTTGACGTATCAAG
>VGTB01000085.1 GCA_016874835.1 Deltaproteobacteria bacterium | reverse complement strand
TGGTCGATGCGGGCTGTGAGTATGTCATTATCGGCCATTCGGAGCGACGTACCCTTTTTGGTGAGAGAAACGATTTGATTCACGGAAAGATCATTACCGCCGTATCTTTCGGATTGAAACCGATATTCTGCATCGGTGAAACCCTGGAGGAGCGTGAGGCAGGCAGAACATTTTCAATAGTCGGGAAACAGATAAAAGAGGGATTGAATAATTTAAGCGCTGATGGTATAAGGCAGCTCGTCATTGCGTACGAACCGGTCTGGGCGATCGGAACCGGTAGAACTGCAACGCCTGAACAGGCTCAGGAGGTTCATGCACATATTCGTGAAGTGATGGATACCACCTGGGGGAGGGATGTATGCCGGGATATCAGGGTTATCTATGGAGGAAGTGTAAATCCCGGCAATATCGGAGGTCTCATGGCCCAGCATGATATCGATGGCGCCCTCGTGGGGGGAGCGAGCCTGGATTTTGATTCGTTTGTCAGGATTATACGATTTTGAGGGTTTGACGTTTTGACATTCCCGGGCACACGGGAATCCCCGTGAGTACTTTTTGAAGGTGATTCTTTCGTGCAGATATTAATTACAATTGTTCATGTTGTGGTATGTGTGGTGTTGATCCTTGTTGTTCTGCTCCAGGCAGGAAAAGGAGCCAGTATGGGGGCTGCCTTTGGGGGGTCGAGCCAGACCATATTCGGGAGCAGCGGTCCCGGTACCTTCTTGGGGAAAATGACAACGGTTGTTGCCGCTGTGTTTATGATAACATCCCTCGCGCTTTCATACACGGCACTTCATAAGGGATCGACGGTGCTGGATAGTGCGGCACGGCCGGGCGTTGAGAGAACGGCACCCCAGACGGACCAGCAGGCAACTCCTCCGATGGAAAAATCACCGGCGGCTCCTGAGAAGCAGGAACCGGCGGCAGCCCGGAAGTGAATGGGAAAAATGACTGCCGAAGTGGTGGAATATGGTAGACACGCTATCTTGAGGGGGTAGTGGGTTACGCCCGTCCGGGTTCAAGTCCCGGCTTCGGCACCATGAAGAAAGTCGAGAGGTTGACTCAGAAATGGGTCAACCTCTTTTATTTTCCTATGACTCCTATGAACAGGTGAACGTCTGGTGTTCGGGCTTTTTACGGTGGTTCTTTTTCGTCTTTTTTTCATTATGGCTTGAATGAGTATACATGCTGATTTTTGAATAACATATAGGTCTTTGATATGGTAGAAATTTCCTTGAGAGTGGAGGAAAGATAGAGAATTTACGATTGTGTGTCAATAATATTCTCTTGAAAAAATTTACTTGATATAGAGAGAAACCTTCCATATATATCCACGCTAAGGTGGTACTTCCCGTAGAGGGAAGAAACTTTTTTTATCTGCCGGCACATTTTTCAATCATAACAGTCAACTCTGCCCGCTTCAATCGGCAGAAACACAGGGTGCCCATAAAGTGGGTGCTATCGTGGAAAATTCGTGTCCTATTGGGTCAATCCCCTGTGTGTTATGGATGCGCGGGTGAGGCGCTGAATTGAATGTGACTGGGGAGCAGTGTGTATCGTCCTGATAATGGACGACTTCAACCGTACACCTCCATTTGCCTCATTGTGGTACCGTTGGGTGCCTTAAGATACAGCTCAAAATTCACGGGGTGAAGGACATGTACATATTTCCCCCTGAATGCGATGAATGCAGCCAGCCTGAGGAGAACTTCGGGTTTTGTGAGCGCAGGTGCATGCTGCAGAGTTGCCCCGACTGCACGTTTCTTTTGCAACTTTATGGTACTGGTTGCGGAAATATCCGCGTGTATTATCTATGCCGTCAATGCTATGAGCGACGCATTGAGAGGGGGTTTGTTGAGCTCTAGGAAGGAGGTGGGAGTAACTTTACCAGCAATGTTGAGCAGAACTAACTTAAATTTACATTAACTACAAAAGCAGGATCACATGATCGACAAAAGGATGACTCTCAAAGAGGCGGTAGCAAAGTTCATCCAAGATGGCGATACGGTTTACTATGGGGGCTTCCAGATTCACGTCCCCATGGCCTTAACGCACGAAGTCATCAGACAGAAGAAGAAAAACCTTACCACCGTCGAATCCTCGACGGATGTGGGTGGTCTGGATATCCTGGTTGGTGCCGGCTGTGTGACGGGAAATTCATACTGCCTGGATCATGAACTGGTACGTGAAGGCCCCATATGCCATTCGCCGGGCATTCAACCAAGGGAACCTCAAGAGGTATGACATCTCCAACTTCGGCGCCACCAGCGCCATTATCGCTGGCTTTTTAGGCGTTCCCTTCATCCCCATCAGGGGGAATATCGGCACGTCTATGTTCCAGAACAACAAGATGGATCTCAGACTCATGGGAGATCCCTTCACCGGTGAGAAGATCACCGTGGTCCGTGCGTGGCGGGCAGACGTAGTCGTCATTCATGCCCAGAAAGCCGACCGTCTCGGCAACGTGGTCTCCTACGGAACCCGGGGTGTCGCAGACGAGTTCGGCAGCATGGGATCAAAGCGGGGCGTCATCGTGACGTGCGAGGAAATTGTGGAGCCGGAAGTAATCAGAAGCGATCCGGACCGCGTGATTGTTCCCTACTTTAAGACTCTGGCCGTCGTCCACTGCCCCTGGGGCGCCCATCCTTCGGCGTGCCGCGGCTACTACGGCCTGGACATCCGCTTCAGCCAGTATCAGGGGAGATACGAACGGCATGCGGAACTCCTCCCGCACTTCTTAGATGAATGGGTCTACGGCTGTGCAGACCACGCTGCGTACATCGAGAAATATAAATCGAAATTTGACCAGGCAGGTCTGGACCGGCTGAAACCCGTTCTCGGCTTTAAGCCGAAACTGGATGTCGACTACGGTTACCATGACCCGGCAGTCTGGAAGGGTGTGCCCATGTACACCGATGACCGGCTCAAGGCCTACGAAGAGGCACTTGCCGCGAAGAAAAGGGGGAAATAACTATGGCTGATTATAAACTGACAGAACTTATGACAATCCGTTGTGCAAAGGAAATTAAGGACGGAGAGGTCGTCTTCGTGGGAGTGGGGCTGCCGATTGTCGTGGTGGCGTATGCGTTTGCCACCCACGCCCCCAACATGATCATGTTCACCGAGGGCGGCGCCATCCGGGCTACTCCTCCGATTGCTCTCGGGATTACCGTGGATGATCCCGCCCTTTTCACCAATGCCGATGCGGCGTTCGGCATGCTGGCCACCATGGCGGCACTGCAGCGCGGCGAGGTGGACGTTGCCTTTATCGGCGGCGCCCAGATCGACAAGTACGGAAACATCAACTCATCCGGTGTCGGGAACTGGACACAGAAGGAAAGCTGGACGTATTTTGCCGGAAGCGGGGGCGCCAACGACATGGCTACTTCGGGGAAGAGGGTCCTAGCCATTCTGCCCCAGGATAAGAAGAAATTCGTCGATAAAGTGGATTACATTACTACCCCCGGTTATCTGGAAGGCCCGGGGACCCGGGAGAGGTTGGGCATGATCGGTGGGGGACCGACCTGTGTGGTGAGCACCATGGGTGTCTACAGGTTTAACGATGTCACCAAGGAGGTGTACCTGGCAGAATTTTTCCCCGGCCAGTCAATTGAAAAGATTAAGGCGAACTGCGCGTGGGATCTCCAGGTGTCGCCAAATGTGGTAGAAACCACTCCGCCGACCGCGGATGAGGTCAAAGTCCTCAGAGGCATTGACCCGACCGGATTCTACCTCGGCTGATCGTGGAAAAATACATCATTCGATAGTTGAGAGAGAGCGGTGTTTATGGAAACACCGCTCTCTTTCAGAAGAGACTTACCTGATGTACGCCCCGTGGAAGCTCCCTAAAAGGGGTCATTTCAGCATCGGTAATTGCTCACTCGTTAAAAAAAAAGATTTACACACAGATTGATGCCATGCAACGAAAGCTCGTCGCCGCACGTTATGAAGATGGCAGCCGGAATAAACTGCAGGAAAGATACCTGAAATACCGGCATTATTATGCAGGCCTTGATATTTCCGGCTTTGGTGAGTACGGGAAGGCGGTATACGCTCCGCTCCTTCCGGTGTTTGATCAGTGGTTTGAAACAAAGTCTTTACATGACATTCCCCTGATCACCCCATTTCTGCGGGATAACATGTATCTTCATGACCATCCCGATTTCAGGCAGGAAAGAGGAGAAGTGATCGGCTATCACATCAAGGTGATGGCCCTCAGTATGAACGGGGTTATTCTGGAAGAGAACAGGAATGCGGTTTCGAGGAAAATGCTATGGGGCGTGGTTACCGATGTGAGCAGACATACCAGGTCATACGATTACTCCGACCGTCTGTGTTTTTCCATCACGATCAGATTATTTATAGACATGGTAAAGGAAAAATTTTCTCATTTCGGCAGCCCGGTGAAAGACCTGTCCTTTCGTGATTTTGCCAATGAGAATACGTTAACCCCACGTCCGCAGGAAGTTATCAGCATCCTGTGATATGTGGCAAACCCGCCGCGAAGGATTTTTTGATTACCGTTTCCCGGAGAAATTCTCACGGAGGGGAATGACATCCATTCGCCCGCTCTCTCCGTCAAGATAAAGAAGTTGATCAGCGTAGGCGGGATTACGTCCCGAGAGGAGCCGGATTGCCTCAAAAGCCGCAAGGCTCCCGATCACGGCAGGAGCCGGCCCGAGAACGCCCAGCACATCTTCTGTCGGATCCCGCTCTATCTCGTGCCCGTAGATGTCGTGCAGATTCAGCAGGGACTCCGGGAGGAATGTGCTCACCTGTCCCCACCATCCGGCCACGGCGGCGTGAATGAAGGGTATCCTGAATTGCTTTGCAGCCTCTGCCAGGAGAAAACGTGACGGGAGGTTATCCAGCGCATCCATAACCAGATCCATCCCGCCAACCAGAGCCCCTGCGTTGTTTTCATCCATAGGAGTGGAAAATACCTCAACCTCAATAAGAGGGTTAATTGCCCGCACCCGCTCACCCGCCACCTCTGCCTTGGGTCGTGAAAGGTGCTGCGTGTCGCAGAACCACTGGCGATTGAAATTGGAGGGAATGAACACGTCGCCATCCACCAGACGCAGGGTGCCCGCTCCCGCGCGTGCCAGGAGGCTGATGAGAACTCCGCCAAGTCCACCGCAACCGCAGACAAGGATCCGGCTCTCGCAGATGCGTTTCTGTTCGGCAAGCGTCAGGGAATGGAAGTTTTTTGCATAGCGGAGCGGTATGATTCTGCTCTTGAGTGCCTCGATCTGGGCTTCCCGGGGAGAAAGCCGTCTGCTGCGGGCCCACTTTAGGAGCGCATCATCTTCTATGACAAGTTGCGACTCTCCCAGGTAGTCGATCGGATAGGAAAGATCCTCTAACAACACGCTGCTGGCTTGGTCCTGAGAGCCCGGATCACCGGCTCTCTCTTTCTGTTCAGTCTCTTCCATAGGAGACTCTCAATTTGTAAATAGGAAACATGTCACTGTGGGGGCTTCTTCTCTTCACATCGTGAATGATTCCTCCGCCACTTCAATGGGTGTTCTGTCTCCGACTTTTATCGCATCACACCTGGCCTTGACGGTGGAAAGAATATTCAGTGCAAAAAATCTGGCAGCGGCAATTTTCCCGTTATAGAAGGCAACGTCAGGGTGTTCATGGAGGAGAGCCCTCTGCTTCGCCTTTGATCCTTTTACTCCCTTCTCCGTGTAGATCACATTGAGGTTTTCATTCGCAATCGTGGCCGCCTGCATCAGGAGCGATCCGACAGCAACGTCGCCGAACAGCTCGAGGTAAGGTGAGGCGTTAAGAACAGGGATCAGAAAGCTTGCGCCCCTGCTCATCCGGTAAAAGTGCGTGGTCAGATCGGACACGGCCTTCAGGGCCTCTTCCAGATAGTTGCAGGGAATGGTAAGATCTTCATACCCCTTGCTCCGGGTGATGATGCTGTATATTTCACTGTACAGGCTCATCATGAACTCACCTCTTCTCTGGGCCAGTTTCCGGCCGACGAGATCGAGGGCCTGAATTCCGTTTGTTCCCTCATAAATGGTCGTGATCTTACAATCCCTTAAATACTGCTCAACGGGGTATTCTGAACAGTATCCGTAACCGCCGTAGATGTCGATGGCTTCCGAGCAGACCTGCATTGCTTTGTCCGAGGAATACGCCTTACAAATCGGTATCAGAAGTTCCGCCAGCCCCTGCCACTTTGCTTTGTCAGCCTTGGTTTCCGCGATAGCCGCCATGTCAAAACAGTGGGCGGTATAGTAGAGCAATACCCTAATTCCTTCCACGTGGGCCTTCATCCACAGAAGGGATCTTCTCACATCCAGATGCTGGATGATGGGTACGGGCTTGGCGTCAGGATTTTTCATCTCCCATACAGGGGCACCTTGGATCCTTTCCCGTGCATAGTGGACAGCGTGTTCATATGCCGCAGACGCAACGCCCAGTGCCTGCATGCCAACCTCAAGCCTGGCATCATTCATCATCTGGAACATGATTGCCATCCCCATTTTCTCCCGGCCAAGGAGCTCTCCGATGCATTTCCCCTCATCACCGAAATTGAGGGTACATGTGGCGGAACCCTTAATGCCCATCTTGTGTTCAATGTTTCCCGTACGCACGTCATTGAACTCCCCCAGGCTGCCGTCCTCATTCACACGGTACTTCGGAACGAGAAAAATCGAAATGCCCCGTGTGCCGGGAGGATCCCCTTCGATTCTTGCAAGAACCGGATGGATGATGTTCGGGCAAAGGTCGTGGTCTCCGCCGGAGATAAAGATTTTTGTTCCCGTAATGCTGTATGTTCCGTCAGGCAGTCTTTTCGCCTTCGTTTTCAGGGCACCGACGTCGCTCCCCGCGCTCGGCTCTGTGAGGCACATTGTTCCTCCCCATTCGCCGGCAAACATTTTATACATGTATTTCTTTTTTTGTTCCTCGGTTCCATAATGTTCTATCAGTGAGGCGGCGCCGGTGGTCAGCATGGGATACATGATAAATGGGTAATTTGCAGCTTGAAACAGTTCGAAGCAGGCCATGGCAACGCTTGCCGGCATTCCCTGCCCCCCGACTTCGGGATCTTTCATTGCACACTGCCAGCCGGCTTCAATGAACTTCCTGTAGGCATTATGAAAGCTCTTCGGCACGAAGACTTTTCCCTCTTTAAAAGTGCACCCCTCTCTGTCTCCATCCACGTATGTCGGGAGAATTACCTCCAGGGCCATCTTTTCCGCTTCTGCAAGCATCATGCACACGGTTTCTCTTGAGTAGTCTTCGTATCTGCTGTTCTTGAAAGGACTTTCTATGCCTAAGTGCTCGAACAGGACAAAGTGCTGATCCCTGGTATTCACCAACAAGTTGCTCATCATGACCTCCTCTTGATCGGATTACTTGTTTCGTTCCTCGATTTCCTTTTTCTGTATCGCATCGAAGTAGGCATCGGCTTCCCTGATGCTGGCAAACACATGCTGCTTGGGCAGTGCTGCAACAATTTCAAAGATTTTTGCGATCTGTGGTTGTAAATTCGCCGTCAGCACCTTACCGCCTTTTCCCTCTATCGTCTTTCTGGCTTTCAAGAATACCCGGAGCCCCATACTGCTGATGTAAGACAGGTTGGACATGTCGAACGTCAGTACCCTGATGTCAGTGTCAAGGATCTGCTCCAGCTTGCGTTCGCAAAACTCATACGTCTCCCGGTCAAGACGACCGTTAAGTACAATCAGATAGTAGCCCTCTTCTTTTTTCCAGATATCGACCTCAAGATTCATGTGTGCGTTCCCCCTGTCCGACTTATTTTCAACGTAAAAGAATCGTCCGTGTTGCAGTTTCTCGATAATCACCGGCTGAAAAATCCGTCTGTGAATAGCGTGAAACTTTTGAAGATCACGTAAATCTTTTGGATCATTTTGAAGATGGTACGACTATAGGAGTTTTTCATTTGATGTGTCAATGGAAAAATGGCAGGAATATATAAAAGATTCTATGGTAGGTGCTTATTTTGGAATCCTGTGTCCGGCGGGGCGATTCTCGATCTCATCAAAACGAGGCACGTTGCATCTTCGTAAGCGTGGTGTACATCCGCAGGGGTGCTCCGGCACATCCCGACGTGGATAAGTTTTTATCATAATCTCTCTTTGAATCCTGATCAGGCTTTCAGCAGTTTCATAATATTGCGGCAGACCACATTCTCGAAATCCCCTTTGCTCAGGTTCAGCCGGATCACTTCCTGAAGCTCGCTTCCCGGGGTACCGAAGGGGAAGTCGCTTCCGAAGAGAAGCCTTTCACTTCCGTACCTGTCGAAAAAAGTTTTTATTTCGTGTCCTCCGGCCAGTGCGGTATCCGCGTACACGGTGTGATCGTCCCAGATGCCCGACTTGAAGAGTGAGGAAAATCCCCCGTTCAATCCACCCATATGGGGGATAATGATGGAAGTTCTTCCATTGACTCGTTTGATGAAATACAGGGTGTTTCGGAAAGATTCTTCTAACACGATGGGAAGCCCCAGGCGGTAAACCTCCTGCAGGAACGCTTCACACAGGGGATCGTCGTAGTGATATTCCGGTTCGTAGTCATGGCGGTGCCACTTTACCGCCTTATATCCTTTTTTCAATTCATCCTTGTTGAAGTCGTTCCATACGAAGAAATATGCAAAAAAGTGTTCGTTTGTCTTCTGGATATCCAACAAGTAATTGTTTGCCCGTTGCCTGCAGGCAATCCACGAGGTGTTGTCTTCAAAATTGTAGTCGTAGCGGTCATAGATATCTTCTACAGGGGGGTACAGACAGGCCCCCTGTATTCCTCCCGCGTCTAAGTATCTCTTGATGACCTCAAAAGAGAGATTCACATTCTGGATACCGCAGTGCATGTGGGAATCAATGACAATCGTGTTCATCGGTTATTCTCCGCGTTCTTCAATGTGGGCGATTTGCGGGACTGGCAGAACATCGCTTCTGCGAGGTTGAGCCGGTCACGCATCAGTTTCGTATCGCAGGGATAAATAAAACAACAAGAGGGCGAAACCCCAACCTCCTGCGGGATGGAGAAACGGGGTTTCATTCAGTAAGGAATGCACTTCGGCAAGCATACAATGCCCGGGTTATTTCTTTTTCTTCTTTGCCGGAGCTTTTCTCGCCGCCGCTTTTCTTACTGCGGGTTTCACCTTGGTGACTTTTGCTACTGCCTTAGCTTTCACTTTTTTCTTCGCTTTGGCAGCGGCCGCTTTGCCCCTCACCATAGGTGTTTCCTCGCAGCACAGGATTTCACCGACGGCGCATCCGCATGCCTCATCGACAACGACCACAAGACCGCAGATCTCACAGGTCAACAAATCCCCTTCTTTCAACTTCGCCATACTCATTTCCCTCCTCTTATTATGTTTTCCTGATCCTTATATGTATGACATGTGTGATGTCTCTTTCCCTCTACATGATTGAGCATGATTTTTCAAGGTCTTATCTGTTCGATTTTATTTTTTGAGAATGAATATTGGCGGAATAAGAACATTCCCGGGTAAGGACATCGCTGGTGTTATCCGGAGATACTGCGAAAGAAATTATTGATGATTGCAGAAATTTCCGCGGGCTTTTCCATGGGGATGAGATGTCCCGCATCTTTTACGACAACGTGGGAAGCGTTCGTGAACAGGGGAAGAGCTTTGTCAAGGTTGGTGAAGAGCGTGCTGTCGCTCGTTTCTCCTTCAACGAGAAGTACAGGACATGAAACCTTTGGGAGAATAGGCCATGGGCTGAAGTGAACGCCTCCCATGAACAGAGCAGCCTCTGTGTGCGGGGAGCAGACCAGATGGAGATCACCTCCGGTTCCCGCTTTCATGCCGAAGTGTATGTACAGTTCCAGTATTTCCTCATCCCAGTTCTTGAAGAGGTCCCGCGATTTCAGATACTCCATGGCCTCTGATGCATTCTTCCATT
>VGTB01000084.1 GCA_016874835.1 Deltaproteobacteria bacterium | reverse complement strand
CGATATCCGCACAGGTTTCCGTTTTAACCCGGGAGTAGCGGGCATCGCGCTTCTTGCCCTCTACCTTGTCCTGAGCGGCACGGAGTTCAACCGAAAAGATAAGGTAAATATTCTCCATGTTCTCCTAGTCACTCTCGTCACGCTGGGCGGCTATTTCCTCATCTACCTGATCACACCACACAACCTGGAATGGCACCTCATCACCTCCCTGAACCGTTTGTTCATTCAACTCTGGCCGGCTATTATTCTCATCACGTTTGTAGCCGCGCGGACACCGGAGATGGTGTTTCCACAGGATCAACGCCGCCGGGAGGAAACACGATCCGTTTCCGAGAAGCCCGGGAAAAGGAAGAGTGAGGGAAGGTAAGGATAATGAGACCCAATCCCTCTTTGATAAAGGGTGTCGAAGGGGGATTATCAGGAGAAAGCAGGATTAAGAAATGAAACTGTCCATCATTATTCCCTGTTACAATGAAAAAGCCACGATCCGTGAAATCGTTCAGGCGGTGCGGGCAGCACCCGTGGCCGAGAAAGAGATCATCATCGTCGATGACTGTTCCACGGACGGAACACGGGAGATTCTGCGTTCAGAAATTGTACCGCTTGTCGACAGAGTGATTTTTCATGAAACCAATGCAGGGAAAGGAGCGGCGTTTCGCAACGGGCTCAAGGAAGCCACGGGTGATATTATCATCGTCCAGGACGCCGATCTTGAATACGATCCCCGGGAATATCCCATCATCATGGAACCCATTATTCAAGGCAAGGCAGATGTGGTTTACGGTTCCCGTTTCATGGGAGGTCATCCTCACCGCGTCCTTTTTTTCTGGCACTATGTCGGCAACAAGTTTCTGACCCTTCTCTCCAACATGTTCACGGATCTGAACCTGACCGATATGGAAACAGGCTATAAGGCTTTCCGCCGGGAAATTATCAAGGCTCTCACAATCGAGGAAAACCGCTTCGGCTTCGAACCGGAAATCACGGCGAAGCTGGCAAAAACAGGATGTCGCGTCTATGAGGTGGGAATCTCCTATCACGGGCGTTCCTACGCCGAGGGCAAGAAAATCGGATGGAGAGACGGGTTCCACGCCATTTATTGCATCCTGAAATACAATCTCCTCCGATGAAAATTTGTCTATTGACATCCTACCCCTTTCATTTCGCCAGCACGGCCGCATCCGCATCTGGACTCGTCGCAGGGATGAACGCGATGAACCGGTCCGATATCACGGTGGTTGCCGTCGCGGGAGACGGGGGAACCTTCGACATAGGCATCCAGGCATTGAAAGGATAAAGGGGACAGGCTACTTTTTTAAAATATAGACAGAGATGATTGTGTGTTAAAAAAGTAACCTGTCTCCTTTTATTCACTTCGTATGTGCCGTGAGATCATTTCGGCGTACCTCTGAGCGGCTCCCATGTTCTCCAGCACCGCGGCGCGTCCTTTCTCTCCCCTCCTCATGCACTCCCCGGGATCGGACATGCACTTCATAATCTCCCCGAACAACTCTTCCCCGCTCCCGACCGTTACTCCCGCACCGGATTGTTCCAGGAGCTCCCTCTCCTCCCGGAAATCATCCATGAACGGCCCGTAGCATATCACCTTTCCCCACGCAGCGGCCTCGAGGATGTTCTGCCCGCCTTTCGGCACGAGAGAACCGCCGCAAAAAACGACACTGGCGAGACTGTACACCCGGAAGAGCTCGCCGATGACATCGACGATAACCACCCGCTCACCGGTACGGGATCTCCCGCTTTTGATCTCACTCATGAGAATACAGTCGTTGAATCCGTACTGCCCGGCAAGAGAGAGAACCGCCTGAGTTCTCTCGGGATGGCGGGGGACAATGATCAGTGTGCAATCGGGGTAATGCGCAAGGAGCTTTTTATAGACGTCCAACACGATACTGTCTTCCCCCTCGTGGGTGCTTCCCGCCACAAACACCCTGTCTCCTGCCGGGATGTGTAACGCGCCTGAGATCTCCTCCTCCAATTCCGGAGATGCCTTCGCGGCGAGACTGTCGTACTTGGCATTTCCCACGATGCGAACCTTTGACGCAGGCGCCCCCAGAGCCTCAAGACGCTCCGCGTCTATCTGCGATATCACTCCCAGCTCTTCAACGAGATCAAGGACTCCTTTCCAGAAAAACTTCGTCAAGGCGTACCTTTTGAACGAGCGGGGGGAAATACGGCCATTGACCATGATGACCTTGACGCCCCGTTCTCTGCATGTTCTGATGAAATTCGGCCACAGTTCCGTCTCCGTCAACACGAAGATGTCCGGTTCCACCAGATTTATCACTTTCCCGACGACCCACGGGAAATCCAGAGGATAGTAAATAAGCGACGCGGAATCCCCGACTAACCTGCGGGCCATCTCCTGCCCCGTTTCCGTGCTTATCGAGAGGACGATACAGGATTGGGGATAACGTGCCCTGAGAAAGGCTACGACGGGAGCAGCGGCGGTTACCTCACCTACCGATACGGCATGGATCCATATCCGGGGAGAACCATGCATGCCCCTGAAGATTTCAGGATTGATAAAACCGAATTTCGGACCGAGGCTTGTTCTGTACTTTCCCGTCAGCATCATCTTCAATGCAAAGTAGGGAACGGCCAGAAGAGCTGCGATCAACAGGATGATGTTATACAACGCGTACATTGAGCACCGGCGACATTACCATATATCCGGGTGAAAAATCTGCCGCACCAGTCCTTTACCAAAAGGGATTAGGAACATAGCGATACCTGTGAGAGGCGTTTTGTTTATCCTCAGGGCACACTGAGCAAGGGACAACGTTTTCCGACCTTGCCATTATGACCAGATTTTTCTGAAAGATTTCAAACCCTGCAGATAATCCTCGTACTCAAGATTCGCTTCCACACTGTATTCTCTCAGTATATCGATCATCCTGGATATGGATACGCCAGCTATTCTCGAAGCCCGTTCTATGGATGCCTCTTTCCTTTTATATTTTTCAATTGCGAACATAATCCTGCCGAGATCAACGAGTTCTCTGACTTTTTTCGAAACATCTTCGTTATCTTCCCGGGCGAGGGAGGAAAGAAAGAGATAATCACCGTCATCCATGCGTATACTTAATGTTTTTGTCGGCATTTCACGCACCCCCTTTGATCAAATTCTCCGCATGAGATGTTATTGCTTTACTGTATCGTGCAATGTCTGCAAGTTTTTCTAACTTGATAAGGGCTTCTTCCCTGTCCAGGTGGCCTTTTTCAAATGCCCTGACAAGGATGGAGATGGCCGTAGTAAATCCTACTTTCAAGAGTTTGCATGCCCTTATGGCATTTCTGTCATCCGTTGCAACAAAAGCTTTTTTATCCAAAGCAAGGATAACGGCCTCTGCTTCCCCCCTATCTATGTTAAAATCACACATGATTTTCCCCACTAACTCCTGATTCTTTACTTTCTTAACCTCGATTTTCCCATCGCTAATCAATTTGGCAATAAGCGGTATCTCTTCTGTGCCCTTCACACACGTTTCATCTCTGACCTTTTCCGATATTGCGACCTTTAGCCGGCAGCTTGAGATAAACGTATCCAGCAAGTCAACTTTTGCAAGGAGAATCATAGTAGATGAGTCAAGAACAATCATGTAGTAATTGTAATGCAGTTGTATGACGTTTGTCAATTGATAATATGCCGCATGTCACCATTTATATTTTTCCATCAATCGGTACATGTATTGACATGCTTATTTCAATGATGTATTCACATCCCATTACCATGTGGAACATAAAATGATGACTGCAAAATCGGATCATCTCAAAGGAAAACAGATATCTCGGAGAAGCAACGCCATGAAAAAAATTGCCCCATCCATTCTATCCGCCGACTTCAGCAAATTAGGCGAGGAGATCTCCGCCGTGGAAAGAGCGGGAGCCGACTGGATCCATATCGACGTCATGGACGGCTGTTTCGTCCCCAACATCACCATCGGGCCCGGCCCCATCGAGTCGCTCAGAAAGATCACAAAACTGCCCTTCGACGTGCATTTGATGATCGAAAATCCGGAGCGGTACATAGACGCCTTCGCCGACGCGGGGAGCGACGTGATCACCGTCCATGTCGAAGCCGCCAATCACCTGCACAGAACGATTGCACACATCAAGGAAAGGGGCATCAAAGCGGGGGTATCCCTCAACCCGGCGACACCCCTCACACAGGTTGAGCCCATCCTGAACGACGTGGACCTGCTTCTCATCATGACGGTCAACCCGGGATTCGGAGGGCAGAGATTCATCAGCGGCGTCCTCCCGAAAATACGAAAGGCCAGGGAAACGGTGAGTGCCATGTCACCCCATGTGCTGATCGAAGTGGACGGGGGAGTCACACTCAAGAACATCAAATCCATCGCGGACGCGGGAGCCGACGTCTTCGTTGCGGGCGCCGCCGTGTTCGGAAGCGGCGACTATCTGAAAACCATCAGTGAAATGAGAGCCATCCTGGGCAGTTGATCTTTCGTTTCACCCAGTGTTCATATCAGCACATTTCCGTATTCGATGTAATTCCCTGAGGAACGAGGAGGTTTCGTATGTTGCAGGACATTCTCTTAACACCCGAAGAAATTTCCCTGAAACAGGAAGTGAGGGATTTCGTGAAAAATTCCGTATCGCCCGATCTGATACGGAAGATGGACCGCGATGAGATCACGTACCCGAGGGATTTCGTAAAAGCGCTGGGAGAGAGGAATCTCCTGGGTCTCCGGTTTCCCAAAAAATACGGCGGGAGAGGGCTCTCGTGGGCAGCCGAAATCGCGGCCCTCGAAGAGATCGGGGTGCTGGGCACTGCCCTGGGATGCGCCTTTTCCATGCCCTCCATCGTAGGGCAGGCTCTCCACAGCTACGGTACGGAGGAGCAGAAGGAAAAATTCCTCACACCCCTCCTTAGGGGCGATCTCGTCTCCGCCGAAGCGCTCACGGAACCGCGGGGTGGATCCGACTTCTTCGGTGCCACCACCCGGGCGGAACTCAGGGACGGGAATTTCATCGTGCGGGGGCAGAAACGATTCGTCGTCGCCGCAGACGGGGCGGATTTCTTCATCGTTTACTGCAATACCAATCCCGAAGGAAAACCCCATGAGCGAATCAGCCTCCTCCTCATCGAAAAGGAACGCCCGGGGGTCGAGGTCAAGTATCTCTATAAACTCATGGGCACCCGCGGGGGCGGCACGGGGCGCCTGGTATTCCGGGACGTCAGGGTGCCCGAGGCGAATCTGATCGGCGGGATAAACCAGGGAGCCGAAATCTTCAACACCATGATGGTGCCAGAGCGTCTCACCTCCGCCGGAGGTTCCCTGGGCATGGCCAGGGCCGCCCTGGAAGTTGCCGTGCGGTACTCGGACCGGAGAAAGGCCTTCGGCCAGAAGATCCGCTCGTTTCAGGGAGTCAGTTTCAAGGTGGCCGATGCCATCACTGAGCTTGACGCGGCGCGGGCATTGACACTCGCCGCGGGAAGGAGCGTTGATGCGGGCCTCCCCTCGGCAAGGCGCCTGGTGAGCGAAGCGAAGAAATACGCCACGGACGCCGCCTGGAATATCTGCAATGCAGCCATG
Source organism: Deltaproteobacteria bacterium (assembly GCA_016874835.1). Classification (GTDB taxonomy): domain Bacteria; phylum Desulfobacterota; class Syntrophia; order Syntrophales; family UBA2185; genus VGTB01. Next base: position 4,623 of record VGTB01000084.1, on the reverse strand, counting down.
CAGATCGTCGGCGGCATCAGCTACACGAACGTCTATCCCCTGGAGAGGATGATCCGGGATACCAGGCTCATCCAGATATGGACGGGCACGAACGAAATCATGAACCTCCTCATTCAGCACGAATACTACCGGGAAGTCCTCAATGACCACAGCCCCGGCCGCATGATCGAAGGCGATGCCGAGGAGGCCCAGCGCGAAGAAGAGAAGGTCTATGAGGACGATGAGATGTGGACGAAGGGTTGGTGAGGGGGTCACAAGAGAGGCATTATGCATAGAATAATGATTACTGCGGCCACTTACGAAAATGTCCGTCAGGCCGTGGACTACGCTTTTCAACTATTTCCCTTGGAACTCCGGGAAAAAACGATTTTGATTAAACCCAATGTCCTCAGGGCTGCAAACCAGGAGGAAGCAATAACAACCCATCCCTCAGTCCTGCGGGCCGTTGTCGAAAAGGTACGCACCATGGACCCCGGATCCATTATTGTCGGCGACAATCCGGGAATCTTCGGCTACGGAGAAAACGAGGAAAGCTTTAAAAAAACGGGGCTGATGGAGGCGTCCCTGGGCTATTATCAGAACATCGGGAACGATTCACAGAAGGTTGACTTCAATCCTGACTTCGTGTCCTCGGTGAGTCTCTCCAGAACCGTAATGGAGGCTGATATCATCATCAGCCTGCCGAAATTCAAAACCCATGGGTTAACCGTCATCACCGGAGCGATTAAAAACAGTTACGGATTTTTGCCAGGCGCTCAGAAAGCAAAGCTGCACAAAGCGGCGGGAACCCCGGAACGCTTTCATGAAATGCTGGTTGAGGTATTCCAGCTCCGGGTACCCGATCTCTTTATAGTGGACGCCGTGGTAGGTATGGAGGGCAACGGCCCGGCATCACCCGATCTCAGGGATATCGGCTTGATCCTGGCCTCCGATAATGCTGTGGCACTGGATGCCGTCATTGCAACAATGATGGGATGTGAACCGGGCAGACTACGATTCCTCCAGAAAGCGAAAGAAGCGGGTCTGGGCGACTATGACCTCAGTAAGGTAGAAATTATCGGCGAACTCAAACGAATACCCGATTTCAAACTACCTCCCTTCAGCGGTGAAGCAAACATCAGCAACGAGGCTTTGCAGGAAATGATCCATAAGCGAACGATCCTGCGGCCACAACCTGACCCTGAATTATGCACAGGCTGTGCGACCTGCATCGATCAATGTCCGGTCTCAGCATTATCCATGATTGACAACCTCCCTCAAGTGGATGCCGATGTTTGCATCACCTGTTTTTGCTGCCAGGAGATTTGTCCTGAAAAAGCCATTACTCTAAGATAATTTATGGGGTACAGGTACAGGTACAGGGGTCAAATCTTTAAATTTTAATCAATTGCTTTTGAATCTTCTCGATTTTCCGGCGAAGGGCTGAATCTAATCCTGATTTCTGGCGAAGTCTCTTTCGTGATACGCTTACAGAGCTGTAATCAATGCCCATCATCTCACCTATTTCCCGCTGATTCATTCCCCCGTGCCGATAAAGCATATCTATAGCGATATCACGGACTATGGTTGTTCTGCCTTTTTTAAAAAGCTCCGTCCACACAACTTGATAGACATCCGCAACTGCCTGGCATATTTTCTCTGGTTCAATTCGCCGCATCATCTTTCCGACCGCTGGTTGCTCTCTCTGTGGTTTCACAGTCACCCGCCCACAGATTTCCTCGATGAACAAACTCTCGCCTATAATGCCATGCCCCTTTCCTCTCTCCAGCGGACTGTCCATTTCGCCGATCCCGCTTTCGACAAAGTCCTGATATCGATTCCCGTCCCCCCCAAACTGAGAGAGGATTTCTTCGCGAGAGACAAAGGGAAAATGGTTGTTATGGGTTCTATAATCCCCATAGCTGCTCCATTTATAACGCCGGAGATGCTTCTTTTTCTCTGTTAAGCGGAGACCTGAATATTCCTTGATGCGCACAGGGTTCAAATGGACGTACCTTGACACCTCCAACAAATAACTGTCCGCATCGATAAGAAATGATTTATATCGTCCCTGGTACAGATGGCCAACTCTATTATGTCTTCTGTTGAAATAAGAGGTGTAGGAGATGTTGAAATGACGCATAAATTCCTGAAGATTCGCACGTGGAGTTTTGACAATCAGATGGAAATGATTGTCCATTAGGACAAACGCAAGAATATCGACCTGGTAGATTTCACCCGACCGCTGCAAAAGCTCAAGAAAACGTTCTCGATCCGTATCAGCCAGGAATATCTTTTCCCGAGCATTGCCCCGGCAAGTAACATGGTAATAAGCATTCTCATATTGTATGCGAAAAGGTCGAGTCATATAATTTACATATGATAAAAACGGCTAATTTCAATATTAAAGATTTGACCCCATATCCCCCAAGTATCCCCCAAGTATTTTCTAACTGCAATGGCTGAAAGGTGATTTATAACCACGACACGAGAATATGCGAAAAGGAAGCCGAGAGCACCTGTTCATCTGACCTTTAAGCCCTCATCAAGGTATTTAATAATGGGGAAGAGGAAAAACTCGATCACCCTCCTCTTCCCCACGTTGATTTCGGCTGTCACCGACATACCCGGCTTGAGACTGTATTCCGTTCCATCTTTTGTGAGCAGTTTTTCAGAGATCATTTTTACATACACAGGATAACCGCCGGCTTTGTTTCCTTCCTGACTCTCCCTCTCGCTTCCTTTCTCGTCAAGGCTGAACGGGTTGACGGTTTGCACAAGACCCTCGACTGTGCCGTATTTCTGAAAATCGAACGTGTCCACCTTAATCACACAGGATTGACCTTCCTTCACAAAGCCGATGTCTTTGTTGAACACTAACGCGTTTACCAGAAGCGGTGTGTTTTCCGGTACCAGGCTCACCACAGGCTGTGCGGTTGTCACCACTCCTCCAATGGTCTTAACCGGCAACTGATGCACATAACCGCTTACCGGAGAGATGATATATTTCTTTTCCTGCTTGAATCTCAGGTTGCTGACCTCCGCTTCAAGGACGTTCTTCCCCTGCATATTGGTTGAAAACTCCGAAAGGAGTTTCTCCCTAAAGCTGTTTTTAAAAGTTTCGATTTCGTCTTTAATCCTGTCAAGCTTTGTTGCCGTCTGCTCTGACTGACCTTTCTTGACGTCTATTTCCCGCTCCAGGTTCATTCTTTCTTTCATCTTTTCCCGGTAACGGTTCTCTGCCAGCGCACCGATCTCAACGAGCGCCTTCTGTCTCCTTTCATCTTCAACTGTGATGCCTAAAAGGTCCCGCAACTTTTTAATCTCCTCCGTCAGTGTGTTGAGCGTACTTTGCGTCTCACGATATTCCTTCTCCTTCTCCTGAAGCGTAGAGGTGTACACCGCTTTCTGCGCCCGGTACTGCAGAACCTGCGTAGCGATCACATCCTGTGGATAATTTTTCCGGTGAGGAGAAAACCCGTTCCCCGAAAGAACCGCATTGATCCTTTCCATCGCCAGCAGTGAGAACTTCAGATTCCTTTCCTTGCCCTCGAGATCGGCCTTATCAATAGACGGATCAATCTCAAGAAGGATGGCGCCCTTCGTCACAAAATCCCCTTCCTTTACATGGATGCCCGTCACCACGCCCGTTTCCAGGGGTTGTACGACCTTCACGTCGCCCAGGGGAATGATCTTTCCCCGCGCAGACACCACCACGTCGACCTTCACCAGATACAACCCCAGCAGAACCACAACCATGAAGGCGATAATCGTCCAGAGGAATATTGCACCCAGCGGATTCACCGGTCTCTCTTCTATCTCTGTGAGTATCGGTTTGAAATCGTGGTAGTCATCTTTCACGGACTCGTATCCTCCTGCTGTCGGTAAAGATGGGAATACAGGCCACCCTGTTTCATCAGGATTTCGTGATTGCCGGTCTCGACGATCTTTCCCCGATCAATAACAATCACCATATCACATTCCCGCATGACGGAAAGCCGATGCGCGATGAAGATCACCGTTCTTCCTTTCCTGATCAAGCCCAGGTTTTTATGAATGATCCTCTCCGATTCGTAATCCAGGGAGCTTGTAGCTTCGTCAAAGATGAGGATATTGGGGTTTGTGATCAGTGCCCTGGCGATGGCGATTCTCTGCTTCTGCCCACCTGACAATGACGATCCCCGTTCCTCCACGTAGGTATCATAACCCATGGGCATCTCCGAGATGAACTCATGGGCCCCCGCGATACGGGCCACCTGGATAATCCTTTCCATGTTTGCCTCGGGGGAGGCCATCGCAATGTTCTCTTTTATGGTCCCACTGAAAAGGAAACATTCCTGAAGCACAATACCCGTCCTGTACCGCAGGAAAAGAGGATCCAGATGCCGGATATCCACGCCGTCGATGAAAATCGTCCCCTCCAAGGGAAGATAGAGCCGCTGTATGAGCTTGGCGATAGTACTTTTACCGGAACCGCTCCGTCCCACAATACCGATCATCATACCCGGGGCAATGCTGAAGCTCGCACGGTCAAGAACCAACGGGCCGTCCGGCGTATAACGGAACGTGATATCCTTCGCGACTATCTCGCCTTTAAGTGAACTTACCGTAATTGCCCCGCCGACAACCTCCGGGGGCGTATTG
>VGTB01000083.1 GCA_016874835.1 Deltaproteobacteria bacterium | reverse complement strand
CCCTGACGCTTTCAGAGATGGCCGGAGATAAATCACTGTTGCCGCATCTACCGGTTCGGCGGGCATTTCTCACATCCCACAAATCTTTTCGTGTTTGCTACGACTTGACTTCAAATTATTCTGTAGCAACCGGTGTCTTTTTGCAAATTTTCTCAGGTAGGAACTCTGCTCCCGAAAAGTGAAAGAAACAACCCATTTATGTAGAGAAAGTTCTGTGTTATCTTTGCATAACATAGAGGAATGCAAGGAGGGTCATATGTCGCAACGAATCGGTCGAGAATTTCTTGAGAAAACGAAGTACAAATATCTGCATGTGTCGGATCAGATGCAGGGGGTGTCTCCACCACCCCTGGAAGCGCCTGTCGATAAGGAGAGGAAAGAAATATCGTTACCTGATCCCGCTGGTATTTCTCTTCCGGATATTCATCTGCGAGTCGCTATAGAAAGGAGGGAGAGCATCCGCCAGTATTCAGGACAATATCTTACGCTGGAGGAATTGTCTTACCTGCTCTGGTGTACACAGGGGGTAAAAGAGGTGATGCCGCCCTACCAGACGCTGCGAACCGTGCCTTCCGCAGGGGCGCGTCATGCTCTCGAAACGTATTTGCTGATAAATCGGATTCGTGGTGTTGACCGCGGTCTTTATCGGTTCATGGCGGTCGACCACGTGTTGAGAGAAATGGATACGGATTCCATGCTTGCCCTCAGAGTAACGGATGCATGTCTGGGACAGAGCTGCGTAAAAACGAGTGCAGTAACGTTTATCTGGGTAGCTGTGCCCTATCGTATGACATGGCGTTACAGTGACCGGGGGTATCGTTATCTCTTTATCGATGCGGGGCATGTGTGCCAGAATCTTTACCTCAGCGCCGAGGCGATAGGTTGCGGTGTGTGTGCCATAGGGGCATTCTCTGATGATGATATGAATCATCTGTTGCGTCTTGATGGTGAAAATCAGTTTGTCATCTATCTCGCAACGGTCGGCAGAAAGCACCATGGAGGGTAAAATCGGTGAGATGCCGAAGGATCGCAGGAGAATCATTGTATACCACTCAAGGAGCACGTTATGAAGACTTTGACGCAGATGTTCATGATATTGAGATGCCATGGTTTGAACTCTCATATACTTAGGTTTGCCGTATGTTGTCGGGCAGTGTCTGCCGGCGGTATGAGGGTTATGGTCTTTTTTGCCTGCGTGTGTTTGATGATCGGGACTCCCGCCTGGGGTGAGTTTATTTCAGATTATGATACACTTTCCCCCGCCTCACTGGTTTCTTATCTCAGGAATATCCCGCCTCTCAATTTTTGCGGAGAGGAAGTGCCGTTGAGTAATCGGGATGTCCGGGAGCGTTTGGAGAGGGAGTTTCTGGTAACGGTCTGGAACAGACCCCAGGTAATACTCTGGATGAAGCGTTCCAGCAGGTATATGCCCTACATTGAGGAGATGCTGAAACAGAACAGTATGCCTGAAGACCTTAAGTATCTGGTGCTCGTGGAGAGTTCGCTGATTTCTCATGTTACTTCGCCGAAGGGGGCAAAAGGTTACTGGCAGTTCATGGAAGGCACGGCGAAGAAATATGGCCTGTCGATCAACTCTCATGTCGACGAGCGGAGGAATTTCTTTTTCTCCACCAGGGCCGCGCTCAGGTATCTCAAGGAACTTCACACGATGCTGGGTTCATGGACCCTGGCGGCTGCTGCGTACAATATGGGGGAAGAAGGACTGAAAGCGGAAATGCTCGTTCAGAAGACGAGCGATTATTACTTGCTTTACCTGCCGGTAGAGACACAGAGGTATATCTTCAGGGCAATTTCTGCAAAATTGATTTTGTCTGATCTCAAAAAATATGGATATGTGTTTCGTAGTGAGGATTTGTATCTACCCCTGCAATCTGACCGTGTGGAAGTAGTATGTGACGAGGCCATTCCGATCTTTCTTATCGCTCGGGCAGCCGGAACTCACTTTAAGGAAATCAAGGACTTGAATCCTGAAATTAGAGGACACTATCTGGAGAGGGGGCGGCACGTTATTTTGGTGCCCAGGGGTGGGGGCGCTGATGGTTTTTCCTCAAGATATGAAGAACTATTGCGCCAGTGGAAAGAGGAGCGAAAAAACCATGTGTACGTGGTAAAAAAAGGGGAAAGCCTTTCGTCAATTGCCTCTCAATTTAATGTGCCACTGCCTGTATTGCTTATATGGAACCGCCTGGAATCAAGAAAACGTGTCAAACCGGGCGATCGGCTTTTCGTTTTCCCGGGAGAAATGAAGATCGGGAAAGATACAAAATGAAGCCGTTCATTACATTTTTCCCAATAAAATCATCACTACGGGGTCTGTTCATATCTTGACATTCGGAATTTAATGACTATTAATTATTACAATCGGTAAATACGGTAGATCATAATAATCTTCGTATGTCTTTTACAAAGTCTACGGCAATCAAAACACAGATATTTCCTTACTATGTGGAAATGGTGGTATTTCGTCAACGATCATTAATATGCGTATAATACATGTTCAGGAGGTGGAGTAAGCATGAAATTGAGGCCTTTAAATGATTATGTTCTTGTGTCGCACGTTAAAATGGAAGAAAAAACATCAGGAGGGATTATCATTCCCGATACGGCTAAAGAAAAGCCTCAGGAGGGGAAGGTGGTCGCAGCGGGTCCTGGCAAGAAGGATCGTGACGGCAGAAGGATAGAGATGGAGGTGAAAGAGGGCGATAGGATAATGTTCGGGAGATATGCCGGTACGGAGATCAAAATTGACGGTAAAGACCACATCATTATGAGAGAAGATGAAATATTCTGTATAATCGATAAATGAAAGATTGAAGGGAGGTTATGATAGTATGGCGGCAAAAGAGATTAAGTATGACATGGTAGCCCGTGAAAAAATCATAAAAGGGATAGGTACCCTTGCCGGTGCCGTAAAGGTTACTCTCGGGCCGAAAGGACGTAATGTGGTTCTCGCAAAATCATGGGGATCACCGACTATCACCAAGGATGGAGTAACCGTGGCAAAGGAAATCGAGCTTGAGGATAAGTTTGAGAATATGGGGGCACAGATGGTGAAGGAGGTAGCCTCAAAAACCTCGGACGTAGCAGGTGATGGAACCACTACGGCAACGGTACTGGCTGAGGCCATATACAGGGAGGGTTCTAAACTTGTTGCTGCGGGTATGAACCCGATGTCGCTCAAGCGGGGCATTGAAAAGACTGTGCAGACCGTTGTTGATGAACTGAAGAAGATTTCTAAACCTGTAAAGGACAAGAGAGAAATCACACAGATCGGTACCATTTCGGCGAATAACGATCTGACCGTCGGGGAGATAATATCTGAATCCATGGAGAAGGTTGGCAAGGAAGGTGTCATCACTGTGGAAGAAGCCAAGGGCATGGAAACGACTCTGGAGATTGTTGAAGGTATGCAATTTGATCGGGGTTACATCTCTCCCTATTTTGTGACGGATCCCGAAAAAATGGAAGTCCATATGGAAGATCCCTACATCCTTCTCTGCGAGAAAAAAATAAGTACCATGAAGGATATGCTTCCCATACTCGAGCAAATTGCGAAGATGGGTAAAACTTTGTTGATTGTTGCCGAGGATGTGGAAGGAGAAGCACTGGCGACACTTGTAGTGAACAAGATCCGGGGAACTCTCAAATGTGTGGCGGTGAAAGCTCCCGGTTTCGGAGATCGAAGAAAGGCTATGTTGGAGGATATTGCAGTGCTCACAGGTGGTAATGTAGTTTCAGAGGATATCGGAGTTAAACTGGAAAATGTGGGTATACATGACCTCGGCACCTGCAAGCGTCTCACCGTTGACAAGGACAACACGACTATTGTTGATGGCGGTGGCAAGAAATCCGAACTTGAGGGGAGAGTGAAACAGATCCGGACCCAGATTGATGAGACTACATCAAATTATGATAGGGAAAAACTGCAGGAACGTCTGGCGAAACTGGTGGGTGGTGTCGCCGTGATCAAGGTAGGCGCTGCGACGGAGTTTGAGATGAAAGAGAGAAAAGCCCGCGTTGAGGATGCGTTGAACGCTACTCGTGCGGCAGTTGAGGAAGGTATTGTCCCCGGCGGCGGTGTTGCCTATATAAGAACCCTGAATGCGCTTCAGAATGTGAAGGTTGATGAAGATGAACGGTATGGATTGAATATCGTCAAGCGTGCTCTGGAAGAACCGACCCGCCAGATTGCCATTAATGCGGGGTATGAGGGTTCGATTGTTGTGGAGAAAGTAAAATCAGGCAAGGATGATTTTGGATTTGATGCAGAAAAGGGAGAATACGTGAATATGACGAAGGCAGGCATCATCGATCCGACCAAGGTGGTCCGTTTTGCTCTTCAGAATGCTGCCTCCGTCGCGGCACTCCTCTTGACTACGGAAGCAATGGTGGCGGAAAAACCAAAGAAGAAGACGGCGCCGGCGATGCCGGGCGGAATGCCTCCAGACATGGGGGATTATGACTACTAATTGATTGTGTAATGTGAACAGTGCATCTCACTCCCGGGTGAAAAATCATCCGGGAGTATTTTTTGGGTCGTGGCAAAGGTTTTTCGCAACGTTCACCAGCCCCTTCAGGAGGTCGGCCATTTTGTCGAAGTTCAGTGTGTCGATGGTATCAGTTTCCGTATGGTAGTTCGGATTTCGGTAAAAGGCCGTGTCTGTGATCATAACCGCAGGATATCCCATTTTCCAGAATGAGCGGTGATCGGAAAAGTCGACACCGGGGACAAAACTGACGGTAGACAGTGTTTCCACAGGAATACCGGAACTCTCCCTGATTGCATTCCTTACTTTCTCCACAAGACTTCCCGACTGGAGGTTTCCCACGACAGCGATAAAATCGGGGGTTGTTGAATACATGAGACTCATCAGGGGGAGCGGGAAGGTTTGCCCTCCTTTTTTATCGGAGTAATAACCAAGCATTTCAAGGCAGATCATGGCAATGATATTTTCATTTCTCGCCTTTGCTTCTTTGGCGTACATATAACTTCCCATATATTCCGATCTGAACAGGGGAGGTTCTTCGAGGACAAAGAAAATCAGTTTGAGCGTTCTTTCCGGAGAGGAGTTTTTCAGGATCCTGCACATTTCCAAGAGGACGGCGACGGCGCTGGCATTATCATCGGCCCCGGGAGTATCGTATACAGTGTCATAATGTGCACCGATAATAACCGTTTCCTCAGGTCGCGCATCGCCCTTAATCGAGACGATTATATTACTGTATTCCCTGCCTTCGTAAGTATATGTCTGAAGATCGGGGATGAATCCAAAGCCTTCCAGACGTGAAATGATGTAACGTTTCGTCGCCTCTATTTTGTTGTACTCAAAGACACTTCTCGGACCGATCTTGCTGCTGATATGTTCGACATGAGCATAGAGATTACGGATGTGTTCACTTTTTGCGGTATCAGGTTTCGGGGGGGTAACCGTGGTGGTGAAGCGGACTTTCAGCATTGAATAGATGAGGAAGGCTATAAGAATGATAAGTATAATGAGGATATAAGTTATCATTTTTCTTGTCATGGATGTCTGAATATATTTATTTCTCTTGAAAAGGGGCTTTCGTTAGGATATAGGTAGCCGTCACCGGGCGGTTAACTCAGTGGGAGAGTGCTACCTTCACACGGTAGAAGTCACTGGTTCAAATCCAGTACCGCCTACCAATGGAATCGAGGGGCTTGCTGTTTATGGCGTGCCCCTATTTTTTTGATCGTAACCATATGGAGATTTCACGTTTCTATAGTATAGGGACTTTCCTTATTTACCATGGAACAATAAATCAAATTCCCCTGCGGGGCAAGCTATATTCCACCGCAACTTTTTTTGGTGCATTCTCATTTGCGATTTGATAACTTCACAGCTCATAATGAATGCGGTCCGTGAAACAATCGGTAATAATATGTAAGGATACGGAAGATTGAAAGATCGGGCAGCTTTCGGAGAAATGGCCCGGAGATGTTTTTGTGAATTCTGCTTGATAAATGTATACGCTGCACGTGAACAGTAAATGTAAGGAGGAATAACTATGGAGACGGAGGGAATTGTCGGGGGAATCATCGCGTCCGGTGGAGGTACGGATGCAAATGCCATTATGGGTGCCTATAACATCGGTTTCATGCCGGAACTCAAGGATCTTGTTCTCATAAGTACTAAGGCGGGCGCCGGATGTCTCGCGAAAGCGGAAAAGCAGAACGTGGAGAGTGTTGTCATTGAGTGCAGGGACAAACAGAACGTTCCCGATTTTAACCGGCGACTCGGTCAATTTGTGAAAGAAAAGAATATTGAATTATTGATTCTTGCCGGATGCGTCTGGGAAATATATCCCGTAGAGGGTGTTCTGGTCATCAACATCCATCCTGCGGACACGCAGAAGCATGGCGGGAGGTACATGTATGGCCTCAGGGTTCACGAGCGCGTGTTGTCCGAGATCACGGATGTTCTGTATCGTGAACTGAAAACACCTGAAGACGATTTCGAAACATACGTCACGGTTCATGAAGTTGGTTTTCCCATTGATCAGGGGCCTGTGGTGATGAAGGCGCCTGTGCACATTCCCAAAGACATAATCATGGGATTGCATAAAGGAACACTGAGTTTAAAGGAGGCCGCAGAGAAACTTCAGAAACACGTTCTGGAATTCGAGTGGATATACTTGCCGGCCGCGGTCAGGGCTTCAGCAAGAAAACTCATCGTTGAGAAAGGGCAGGGCCGATAAACAGACTTGAGTCGCGTTCACGGTGGGATGATTACTGCAAACCTCTCTGGATGTTTTCGGAAGAGAGAGGGACTGATCTTTTCAGGTCAGAGATATCTTCAGCGTTCCGCCCCTCCCCAGTATGTCGTGGAGATGAATGTACCCCTTGAGCTGTTTTTTTCCGTTCACCACGACCAGGGTAGTGATTTCTTCCTTTTGCATATACTCGATTGTTTGGGCCAGAGAAACATCCGCCTCTATGGTTTTAGGAGAGCGGGTCATGACCTCGTCAATAATCTTATCCTTGAAGTGAGTACCTTTGCGGACAAGGCGTCTCAGGTCGCCGTCGGTGAATATGCCTTTCAGGACGTTTTTCCTGTCGGTAATGAGGATGAACCCTTTATTTTTTTTGTCCATTTCCTCTATGGCCTGCACAATCGGCGTTCCCGAAACAATTTTCGGTATCTTGGCACCTCTTATCATCACGTCTCTGACCTTTGCCCTGAGTCGCTGGCCCAGATTCCCGCCGGGATGAAATTTATAAAAATCTTTTTGGTCAAATTTCCGCTTTTCTATGAGCGCAACTGCGAGTGCATCTCCCATGGCTAAAGAAGCTGTGGTACTCGAAGTAGGCGCCAGTCCAAAAGGGCAGGCTTCTCTTTCGACGCCTACATCGATTACGATGTCGCTTGAATCCGCCAGCGTTGAAGACATGTTGCCGGTAAGTGAGATGAGGTGGGCACCTATGTCACGGATCATGCTGATGATCGTATTGAGTTCTTCCGTCTCTCCGCTGTTTGAGATTGCCAGCAGGACGTCATCTTTCGTTACGATGCCCAGATCACCGTGCATTCCCTCTACCGGATGGAGAAAAAGAGCGGGTGTTCCCGTGCTGGTGAGTGTCGCGACAATTTTTTTCCCGATCAATCCTGATTTCCCTATGCCCGTGACGATCACACGCCCTTTTGATCGGTAAATGATCTCAACCGCCTTCGTGAAATTGCTATCCAGTTTATCAATGAGGTGTAATATACTCTCCGCTTCTGTTTTCAGTACCTCTCTCGCCCGTTTTAACGATCGGTTATCCCTCATATATATTACCTTGCCCCCGGTGAGGATTCTTTAATCTTATCGGTACGCTATCAAAAATTAAAATTCGTGACAAGCCCGATTTTCATGGGAACCCTGTGCGTTTTCGTTGACACCGGCGATCCTTTTCCCTATAATCGGGCAGGTTTTTTATGATGGTCCCGTTCATCAGGTGAATGGGGCTTTCAATTTTTTTACGAGGTTCTTCCGGGTTAGAATGGCAGTTTTCAAAGTGAAATGGCACTGGATCGCGGGTGGTGCATGTGCGCTTCTCTTTATTGTACTTCTCACCATCCGTCTTGGGTTTTTTGAAAGCGAGCAGGAGAAGCAAACGAAGGGGACTGACGATACCGTTCCCAGGATAGTTGCATATCGAGACAGGGAGACGTGGATGAATATCTCCCAGAACGGGCGTAAAATCGGGCATGCTCACAGGCATTTCTCCAGAACGGAAAAGGGATACCGTGTTGTTGAATCTGTTTTCATGCGGATTAATACCATGGGTGTCGTCCAGGGATTGACATTCAAGACGGAAGGCAATCTGCATTCCGATATGTCTCTTTCCTCCTTTGATTTTGTGCTGCGGTCAAGTCTTTTTCACTTCAAGGTACGGGGCATGATGGACGGGAAAAAGCTGACCCTGTACACGGAGATGCCAGGTTCCGAAAAAAAGTCTGTCATGGTTTTGAGGGAAACGCCGCATCTGTCAACCGGAATGATAGAATCAGCTGATGTTGCAGGAATGAAACCGGGAGAAAAAAAGATTTTCTCCGTATTTGATCCTTCATCCATGGGGCAGAGACCGGTTACCCTCGCAATGATAGGTGAAGAGGCATTGACGGCAATGGGACGCACGCAAACTGCCCGGAAGGTGGCTGTGAATTTTATGGGGGTCCGTCAGTTCGCATGGATCGGAGAAGACGGTGACGTTTTAAAGGAACAGGGTATCCTGGGCATTACTCTTGAACAGGTTGCAAAGCATGAAGCGTTAAGCGGGTTCGATCTCGCTGCGAGCGCCGATTTGACGGAAATTGCCTCGGTTCCTTCCAATGTGATAATCGATGATCCCGGTGCATTGTCGTCAATGAAAGTGCGAATCACAAACATTGAGAAAGCCAGCTTCTATCTGGACGGGGAAAGACAATCCTTCAGGAAAAACGTGCTGCTGGTCCAAAAGGAAACCATTCCCATGCGTCCCCTGCGGAGTACAAATGTGGCAGGCAATATGGCCTATCTTGCTTCCACGCCTTTTGTTCAGTCAGACCACTGGAAAATTCGGGCAAAGGTTCAGGAAATTATCTCGCCTGAAGATCCGGTTGCCGTGAAGGCTTCAAAACTTGTCTCATGGGTTCATAAAAATGTGGAGAAGAGACCGGTATTGTCTATTCCCAATGCGGTGGAAACGTTAGCCAACCTGGTGGGCGATTGTAATGAGCATGCCGTGTTGCTGGCGGCTCTGGCACGGGCTGCGGGCATTCCTGCCCAGGTTGAAGCCGGTCTCGTATATCAGAGAGGTCGGTTCTATTATCATGCGTGGAATGTTCTTTATTTGGGAACGTGGATTACAGCTGATGCCGTTATGGGTCAGATGCCGGCGGATGTTACCCATTTGCGGTTTGTGCGGGGAGAAGCGGATCAACAGATTGATCTCATTGGTGTTATCGGAAATGTTCGGATTAAAGTCTTAGATAAATCAAGATGATAGAACTGAAGAATCTCACGAAACGCTACGGAAGCGTTCTGGCTGTGAACAACATTAATCTGTCGATACCGAAGGGAGAGATATTCGGTTTCATCGGTCCCAACGGTGCGGGGAAGACTACCACGATAAGGATGATGGGAGGTGTTCTCGCGCCCACGGAAGGCTCCGTGATAATCGAAGGAATTAATATGGCCGATGATCCCGAGAGTGTCAAACGGCGCATCGGGTTCATCCCGGATAGACCTTTCCTTTACGAGAAGCTGACAGCAATGGAATTTCTGAGGTTCTCCGCTGATCTTTATGGTGTGGAAGATGGGGTTTTTATGGTGAAGGCAAGGTCTCTCCTGGAAAAATTTTCCCTTTACGAGTGGGCTTATGATCTCATCGAATCGTATTCACACGGTATGAAGCAGCGGCTCATATTTTCCGCGGCTCTCCTCCATGATCCCACCGTTATTGTGGTGGATGAACCGATGGTGGGACTTGATCCGGCAGGGATAAAAATGGTGAAGGATATGTTTCGTGAGCTGGCTGCGAATGGAACAACCATCTTTATGTCCACACATACACTCACAGTTGCCGAAGATATCTGTGACCGTATAGGTATAATTCATAAAGGATCCGTCATCGCGATCGGTACAGCCGGTGACTTGAAACGGAGTGCCGGAGTGGAAGAAGCGGATCTGGAAAAGGTATTTCTGA
>VGTB01000082.1 GCA_016874835.1 Deltaproteobacteria bacterium | reverse complement strand
AACCGGCAGGGAGCTTCACATCTTTACCGGACATGAAAAAGACGTCAATTCCGTAAGCTTCAACCCCGACGGCCGTCATGCACTCTCCGGCAGCGATGACGGGACAATCCGCTTCTGGGACATATCCACAGGCAAGGAGGCCAAGCAGTTTACCGGCCAGCAATACGCGATAAACTCCCTGGCCATAAGCCGGGACGGCAGGTACATCCTTTCCGGCAACAGCGATACTTCCGTCTGCCTGTGGGACCTTGAGGCTGGCTTCAGGAAGCAGATCTTCGTAAAGAACAGCCGCAAAGGCGTTTACATAAATGCCGTTGCCCTCAGCCCGGACAGTCGCCATGCCTATTCCGCAAACTGGTATGACAAAAAAATCGAAATGTGGGACACGGCAACCGGGAAAAATATCAAGGCTTCGGAATATTACTTTCACGGGATCGAATCCCTTGCCGTAAGCCCGACAGGTAGATATGTTCTTGCCGGATCTATGGATATCATCCGGCTCTGGGATGTCGGCACAGGAAGGGAGGCAGGGGTATTCCGCGGCCACGAAGGAGCGGTGACGTCCGTGGCCATCTCCCCTGACGGCAGATACGCTGCCTCCGGCGGTTTTTCCGACAGGACCGTGCGCCTGTGGGATATGCAGACACACAGGCAGATCAGGAAATTCGGCGGTTTTTTCTCCGGGCACAAGAAACCGGTTGAATCCGTTGTCTTCTCCCCGGACGGCAGGTATGTCGCCTCCGGAAGCCGCGATAACACCGTGCGCCTGTGGGAGGTTGCAACCGGCGATGAGATGAAGGTCTTTAACGGCCACACGAATGAGGTAAAGGCCGTCGCCTTCTCTCCGGACAGCAGGTACATCGCCTCCGGCGGCAAGGATGACAAGGTGCGCCTCTGGGATATTGCCGGCGGCAGGGAGGTGAAAGTTTTATCCGGGCATACGAATCATGTCAGAACTGTTGCCTTCCTGCCTGACGGGCAGCGCCTTGTTTCCGGGGGTCAGGACGGCTCGCTGCGCATCTGGAACGTTGAGACAGGGGAAGAGCTCGCTGTTTTGTACCACCTGCTGGAAAAGGACTGGGTGATCATGACAAAGGAAGGCTATTTCAATGCCTCAGCGGACGGGGCCAGGCACATAAATGTGCGGGCCGGGACCGTTGTCTACAACATGGGCAATTCTGCCCGCCGGTTTTTCCGGCCGGAAATGGTACAGCTCGCCCTGGGCGGCAAGGCCCTGCCGCAAGGGGAGACAGCCAGGGAAATCGCGCAGATGCCGGCGCCGGCCGTCCGGATCATCTCCCCGCAGAGCGACCACATCAGCAGCCAGGATATGATAGCCGTCCGCATCTTGCTGTCCGATGCAGGCGGAGGCATCGGTGATGTCTTTCTCTATGTAAACGATGCCCTGGTTGGAACGGATGTCCGGGCGCTGAAGATATCCGCGGGAAAGGGTTCGCGGGAAATGCAGTTCAACGTGGCCCTGGCGCAGGGGAAAAACACCATTAGGGCAGTTGCCTATAATGCGGACAATTCTATCAGTTCCACCCCGGAATCGGTTACCGTCACCTGCGACTTCAAGGCCGGTCTGCCGATCCTGCATGTCTTGGCCGTAGGGATCGACAGGTACGAGAACAGCGAACTGAACCTGCGCTATGCTGCGGCCGACGCCGTACTGTTCGCCGAAGCGCTGAAGCAGAAATCCGCCGTATTCTTTCGGGAGGTCAGGACAACCATCATGACCAGGCCGGGGGACACGACCAGGGTGGCCATTAACACGGCTTTCGAAAAGGTCTCCGGCCGGGTGAAGGCCGGTGATTACTTTGTCTTCTATGCCTCATCCCACGGCCACATCGCCACTTTCAGCAACGGTGATTCGAAATACTTCCTGATTACCGGCAACACCGTTTTTCTTGATCCGGACAATCTGAAGAAGGATGCCCTCTCCCAGGATGACCTTATCAGGCTCATCGGCAGTATACCGGCCCAGAACAAGCTTGTGGTGCTGGATTCCTGCCATTCCGGAGAGGCTGGCAGGACGATCCAGATCGCCATGGCCGGCACGCAGAAGGTATTCACGCGAGGGCTCTCGACGGCAACGGCAATGCAGCTATTAAAGATGGCATCGGGCTCATCTGTGTTTACTGCCTCACAGAGCGTGGAGGAGGCTATCGAGGGCTACAAGGGCCACGGCCTCTTCACCTACACGCTGGTCGAGGGTTTGAAGGGGGCCGCGGACGAGAACGGCGACGGGTACATCACCCTGGGTGAACTGAAGGGGTATGTGGAACGGGCCGTATTTGCCCGTTCCGGGGAGCATTTTAAGAGAAGACAGGTACCGTACATCAATGTGGGCACGCTTGACACGCCGCTGGCCGGGGTCAAATAGACGTTAGGTTAAATACCAGGTTGTATTTACAAGAAGCCCTGACACAATCGATCAGAGACATCACCACCATCTGACAATCTTCAGAGCAGCCTCATGATCTCCCCCCCAAAAAAGGGGGAAAAATCGAAGAAAAAATTTCCGGGAACAAATTACAGGCCTCCTTTGTCTAAAGAGTCAAAACCCATTAATCCTAAGGAGGTACGTTATGAAAACGGCAACACGATGGTTGACACTTCTTGCTGTGCTGGTATCAATTTTTTCCTTAACTACAGCTTTTTCCCAGCCGGCAGAGTCGGATGACAGGACACTGTCTCCCTATTTCTTCGTAAAAAGCGACGATCCTACCGTAGACCGGCTCCCCCTGAAATCCACATCCACTTCCGTCAATATCTCGGGGGTTATTGCCGATGTCCGGGTCACGCAGGTGTACAGGAACGAAGGGAAAAAGCCGCTGGAAGCAATTTACGTCTTTCCCGCCTCGACGCGGGCGGCTGTGTACGGGATGAGAATGACGATCGGCGAGAGGGTGATCGAGGCAAAAATCAAGAAAAGGGACGAGGCGCGCCGTGATTACGAGCAGGCGCGGGATGCAGGGAGAAGTGCATCGCTCCTGGAGCAGCAGCGACCCAATGTCTTCCAGATGAACGTGGCGAACATCATGCCGGGGGACAATATAAAGGTTGAGATGAACTATACGGAATTGCTGGTACCGACGGACCGGGTGTACGAGTTCACCTATCCCACCGTGGTCGGCCCCCGCTACTCCAGCCAGCCGGTAAGCACCACATCTCCTGCGGAGAGATGGATCGAAAACCCATACCTTCATTCCGGTGAAGCCCCCCCGTCGACATTTGACATGACGGTGACGATCGCAGGGGGTGTACCGATAAGAGAGCTTGCCTGCACATCCCACAAGGTGAACGCAACATACAGCGGCCGGTCCGTTGCGAAAATCAGCCTGGACAAATCGGAAGCATACGGCGGTAACCGGGACTATATCCTGCGCTACCGGCTGGACGGAGACAGGATACAGTCAGGCCTGCTCCTTTACGAGGGAGAAAGGGAGAACTTCTTTGTCCTCATGATGCAGCCACCGAAAAAGGTCACGAATACGAATATCCCGGGCCGGGAGTATATTTTCATTGTTGACGTGTCAGGTTCGATGTACGGGTTCCCCCTGGAAATTTCAAAAAAGCTGATGAAAAACCTGGTCGGTAATCTCCGTCCCACCGATCGCTTTAATGTCCTTCTCTTTTCCGGCGGTTCTTCCCTAATGTCCGAGGAATCCCTGCCGGCGACCCCGGAAAACATTCAAAAGGCGATCCATCTCGTTGAGCGCCAGCGGGGTGGGGGGGGTACGGAAATTCTCCCCGCCCTCACACGAGCGCTTTCTCTCAAGAAACCGGAGAACTATGCGCGAACGATCGTCATCGCCACCGACGGATATGTCACCGTCGAGGAAGAGGTCTTCGACCTGATCCGGAACAACCTGAACAGCGCGAATATGTTCGCCTTCGGAATCGGAACCAGTGTCAATCGCCACATCATCGAAGGGATGGCCCGCGTCGGCATGGGAGAGCCGTTCGTCATTGTGAAGCCGGAGGAAGCGGAGGCAAAGGCGAATCGCTTCCGCAGTATGATCGCCTCGCCGGTGCTTACCCAGGTGAAGGTGGCATTTAACGGCTTCGCCGCCTATGATGTTGAGCCGCTCGCGATCCCCGATGTCCTTGCCGAACGCCCCGTGATCGTGTTCGGTAAATGGCGCGGCACCCCGGAGGGAACAATTACAATGCGCGGTATTTCCGGCAACGGGAATTACTCCGATACAATTCACGTAGCAAATGTGACGCCTTTAAAAAATAACGCGGCTCTCCAATATCTCTGGGCCCGACACCGCATTACGCTACTGTCCGATTACAACAAGCTCCGCGCCAATGATGAACGCATCAAAGAGGTGACTGACCTGGGTCTTTCCTACAATCTGTTGACTGCGTACACCTCTTTCGTCGCGGTCGATACGGAAATACGCAACGTCGACGGTAAGCCCACGACGGTGACGCAGCCACTGCCGCTTCCCCAGGGCGTATCGGACTATGCCGTGGGTCACACTATGGCAAAACATTACGGCTTCGCACCCATGATGGCAATGAAGGAAGCTCGTGCAGAGTATAAAGATGAGATTCGAAGAGGCGGGTACGGAATGGCACATGGAGGGAAGGTTCCAGTGATTGCTCTTACCGTGGGAGATGTCACCGCAACGAAAGGTCTGGCGAAGGATGAAATAGTGAAGGTTGTGGAGGCTCATACTAACGAAATAGAGAGGTGCTTTGCCGGAAGCGGTTTGAAAGAAAAACTCATCCTCAAGTTTGTCGTAAATCCGGACGGCACGGTGAGCAACGTACAGGCCCTCTCGAGTATATTCCGGGACAAAACTCTCAGGCAGTGCGTTACCGAACAGGTAAAAAAATGGCAGTTCCCCTCGCTAAAGAGCGGCCGGGAGGTGAAAGTAACCGTGACACTTGTTCCTGCATCTTAGACTCACTTGTGCTCAAATAACGCCGGGCGGGACGCCCAACCTGTCCAGAGGTATAAGGGACAGGCGTCCCGCCTTTCCTCCGGTTTCCTTCATTTTTGGAAATTTTTCTTGACAAGATGTCCATTATCGGGTGTCCATATGAAAGAGAAATCAGCGACAAGAAGCCGCGGGAAGATATGTCTGATCACCTGGATAACGGGAACAGCACACTCAAGGACGATGATGCTGAGTTTGTATTGTTATGTCAGAAGGGGGATATCGACGCCTTCGAGGTCCTGGTTGAGAGACATCAGAAGAAAATGCTGAACATTGCCTACAGGCTGATAGGTGACTACGAGGATGCCTGCGACATAGTGCAGGAAGCGTTCCTTTCAGCATACAGATCGATCAAAAGGTTCCGGGGAGAATCCCGGTTTGCCACATGGATTTACAGAATTGTCGTGAATCATACAAAAAATCGATTGCACCAGGTGAGGGCTCGTTCCCGCCATGAAGGATCTTCGATCGACGATCCTGCGGCAACGGGAGGTGGCAATCCTCTCCGCCCGGCTGCGACACCTGAATCCTCTCCCATTGAACTTCTCGAAAAGAAGGAGCGGGAGGCGAAGGTGCAGGAATGCATAAACTCACTCGCCGATGAATACAGGGAAGTCCTGGTTCTCCGGGACATGCAGGGATATTCATATGAAGAAATTCAGGATATTTTGAACATACCGGACGGGACGGTGAAATCGAGGCTTTTCCGGGCAAGGACTGCCCTCAAGGAATGCCTGACGAAAGTAATTGGGGATCTATTATGATGACATGCAAAGACATTGAACATATGCTTCCGGCCTATCTCGAAGATTTACTCTCTCCTGAAGAAAAAATTCTTACGGAAGAACACCTCGCCACATGCCGTCAGTGCAGCAAAGCCTTGGAAGATCTCAAGAAGACGGAAAAACTTGTACGGGAGTTAGAGGAGGTAGAGCCACCGCCGTGGTTCACACAGAAAATCATGTCCCGGGTGCGGGAAGAGGAAAAGCGGAAAGAAGGCATTATCCGAAAGCTGTTCTACCCGCTTCATATAAAAATTCCCATCCAGGCCTTAGCCACTGTCCTCATTGCAGTCCTGGTCATCCATGTATACAAGGTGGGAGAACCGGAGATGAAGGCCGTGATCGCACCTCCTTCTGCATTCCAAAAAGCCGGCAAAGAACAAGCCCCGCAGGAATCCCTGAAGGCACCGCAACCGATGCCTGCCCGGGCAGTAAAGGAAAAAGCCCTTCCCTTGGAAGATGAAAAAAAAGAGAAAGGTGCTGTATTCGTACCGTCACCCGTTATCAGTGAGAAAACAGGAGAGAGAAAAGAGTCGCGTATCCGGGAAGAGAGCGAACCCCTGAGCGAAAAATCTGCCGTCTTCGCAAAGAAAAGAGAAGCCCTGAAAGATACGATGATTGAATACAAGCGAACGGAGCGTATGCATGATGAAGGCAGTCTTGCAGGGGGGAAGAGGGAGCACGAACCGGCACCGAAGGTCATGAGTGCTGCCATAGAAAAACCGGTGCGCACTGTTGTTACGGTTCATGTGAGGGACATCAACACTGCTACCGGAGAGATCGAAACGTTATTGGGCAGATTCGGTGCACAAAACATCAAGAGGCGACATCTTGAGAGGAGAGAAGTTTTGACCGGGGAACTCCCGGCGAAGAATGTCAAGGAGTTGATGGAAAAACTCAAGACAATCGGAGAGACAAGAGACTCAGAGATGCCTTCGGATCTCGGGGAAAGGGATATTTCCATCACGATAGAAGTTTTCGGTAATCGATAATGACATTGCAGAATCTCTCATATGCCGCCGGGGGCCACAGGATGTGCAATCTGAAACGTCTCACCTATCAGCAACTCCGTCCACATTTTGCAGGCAAATTGTCTTGACCACAAGAAGACATCTCATTATACTTCATCATACTTCATCACATCGGCAGGACTTCTCATCAAAAAATGATCTCTCGCATAAACGGGCAGGTTTCGTGAAGCCCCCTACAGTACATTATGTTCGGGAGGTAAGATGCCATACATTCTTGTGATCCTGGGGTTAGGGGTAGTACTTGCTCTCTTTTTCATAACTCTCTACAACGGGTTGGTTCGTAGCCGTAATGAGGTGACGAATGCCTGGAGTTCGATAGACGTGCAGCTCAAGCGGCGGCATGATCTGATCCCCAACCTTATCGAGACAGTCAAAGGATACGCAGCCCACGAGAGGCAGACACTCGATCAGGTTGTCAGGACACGTCAGGAGGCGGCAGCGTCCACAGGAAGCGTTGAAGAGAGGGCCAAAGCCGAAAATGCCCTTACCCAGTCCTTACGATCTCTCTTCGCCCTGGCTGAGGCCTACCCTGGACTCAAAGCCAATGAGAACTTCATCGCGCTGCAGGAAGAACTGGCTACAACCGAGAACAAGATCGGCTTTGCCCGCCAGTATTACAATGACGCGGCCATGCGGTACAAGAACCGGGTGGAAATGTTCCCCAGCAACATGGTTGCCGGCATGTATAACTTCCAGGCTGAAGCTTTCTTCCAACTGGAGGAGGCCGGGGAACGCGTAGTTCCAAAGGTCAAGTTCTGATCCATTGAATCGGGTGAATGGTTTCCTCTCTTCGCTGCAACGTCAGTACGTCCTGTATCCATCTTCCCTTTGTAAAACGGGAAGGATGCAGACTACGGCGGAGGGTGTGGGCCTTTCCGGTGAGAGAAAGGGGGTTTTATGACAGAAACGGTGAGCAACATTGGATGGTCGATGATCTTTTCGCTGATTGGTGGCCTGGTCGGCTTGTTGATGGTGCTGTTGGCTTCGTTTGTCGTGACGAAGCTGATGGATCGATTGACCCCTCGCATAGATGAGGAGAAGGAGATCGCCCGGGGGAATACAGCCGTGGCAGAATATTACAGCAGGGTGGTGAGCGCCTGTATCCTCGGGGTGAGCATTGTTGTGGCTGCCGCGGTGCTCGGCGGTGTCATCGCCGCACTCCACTGAGACCGGCCGTTCCCAACGAAAAATCCCTTCCCGTGCCGGAACCCCGTGCTGCGGCAGGGAAACTCCAACAGGATCGAAAACTGGTGGCAGCTCCCATGAGAAGACGGGTTTTCCCGATATCAATACTGCTCGTATTTCTTGCTTCTACCCCGGCCTGGGGGCGGGGCGGCGGGGGGTGCCTCGCAAAGGGTACGCCGATCCTCACGCCGACAGGTTCTATCGCCATTGAGAAGCTTCGTCCCGGTGACCCGGTGCTGAGCATCTCGGATGGAAAAACCCTCACAGGAAGAGTGCAGATACTGACCGAAACCGGGACAGATCATTATCTGGAAATCTCCGCTGGGATTGCAAAAGTGACGATCACTTCGGAACACCCGGTTATGGTAGGTCCGGGAGAATACCGCATCGCCCGGTTGCTCAAGGTAGGCGATACCATCTATGTCATGCACAAGAGAGAACTTCGTGCTGTTTCCATTCATTCAATCCAGCGTTTTCAGTCAAATCAGCCCGCCTACAATGTGATAGTTGTTCCGGGAGGCACATTCATTCCGGCCAACATCGTGGTTCACAATAAAGGATGCTTTCTCCCGGAAAGCCTGATCCTGAGGTCCAACGGCACGGAAACGCCCATCAGCGCCGTCCGGCGTGGGGATGAATTACTGGCGTTCTCTCACGAGGGGCGCCCGGTTCGGACAAAGGTGAAGGATGTCATCCGTCACAGAGTGGGTGAATACATCCTCCTCAGGACAGACCGGCAGACACTCAAGGTAACCTCGGAACACCCGTTCTACGTCGGGCGCGGTACGTTCAAGACGATCGAGTCCCTCAAGGTTGGTGATGTTATTTTTGCCTGGGACGGACAGTCTCTCTCAGAACAGAGAATCCTTGCGCTGGAGAGGGTTTGCCAGCGCGTCCAGGTTTTCAACTTACTGACCGACCATCCGAACACGTTCTTTGCCGGCGGTTTCGCAGTCCACAACAAAGGAGGAGGTTCCAGCCGTTCCAGTTCAAGCCGTTCCAGTTCCAGTAGCGGCAGATCCTCCCCTGATCCGGACGAACTGGTCATTATCCTGAAGATGAAGAAACCGGACAAAAGCGAGAA
Organism: Deltaproteobacteria bacterium; assembly: GCA_016874835.1. Taxonomy (GTDB): domain Bacteria; phylum Desulfobacterota; class Syntrophia; order Syntrophales; family UBA2185; genus VGTB01. The sequence goes on along the minus strand of VGTB01000082.1, from coordinate 1,466 downwards.
TCTCGATTATGTATATAGCCCCGCATCTGTTGCCCCCAAAGCTGCGAAAACCGGGAAGCTCCTGGATTTCCTGAGCAGGCAGGATCCTTCCCTGTCGCCCCGGGCATTGCGCACATTGGCCGAAAATACTTTTCGCAAGCTTCAGGAGTGCTGGGAAAAAAGAGAATACAGTCCCATGAAGCCGCTTCTCATGGACGCTCTGTTCGTTCAACATTCAGCGCAACTCCGGGGGCTGATCCGGAACCACGAGATTAACAGGATTGATGACCTCAAGGTTGAACGAATAGACCTCGTCAACGTACGCTATACCGAAAAAGCTGATCAGCGTGAATTTACCGCACTCATCACCGCCTCCGCCCGCGATTACTATGTTGACGATCGTACAAATAAATTTCTTCGGGGGGACAAAAGCAAGGCTCAGTTTCAGGAGTTCTGGACATTCCACCGTTCGGGAGACAAGTGGCTTCTCCGCGAGATCGAGCAGGCCGGCGAATCCGACATTCTCAAGGACGAGAACTATGTCGAGATGTTGACCGATCAGACAATTCAGGGAATCTATGACGATCAAGCCGCAAAAGAGGGAGAGGCGGGACCGTGGTTGGAGAAGGGCACCGGGGAAAAGGCAACCCGCATCGATCGCCTGCTGAATTTCCTCATGCAAACGGATAAGCTATGGGACCGCCAGCAGATGCTGGAGAGGGCGCGGCAGATATTCCTGAGCGTTTTTCTGGCACAGGAGTCCGGCGACCCGGTGCAGGTGCCGGTAACCGAACTTTTCCGGGATGTGGCGGAGAGCCTGCGCAAACAGATCACGCAACGACAGATGGATAATATCACCGTGGAGTACCGAAACCTCTGCGTGCGGAAAGCGGAATTGATTTTGGTCAGGAACTACACCGATCCGGCAAAAGACGAATACACCGTGCGCATCAGCGCTCATGCCCAGAAAATCATACGCAAGGGACGCCAGGTTACAAGCGAACAGCGTTACGTAACTCCCTTCGAGGAATACTGGACATTCGGACGCCTGGACGGGAAATGGAAACTCAAGGAGGTACTTCCACCGGCTCGCGGGGAGAAAATGATCTCTGAAGAAAACGTGGACGAAGACAGCTCTGCGGGGCAGCTCCAGTGGTACTACCGCCAGACCAGAGCCACCTGATAACTCTGATATCCGTACGAGATATTCTCTCCCGCGTAATTCCTTTTCCCTTCTCCTTGCTCAGCCCTATGACCGGAACTTTATGCCAGAGGACTACCTTCCGGTGAAAGTCCCACCTTTACCACATCACGTTCTTACACTAAGCTGCTATTTCAATCAGAACCTGACCCGCCGACACAGAGTCACCCGCTTTCACATTGACCGCCGCAACTTGACCGCTCACCGGTGAATTCAAAGGATTCTGCATCTTCATGGCCTCTAAAATGACCACCACATCACCCTCGCTCACCTGATCACCCACCTT
>VGTB01000081.1 GCA_016874835.1 Deltaproteobacteria bacterium | reverse complement strand
CTTTTCAGAGCAAATGCAATGTCGCTTTTGCGCTTTACGAGGTTTCCAATTGCTGTTGCGGATGCGTCGGCAATGATTGCCGACTGCGAAACGACACACACTGCATCTGCCCTGCCGAAACTCAGCGAGTGACCGACCGTTCCCGATGAGGTGCAGATTCCCATCGGCATTTTTTCTTTTCTCCCGAGGATATTAACGTGATAGCTTAAAGGTGAATCCCCGGCATATACGGCGACCTTTACGTCATTTTCCGAACTTAAAAAGATGTCACCTCCATTTTCAATAATCACATTTCGAGAAAATTCGAGGAGATCTTTTCCCACATATTCGGCAATGGCTCCCGCCACTGCGGCCATGGGCCCCACCCCGGCCGAGCGGGAGGCGGATAACATATCTTTCACAATGGGAGGGGCGTTCTCATCTTTCGTTATGGGTTTCAAAGAAGTGAGAAATTCGTTTCGGAATTTTATGTAATATTCGATAATACTTCGGTATTTGAAAATCAGGTTAAAAGTGTGTTGGGTAAGATCTGAATCGGCGAGAACAAAGAGGTCCGTTTCACGGACACTCACATGAAATGATTTTAAAATATCGTTTGATACCCTGTTTCTATAGCTTCTTTCCCTGTGTTTCATTATGTGAATATCGTAGAACCCTTCCCCAAAATAAAATCGGCTTCTTCCTTGAGGGATTCAGATATCTCAACTCTACAATCTTCACCTAAATAAACGACAACCTCGCTTGTGTCGTTGACAATATGAATAAAACCATCGCTTTTCCCGTTGCGAGTCCTTACTAACTGGGATATGGAGAGAATGTCGTCAGCCGTTGTTTTGCTCGCATCAACGAAAAAATGTACGGCGCTTCGCATTTCGACGAAATCTGCGAGCGGTGAAACATCGTTCGCGATTACTTTCACGCCTTCCTCGCCCGCGTCCAATGTTCCATTGAACAGGAGAGGTTCTTCACTGCGGAGAAGCCCATAGGCCTTTTTGTAGATATCTGCAAAGAAAATAACGGTAACGGATCCCTTGAGATCCTCCACGGTGACATACGCCATTACATCTTTTTTCTTTGTGGTGACCTCACGAATGTTGTTCACGATACCGCCAAAAGAGACGGTATCACGATCAGACCTGCTGTTGATGCTCAGAGAATCGGCGTTGGCAACACTAATGAGTTTCTCCTTGAATCTTAAGAGAGGGTGTCCTGTGATGTAAAACCCTAACGTTTCCTTCTCGTGGGCGAGTATGTCACTGTGATCCCACTCCTCGATGTACCTGACATTGTAATTATTTGCCGGATCGTGGTCGATCCTGGTTTCACTTTCAAACTGATCGAAGATGCTCATCTGGCCGCTTGATTTCTCTCTTTGTCGTCTCTGGGCGATGTCGACTACCTCATCCAGACATTCCACAAGCTGTCGCCTGTGGTACCCCAGTGAATCAAAAGCACCGCACTTTATGAGACTTTCGATCATCCTCTTGTTGATTTTTCTGAGATCAACACGGATGCAGAAATCCTGAAAGGATGCGAATCCACCTTCTGTTTCTCTTACAGAAATGATTGAATCAATTGCACCAGCCCCGACATTTTTGACGGCGGCGAGACCAAAGCGGATATTACCATCACCAGCGATACTGAAGTCCCTCTGGGATACATTAATATCAGGAGGGAGAACATTTATTCCCATATCCTTACAACTGTTGATATATTTAATTATCTTATCCCGATTTTCTTTTTCACTTGTGAGAAGCGCTGCCATGAATTCAGTCGGATAGTTTGCCTTCAAATACGCTGTCTGATATGAAATCATGGCATACGCCGTGCTGTGGGATTTATTGAATCCGTATTCTGCAAACGTTTCCATCTGTTCCCAGATTTTTTTTGCCTTCTTCTCCGGGATGCCTTTCTGCATGGCGCCTTCAAGAAATTTGGGTTTTTCCTTTTCCATTTCAGAAGGTTTCTTTTTGCTCATCACCTTACGCAAAATGTCTGCCTCTGCCATTGAATAGCTGCCGATGACACTTGCGATCTGCATTACCTGTTCCTGATAGACAATAACACCATACGTTTCCTTCAGTATCTCTTCTAATTGGGATACCTCGTATTTAATTTTTGTCCTGCCCTGTTTTCTGGAAATGAACTCCGGTACCATATTCATCGGACCCGGACGATATAATGCGATAAGGGCAATGATGTCCTCTATACAATCGGGTTTCATGTTAATGAGGATATCCTTCATGCCGGCGCTTTCCAGCTGGAATATCCCGTCCGTATCCCCCCTCATCAACAGCTGGTATGTCTGGGCGTCGTTGAGAGGAACGGTGTTGATGTCGATCTCCTCCCCCCTGCCCTCTTTTATAAAAGCGAGGGTGTTCTTGATAACTGTAAGTGTTTTTAAACCGAGAAAATCGAATTTCGTCAATCCTACAGACTGCAGATCATTCATAGAAAACTGTGTGACCACTTCGTCTTTCGGACTCTTGCAGAGCGGTACTTTTTCCATCAGCGGGACATCGGAGATCACAACTCCCGCTGCATGGGTCGATGCGTGTCTGTTCAATCCCTCGAGTGAACGTGAGAGCGATAAAAGCTTTTTTACCTTATCGTGTTTCTTCTCTTCTTCCTGGAGCCGCGGCTCACTCTGAATTGCCATATCGAGTGAAATATTGGGGATATTGGGAATCAGTTTGGCGATCACATCAACCTCCCCGTATGGCATGTTCAATGCTCTTCCCACGTCCCTGACTACGGCTTTCGCCTGCATTTTTCCAAAGGTGATAATCTGAGCAACTCGATCGCTTCCATATTTTTCAGTCACATATCTGATTATCTCGTCCCTCCCATCCTGACAGAAGTCGATGTCGATATCCGGCATACTGATCCTGTCGGGATTGAGAAATCTTTCGAAGAAAAGACCATATCGTATAGGATCGATGTTCGTAATCCCTATTGTATAGGCCACAAGGCTTCCGGCAGCCGAACCCCTGCCGGGTCCTACGGGAATATTTTTTTGCTTTGCATAATTCACGAAGTCAGAAACGATGAGAAAATACCCGGCAAATCCCATGGATCTGATCATGGAGAGCTCTTCCTCCAATCGTTTCTCGTATTTTTCGCACAAATCTTTCGACGCCTTATCCCTCAGGATAGTAGGAAGTAATTTTTCCAGTCCTTTTCTCGCAACATTGCTCAAATGTTCATCAAGAGTTTCGCCCGGGGCGACGTCGAAGAGCGGGAGAGACAGGGTTCCAAAATGAAGTTCAAGATTGCATTTATTCGATATTTCAATAGTATTATCAATAGCCTCTGGTAGCATCCTAAACAACTGCTTCATGCTTTCAGGTGATTTGAAATAGAGCTGATCCGTCCTGAATTGCATCCTGTCAGTGTCTTCCAGGGTCTTGCCGGTTTGAATACACAGGAGTATTTCATGCGCTTCGGAATCTTCTCTGTTTACGTAGTGACAGTCGTTGGTGGCGACGACCGGAATGGAAAGCTCTTTTTTCAATTCGATGAGGCCTGAGTTGGCCGTCTTTTGCTCGGGAATCCCATTCTCCATCACTTCCAGGTAAAAGTTGCCGCTACCGAAAATTTCCCTGTATTCTCCGGCGGCCTTCTTTGCACCTTTCCTGTTTCCCTTTATGAGAAGGTCGGATATTTCTCCGTGGATGCAGGCACTCAGTCCTATCAACCCTTCGTGGTGTCTCGCGAGAATTTCCTTGTCTATTCGCGGCCGATAATAAAACCCCTCCAGGTATCCTGATGTGGTCAAAGCCATCAGATTCCTGTATCCCCGGATGTCTTTTGCGAGGACGATGAGATGGTGGGCAATTTCGCCCGCATGGGCGTTTTTCTCAAAGCGGCTTTTCGGCGCCACATAAAGTTCACATCCTATAATCGGCTTGATCCCGAACTTCTGAGCCTGGAGATAAAAATCTATTGCACCGAAGATATTGCCATGATCTGTCATGGCAACCGCGGGCATTCGATATTCTCTCGCTTTTCTGAACAGGGTATCAAGGCGTATGGTTCCGTCAAGAAGACTGTAGTGGGTATGAACGTGGAGATGTACAAAATCGGCAGGGTTCATGATTCAGTCCAGCCAGTAATTTGGGGCTTCTTTGGTGATGATGACGTCGTGGACATGACTTTCCCGGAGTCCCGCTGAGGTGATGCGAATGAAACGGGTGTTTTCTCTCAATTCTTTAAGCGTCCTGCAACCGACGTACCCCATTCCCACCTTCAGCCCGCCCACAAGCTGGCTTATGCTCGCGGATAGGGAACCCCTGAAAGGCACCCTTCCCTCTATCCCTTCCGGGACCATTTTTAGGCTGCTTTCAATATCGTCGTGATAATACCGGTCCATGCTCCCCACCTTCATGGCTTCGAGAGATCCCATTCCCCGGTACACCTTATAACTTCTTCCCTGGAAGAGGATTGTTTCACCAGGACTTTCCTCCGTTCCCGCGAAAAGACTCCCTATCATGACAGTGTAAGCACCGGCGGCGATTGCCTTCACCACATCTCCCGAATACTTTATCCCTCCGTCCGAGATCACCGGAATATTGTATTGTGACGCGATCTTGGATGCGTCTCTTATGGCGCTCATCTGGGGAACACCGACGCCGGCGATAACTCTTGTCGTGCATATCGATCCCGGACCTACACCGACCTTAACCGCGTCGGCTCCCGCTTTGATGAGTGCTTCCGCTCCCTCGGCGGTGGCGACATTCCCCGCGATAAGATCACAATTGGGGAAATTCGCTTTCGTATCTCTGATTGCATCCAGTACCCCGGTCGTATGTCCGTGTGAGGTATCTATGACCAATACGTCAACACCTGCCGAGAGCAACGCGTCCACTCTTGCTTCCCTATCCAAAATACCCACTGCTGCGCCGACTCTCAATCTCCCGAGAGAGTCTTTACAGGCATAAGGGTACTTCCTTATCTTTTCAATGTCCTTGATGGTGATCATTCCCTTCAGCTGATAATCATCGTCCACCACAAGAAGTTTCTCTATTCTGTGTTTGTGTAACAGTTTCTTTGAGTCTTCCAATGTGATGTCCGAGGAAACGGTCACGAGATTTTCTTTTGTCATCACATTGGATACGGGCTGGTCGAGGTTTACCTCGAACCTGAGATCTCTGTTCGTCAGTATACCGACGAGTTTGCGATTTTTTACCACGGGAACCCCCGATATTCGGTACCGGCTCATAAGTTCAAGGGCTTCATGAACTTTCTGTTCGGGTTCCACAGTGATTGGATCAATGATCATACCGCTTTCCGACTTTTTGACCTTATCTACCTCGACCACCTGTTTTTCGATGCTCATATTACGATGAATTATGCCAATGCCCCCTTCCTGGGCCATGCATATGGCTGTCCTTGATTCTGTGACAGTATCCATCGCTGCGCTGACTATGGGAATATTCAAGGCGATTCTATTGGTGAGAAATGTCGAGGTAGTCACATCTCTGGGAAGGACACCCGATTCAAGCGGCACGAGAAGAAGATCATCAAAAGTCAATGTTTCCTTTACGTGATCGTCGAGCATGGCATGTGCCTCCCTTTTGTGTATTACGGCTCTTTTCTTCTGAGGTAATATGCGTTGCCGTTTAGTGAAATGAAGTATTCATCGCTCTTCGTATCGTGCTCAATGAATTGAGCTATCTGATAATAACCCGGTCTGGCAAAACGGGCCTTAAATGCGTTATCCCTGATGGTGCAGTAAAGGACATTGTCATTTCCGATCCATAATGTGTCCGGGTTCAGTTTTTCAAAATTTCCATCGGATAACAGAAGCTGAATATACTCTTCTCGATTATCATCCGATACTGACTTGGATACTGATTTGACCACGAAGGGAGTGTCTTCTACGTCAAGATAACAACATTCCTGCTCCAGCACAATGAGGAACCTGCCGGTATCGTCACGTCTCAGATGCTGGTAAAGGTAATGAACAATTTCTTTCCTGAAAATTTCCTCACCTCTATAATACCAGACACCGTCCTTGTCTATCTTTATATTGCAGGGGGGTATTTGATCACCCATGGTTGCCCGTTTTTTAAAAACGTTTTCTGCTGTCCAGCAGTATTGTGACAGGGCCGTCATTGACCGAGTCAATCTTCATCATTGCCTGGAATTCACCTGTGGCGACATGAAGCAATGTGTCTTTGCAGCGAGAGACAAAAATCTCATATAACTTTTTCGCTTCTCCGGGTTCTTCAGCCTGAACGAACGACGGCCTTCTTCCCTTTCTGCAGTCAGCGAGCAGTGTGAATTGGGAAATGACCATAATCTCGCCCGCTATGTCAAGGAGCGATCGATTCATTTTGCCCGATTCGTCTTCAAATATTCTCAGATTGACTATTTTTTCCATAAGGTATTCCGCATCCTGGGGAGTATCCCCTTTCTCCACACCCAGGAATATGAGGATACCTCTCCTTATGGATGACACAATCCGGTTTTCTATGCTTACCATTGCGCTGTCGACCCTTTGTATTACGGAGCGCATAGCTCATATGTGTCCTTTCGCGCGGCATGTTAGCAGCAATCAATTCGTGCTTCAAGTCTTTTCTCGGAACGCGTGATACTGTCCAATTCATTGTATATCTTCAGTAAATATGGTAACAATCCTGATATGAAAAAGAGTATACTTCTTGTGAATCCGTGGATTTACGATTTCGCCGCATACGATTTCTGGTTCAAGCCGCTGGGATTGCTTTACATCGTGTCTCTGCTGCGACACTACGGTTATCATGTGAATCTCATCGACTGCTTGAACCCGTGCCATCCTCTTCTCAAGGAAGAACCGAAGATTAAATGGCCATTGAAAAGGTCTTCAGGACGGGGAAGGTTTCCCAAGGAAGCGATTCCCAAACCCCCTCAATTGAAAGGCATTCAGAGGATATACAGTCGCTACGGTATTACCCCCGGGATTTTTCATGAAGAACTCCATTCACTGAAGGAGCCGGATGTAATCTTCGTTACCTCCATGATGACATACTGGTATCCGGGTGTATTTGAAGTCATACGAATCCTGAAAGAGCGGTTTCCCGGAGTGCCTGTTGCCCTGGGCGGAAATTATGTTACGCTCTGTCCGGATCATGCAGTGCTCTCGGGGGCTGATTTCACCATACCCGGAGAAGGGGAAGGAATTGCTGAACTGCTCAAGGATCTTTTCGATGATGATGTGTTCTTATTTCCCGATGCGGGAAATCTTGATGCATTCCCCTACCCTGCCTTTGATCTCCTGCCGTATTTCGACCAGGTAGCCCTTCTCACATCAAAAGGATGCCCGTACAGGTGCACGTACTGCGCCTCCCATTTGCTGAACAGGGATTTCACAAGAAGAGATCCTATGAAAGTGGTAGATGAGATTACTTTCTGGAACAGACATTTCGGCATAAGGCATTTTTCCTTTTTCGATGATGCCCTCCTTGTGGATGCAGAGAAAGCCGCAATACCCATGCTCGGGGAAATAGTCAGAAGGCGGTTGGATTGCGAATTTCACTGTCCTAACGGCCTTCATTTAAGTGAAATCACGGGAGATCTGAGCAGGTTGATGCGTGCTGCCGGATTCAAGACCATCCGCTTTGGTTTTGAATCCTCTGATCCGGTCAGGCAAATCGATACGGGAGGCAAAGTCAATAATGATCACTTGAAAAACGCCGTCAGACACCTGAAGGATGCGGGCTATAAGGCTCAGGAAATCGGTATTTATGTATTGTGCGGGTTACCCGGCCAGGAAGCATCCGAGGTATCTGAAACTATCAGATATGTGCGGGAATGCGGGGCGAGGCCTTTCATTTCGGAATATTCTCCCATTCCGAATACCATGCTGTGGGAAGCATCAATCACTATGTCACCGTTTGACCTCAGGGGGGAACCCCTGTTTCATAACAGTTCGTTGCTTCCATGCAGGAGCGAGAAATTATCGTTCGAGATGTATCAGGAGTTGAAATTGATGACTAAAAATGTTCGCTTTATGTAGTTGTTTCACCCCTTGAATCGTGATAAGCATAGCCATAGCCATGATTTCTGTCATAAGGAAGGTTACAATGAAAATACTCATTTTTCTGTTCATCTGTTATGTGTTATCAGTCACTCCTCTCCATGCTGAATGCACAAAGGGGGATTGTCAAAACGGCATCGGCACATACGTTCATATCGATGGATCTGTATATGAGGGCGAGCATAAAGGCGGCAAGAGGAGCGGAGAAGGATCATATACATATTCCGACGGTGCAAAATATACAGGGCAATTCCAGGAAAGCAACTTTGAGGGGAAAGGGGTCTTTACCTGGCCAAACGGTGACAGATATGAAGGTGAATTCAGACAGGGCGCTCGCAACGGTAATGGAATTTTTACCTATGCTGACGGTTCACGATATGAGGGGGAATTCAAAGATGATAAGCGTCATGGCCAGGGTGCATTCACCTACAGAGACGGGGTGAAATATGTTGGTCAGTTTCAGGATGAGAACCGCAACGGCCAGGGTACCCTTTACTTCCCCGACGGGAGAAAAATTGAAGGGACATTCAGGGACGACAGGCTTTCTGGGCAAGGTGTCATTATATATCCCGACGGCAGAAAGGAGAAGGTTGAACAAACAAACGACAATACCTTTAAAATTATTTATGAACAGAAGTAATTCTGACTTTCATCGGCAAGGTTCCAGAATCATCAATACAAAAGACGGCAATCAGAGGTTGTATGGGCACGAGGTTCCGGTGGTGGATTAAGATACTGTCTATATCCTGTGTATCGTTGTTCTTCCTCGCCTTTGGTATTCAGACCCTGCTGGATGCGTATACACTGACCAATCCCTTCGAATTTTTAATGTACTTCTTTTCTTCAACTCTCATTATCCTGATCAGTATCGTGGGAATCATTTACCCGGTCCTCCGGGTTCATTCATTGTTCAAGTCTAATACGACGGATTGAAATACAGGTGCCTGAGAAAAGATCATTTTTCATAATTATCCTGGGCATAATAATCCTGGGAATAGCGTCTTCAGGCTTCGGGTATGACCTGGAGAAGCGGGTACAGTCGTATACCCTGAAAAACGGATTGAAGATCCTTATGGTGGAGAGGCATCTCAGCCCCACCGTCTCATTCTATATAAGACACCGCGTCGGGGCCGTTGACGAAAGTGATGGCAAGACCGGGGCTGCCCACCTCCTTGAACACATGATGTTTAAGGGAACAAAAACCATCGGTGCGAAAAATTATCGCAAAGAGCAGCGAATACTCGAAAGGATCTTCAAGACAGGAAACGAGATCGATCTCATCACGAGGAAAGCATCAGATGCAGACAGAAAACGCCTGGAGTTTCTGAAGAACCGGCTGGAGACTTTACAGAAAGAACATAAAACGTTGTTTGTTGAAAATGAAATTGACAGACTCTACACCGAAAACGGAGCAGATGATTCGAACGCCTCAACAGGACAGGATCTCACAACGTACAATGTGAGTCTTCCCTCCAATAAGATTGAGCTGTGGGCAAGAATCGAGTCGGACAGGATGGTGAATCCCGTGTTTCGCGATTTTTATACCGAAAGAAGTGTGGTGATGGAAGAACGCAAACAGAGGATAGATTCAGACCCGGAGGGCCAGTTATTTGAGCGTTTCTTTGCCGCGGCATTCATGTGTCATCCCTATCGAAGGCCGATCATCGGCTGGGCTTATGATATTCGCTATCTTGATCCCCAGTACCTGCTCACTCTGTTTAAAAGATATCATGCTCCCAATAATACGGTCATTGCGATCGTTGGCGACATTGATCCCGCGAACACATTAAAAATAGTCCAAAAGTATTTCGGTCATATCCCCCCCGAGGATACAGGTATTCCCTTCGTGACGGAGGAACCTTCCCAGAAAGGAGAACGCCGTGTTCAGATCGAGTCTGACGCGAACCCCCATATGCTTATAGGATACCACAAACCTGCCATGCCCTCATTTGACGATTATGTCTTCGACGTGATAGATTCCATACTGTCAAGAGGAAGGACATCGAGGCTCTATAAAACGCTCGTGGAAGAAAAAGGTATTGCCGAAAGCATCAATACGATTAACGGCATGCCCGGTTCGAGGTATCCCAATCTTTTTGTCATATCGGCAAAGCCCCGACATCCGCACACCGATGCGGAATTGGAGTCGGCTATTTACGAGGAGCTGGAGAAGATCAAGACGAGTCGTGTCCTTGAGAGAGAATTGGAAAAGACAAAAAACCAGCTGAAAGCGGATTTTATCAGGAACCTTGACTCGAACAGGGGATTGGCCAATATGCTGTCTTACTTTGAAATTCTCACAGGGGATTACCGGTATATCACAAACCATGTCAAGGTCATCGAAAAGGTTTCGTCTGATGACATCATGAGGGTGGCCACAAAGTACCTGACACGAGATAACAGGACGGTGGCGAATCTCATGAAAAAAAAGTGATGTAGCCTGCCTATGAGTTCCCGCATTTTACCGCTCATTTTAGCATCTCTTCTGCTGCTGATTCCATGCCTGGGCGCGGCAGCAGATTACACACCTCTTCTCAGAAATCCCGATGAGCTGAAATATGAATACCTTCATTTCACTCCTCCCCGTGCGGAGCGGATTGTTCTTGAGAACGGGATAGTTCTCTATTTCTTCAGGGATGATGAACTTCCCCTCCTGAATGTCTCCGTTGTCCTTAAAGCCGGATCCATGTTCGATCCCGAGGGGAGAGAAGGTCTCGCCGAATTGACCGCGACGGTCATGAGAACGGGAGGGACAAAGAATATGTCCGGCGATACCGTCGACGATGTTCTGGAATTCATTGCCGGCACGCTCACCGCTTCTGTCAATAAGGAATACACGTCGTTCGGCCTTTCCATTCTCACTCATCACACCGATCACGCGCTTGATATTCTCTCACAGATCATCATGAATCCCGCATTTGAAGAGCATAAGCTCACGCGCGCAAGGGATCTGAAAATAGAAGAGTTACGAAGAATCGCTGATGATCCGATGAGATTCGCTTTTAAAGAGTTCAACCGTCTCATATACACCGACAACCCGCGGGGAAGGTCCCCGCTCATTTCGACAGTACGCGGGATTACCCGCGACGACCTTTTCCAGTTCCACA
>VGTB01000080.1 GCA_016874835.1 Deltaproteobacteria bacterium | reverse complement strand
GAAGAGATACGCTCTTCAATATCGGCTCCATCAGCAAGGTGCACGTGGCAACGGCCATCATGCTGCTTGTCGATGACGGCAAGGTCTCCCTCGACAGGCCGGTCACGGATTATCTCCCGGAATTCCAGATGGCCGACGACCGGTACAGGAAAATCACCGTGAGGATGACATTGAACCACGTATCGGGCATGCCGGGTACTGAGGTTTTGAAATCCTTCGGGTTTCAGTATGCGGACGAGGTCAAACGGGAAACGATCGATACGCTGGCCCGTGCACATCTCAAGCATGCCCCGGGAGACATGGCCGTGTATTGCAATGACGGGTTCACGCTGGCGGAAATGATCGTGGAACGGGTGAGCGGTTTGAAATACATCGACTTTCTTAATAAGAGGATCTTTAAGCCGCTTGGCCTGAAAAACACCGGCATGGGCGTGGGTGAGATCAAGGGCAAACCTGTGGCATTCTATTATGACGCCAAAACCGGGAAGATGCATCCGCCTGAAGCGCTCTCGATCCTGGGCGCCGGCGGTCTGTCATCAACGGCCGTGGAGCTCTGCCGCTTCGCCGATGCCTTCTCGGCAAAAGGCCGGCTCTTGAAGAAGCTGTCTCTCGCCGAGATGAGGAAGGCGCAGCCATCGGCGTTCTGGGGCAAACTGAGAAATCCGACCATGTCGTTCGGGCTTGGTTGGGATTTCACGGGTATCCCGCGGTATGATGCGGCCGGCATTCAGATACTTGGCAAGACCGGTGGCACGGGAAACTATTCGTCAATGATTGTAACGGATCCGGACAGGAGAATATCCGTTGCGGTTATTGCATCGGGGGCTGAAAGCGGCGCGCCCAAAATAGCCCTGGATATACTGGATGCCGTGCTGGTTGAGAAAAAACTCATTTCAAAAGAGAAGAAACCTCTTCTGATTCCACCGTCAGCGCAGAAATGGCCGCAGGAGGAGGTTTCATTCAGCGGTTATTACGCCAGCGACACCAATTTATTCCAGGTCGTGTTCGATACGGATAAAAACAGCGTGACCATATACGAGTTCAGGGAACGGGAGAAAGCGCCGTCCGTCACACTTGTTTACAACAGAGGCTACTATTACGATAAGAGGGGCAACCGCTTCTATTTTGCAAAATCGGGTGATGAGAGCTACCTTGTGGGTGCATCATTGGGCACCGATACGATCAGGATGCAGAAAGTCAAACCGCCGGAAAAACCGCAAACCCTCAGGATCAATATGGACGGCAGGGTCTGGCTGCGGCGCAACGCCCCTCCTTTTGACGCGGTGATGACTTTGGAATCACATTTTGTAAAATCATTGCTTTACAAGGACCTGCCGGGATACGTGTTCTTCGGGGGTGTCAAGAGGATCCAGTCCCCTGAATTCGCGGGTATGCCTTTCGACGCGATACGCGACCAGTCGGAGCTGACCCTTTTTGAAAAAAACGGAGTCACCTGGGCGTGGGTTTCGGATATGTTATATGGCCCGGCAGAGAGCGCCGTCGCATTAAAAGCCGGCGTGAATTCCGTAAAAATAGGGGGCGATGGATATAACGAGTGGCTGGTGGCAAATGAAAACGCGGTGTTAAGTTTTACAAAACCCGATCGGGGGAGAATACTCATATTCTCTTCCGACGATACCATGACCTATGACAGCGCGACCGATACGGGCGATGCGTATGCCGCCAGGGGCAGTTATATTGAATGTGCGGGTTCTGCAAACGATGTCTTTACAGTCAAGGCCCAGCCTGTCGTGGCGGATGAAAACCGGTCATTCCCTCGCTGAAGTCCCTTTGATCACTTCCATAAAGGCGTCTATTCGAGTTTCGACCTGGCTTTCCGAAAAGAACCGCTCGTCGACCATATCCGCGTCGATGATCAGCGAGGGGATTTTCCTCTTTTCCCTCACGATTTTTTGAATGTCGTACTGCCCGAAAGAATAGGGCTTGCAGCTCCTGTTGGAGTGCATCACGATACCGTCCGCATCATATTTGTCGATCAGACTGATGACTATCTCCGCCATCTTATCAATGCCGATATTGAGATAGATCCGGCTGTAGCCCTCCGCCATGGTTTCGATAAAGTCATTCTCATTCAGGTACTCCAGGGAACCGCACCACGCGGAGGTATAGGTATCCGCCACGAGGCAGGCCCCGTGGGAAGCAAACTTCTCCGAGAGCCACTTTGTCCTGTACCAGATGGGGATATTATCCCACAGCAACCTGTACTGCTCGTTTTCCACCGCACCGATCCCGGCGTCGATCCTCTCATTCATTTCCTTGAGGAGGAGGGTATAGTACTCGACAACCTGGGCCGTGCCGCGCAGCGTGACGATCAGGGCTAAATGAAAAAATGCGTCAAACGCACTGAGAGGGGCGGGTCTATGGGTAGCGGTATCAAGCACGGCCTTCCAAAGTTTCTGCCCCTCAATGGAAAGTTTCCCCACCTCTTTCATTTTATCGTAATCGATTTTTCTCCCGCAGACCTTTTCGAGAAAGTCCATGTACTCATCCAACTGCCTGCGCACGTATCTTTTTGCCTGCTCGGGAAAATCCGTATGGCAGAAGGGCGTATCCAGAATGAAGAGCGGTGCCCCGTAGTACCGGGCCTGGATTTCATACCATTTCAACACGGTCCCGCAGATGTTCGTGCAGCAGATGAGCATATCGGGTCTGGGGAGACCGCCTATGGGCCCGCCATTTATGGGGGAGCAGGCGATATCCGAGCAGGCGTATGAGCAGAGGTCGCTTGAATACCCCATCCGCTCCGCCTTTTCGCAGAGATCCTTGCCCATCTTGCTCGCACCGATCATCGCTCCATGATTTTCAGGGTAAATGGGAATTACCTCCATGGCGATGAGGGGCTCAACGGGCCCCCCGCTGGTGATCCAGGCAACCTTCTTGCCGCTCTGATCCGCCGTCTTGGCCTCTATGTAGTAGTGCGTCATTATTTCCTTCATTCGCGCGGCGGACTTGATCTTTCTCTTTTCCTTTTCGGGGTCTTTCTCTTTCATTTCCCAGCTCCTGATAACTCTCCCTCTTTCCTGTCTTTCCTCTTAAGCATTTCTATGAAGGCTTCGAGCCGTGTCTTCACTCTCCCATCCGCGGAGGATTGATCCTCGATCTCGATGAGCGTACTGGGGATTCCTTCCTGATCAAGGGCGCCTTTCAGAGAGGGGTAATCAAATGCGTGGGGATCACAGAACTTGAGGAGGACAAACACAACCCCGCCGGCTTTTCTTTCTCTGACAACGCTGATGATATTATCGGCTCTCGTGGAGAGTCCGGAATGCTTCGCCGGACACACGTTACGGGTGAGGTACCGCTCCGCGATCGCTTCCACCGGGTTCATGTCAATGGTGAGAAGCCCTTCGTAATACCGCGAGCCTGTACAGAAATCGTCCCCCACGACGGCAGCGCCCGCTTCTTCGACGATCCCGTAGATGTCCAGCAGATTGCAGCTTCCTCCCGAGAGGACGATCCTTTCCCCGGGGGGAGAAGGTGAAGTATTCTTCCTGGATTCTAAATCACCGGCTATTCTTTCCAGCACATCGGCAAGTTCGCTTCTGTCCATGATCATCGATGCCATCATGATGCTGTGGAGATCTTCTCCGGCGATGACACCGGGATACTCGTATTTCAAATCATGGATCTTCTGCAGCAGAAGCCGTATCCGGTTGTATGTGTTGAGCGAGTCAAGGAGGGCTTCGTCGGTAATTTTCTTCCGGAAGGCGTTTTCGAGATTTCTCCGGAATTCCATGAGCACATCGATCATGTACCTTCTGGAACTAAGGGCGTTCAGCTTCACCGGGAGAACCACGTCCATGTGAAAGCCAAGCGGCAGGTTTAATCGCCAGATGTCGGACAACCTCTGGATGGTATCACAGGTATGGGGGAACACCACACCGTCTAAAAAGTCCAGGCGGCCTGTCATTGCGTCCTCCAGGGCTCCCTTCACCAGGGAACAGCAGTAGGCCTGGAGGTGTGTATCCGCCAGCCTGATATGTTCACCGGTACCGAAAAGCCTGAAGGGAAGGGTATCGGCGGCGAAAATCAATTCTTCCGGGGTATAGCTGCAGAAGTAGCCCACGATGGGCCTGCCCCGTTCACTTTTATATTTTCTCGCGTATTCATAGGGATGCCGCTTCAATTCCTCCAGTATGTCCATGTGCGTCATAAGAGAACGTCTCCCGATTCGTGTATGCGCGGTGAGACTTATTTCTCACCGCTGTATTTCCCGGCCGCCTTCAATTTTTCAATCTCTTCTTCCTCCAGCACCTTATATGCCACCTTGCCGATGAGGGTAATCGGCAGGGATTTCCGGAATTCAATTTCCCTCGGGCAGCTCCACTTGATCAGGTGCTTCCTGCAGTATTCGATCAATTCGTTTTCTTTTTCCGCGCTCATCTTTGCCGGATCTTTCAGCACCACGAACGCCTTGATCCTCTGTACCTGCGATTCATCGGGGACGCCGATCACGCACGCATCCCGGACATCGGGGTGCTTGTAGAAAACATCCTCCACCTGGGCGGGGTATACGTTCATGCCGGAGGATTTGATCATGCGCTTGAGCCTGAGTTTAAAATAGAAAAACCCGTCTTTATCCATCGAGCCGATGTCCCCCGTGTGTAGCCAGATTTTCCCGTCGGGGTGCAGCTTCAGGGTATTTGCCGTTTCTTCGGGGTGATCCAGATAGCCCAGCATGACGGCGGGGCCATGGATACAGATCTCCCCTTCTTCTCCCACAGGAGCCTCCTCCGTGGTACCCACAGTGACGATCTTGGCTAACATGTCGGGGAAGGGCACCCCTACGCTTCCTTCCCTGTATTCACTGAGCGGCGTCGCCATGATGGCGGTGACAGCCTCGGTCAGGCCGTACCCTTCGAGTAACTGGACGTTCCCGCCCCGACGCCTTACCGTATCCTCAAACCGCTCCTTGACGGTTCTCGGGAGGGTGTCGGCGCCGCAGAACGTTGCCCTGAGACAGCGCAAATCCGTTTTCCGGAATAGGGAACTCCGGCTCAGGGCATCAAAGAGCGTGGGGACTCCGACGACGACGTTGGGGCGTTTCGACTTGATTAATTTTGCCACGACTTCCGGGGTGAATTGAGGGACGAGGATGCTTTTCGCACCGCCCATGAACACCGCGTTGATACAGACACCGAGCCCGAATCCGTGAAAGATGGGAAGTATGGCAAGCATCGCGTCATTGCTTGAGAGGTTCCCCCAGGCGGATACCTGCATCCCTTCACTTATGAAGTTTCTGTTGGAGAGCATGATCCCTTTCGGTACTCCCGTGGTGCCGCCGCTGAACAGGATCACCGCCATTTCATCGGTATGCATGGTGGACTTCGGCGCCGCCGGATATGAACCCTGCATCAGGTCGCGCCACCACTTCACGGCAGGATCCGGAGGGACCCGGGGTATCTTGCGGCCCTTCGCCAGGTAAAAGCCGATCCCTTTGAGGGGACTGAGATAATCGGGAATCCTTGCAAGAATCAGTGTGTTCAGGGTGGTCCTGTGTCTCACCTCCGCAAATTTGCGATAAAACGCATCGAGGGTCAATGCACAGGCGCTCCTGCTGGCATTCAGGTAAAATTCTATTTCCCCCGGTGTGGACAGGGGGTGGATCATGCATGCCACGGCACCCAGCTTGTTCGCGGCATAGAAGCATATGATCCCCTGCGGCGAGGTCGGCATGGCGATGGTGATGCGATCGCCCTTTTTCAACCCTGAAGCGGCCAGTGCATCTGCACAGCGGTCGATATCCGCCCCAAAGCGGGCATACGTGGACGCGTATCCAAGAAAGTCATAGGCAATGGCATCCGGGGATTTTTTCACCGTATTCATGACCGCCTCGTACATGGTCACTTCCGGATAGTCGATGGATTCGGGCACGTTGCCGTAGTATTTCAGCCAGGGTTTTTTCTCGTTCATACCCGCCTGCTTTCTTCAGGGATTTTGGAGTGCGGATCATTGGTAGCATTTTCAGTGGGAATCTTCAACAGAAGAACTGTGTTGACTCGCCACATTTTTTTGATTATTGCAGGAGAACGGAACACCCGGTTCCTGCATGCAGAAGGTCCCGCGAAATTTCAGAGAAACGGATGTGTGAAGAATCTTCATGCGAATATATGCGGTGGCGGACATTCACGGTCGGCCCGATAAGTTCGAATTGATCAGGAACAACATATCAAAGTTCAGGCCGGATGTACTCGTAGCTGCAGGTGACATCACCCACTTCACAAAGCCGGATCACAGCATCGCGCAGATGGGAAACCTCCCTGTTCCCGTTCTGGCCGTTCGGGGAAACACCGACCGGCCTGTCGTGGAGAGCCTGTGTGAGAAGTATCCCAACATATCTCTTCTGCACCTGCGTGAAATCATCGTCAGGAACGTGAGGTTCACGGGAATAAGCGGTACAGTGCTGCTCCCCTTCCGGTCAAAGGTCCGCTTCCGGGAAAAGCTCATGGTGAGCAGGGTGGCGCCTCTCGTGAACGAAGATACCGTCTTTGTTGCACACCCGCCGCCGCGTGGATCCCTGGATAAGGTCCTGGGAAAATTTCACGCGGGTTCCGGTGGCCTGCGGGAGCTGGTTTTGAAGAAACAGCCTGCCCTCTTCATCTGCGGTCATATCCACGAAAATCCCGGTCAGATGTACCTGGGGAAAACGCTCGTGGTGAACTGCAATATCCGCAGGGAGGGACAACAGGGAGCGATCGTCGACTTCACGGGGGAGGGTAAACCGCAGGTGACCATGTTACAGGACAACACCATGCCTGCATGACACCGGCATTTTCAACAGGGGGATTTCTGTCATTTATGGAAAGGATGATATCATGCTCAAGGTCAAGCAATTCCGGTATCACAGTGACAACCTCGGGTACATAGTCCACGGGGCACGCGACGCGCTGGCAATAGACGGGGGAGATCCCGATGCCATATTCTCCTACCTGCGAAAGAAGGGCCTGCAACTTCTCCTTGTCACGAACACCCACGATCACCCCGATCACACAACCGGTAATGCCGCCCTCATGAAATCTCCGGGGGCGGTTCTTCTCACGTACAGCGAACTACTCAGGGAACACGGAATTTCCTTGGAAGGTGAGAAAATCGATCTCTATATTACACCGGGGCATACCGAAGATTCCGTATGTTTTCATACCGGCAATGTCCTTATCTCGGGCGATACCCTCTTCAATGGAACCATCGGCAACTGTTTCACCGGCGATTTAAGGAAATTCTACGAATCCATAAGGAAACTCATGCATTTACCCGGGGAAACGATCGTTTATGCCGGGCATGATTACGTGAGAGACTCAATGGAGTTCGCCCGGAAACTCGAGCCGGAAAACAGGTATATCGATTCTTTTATGCGTCATTACCGCCGCGATCACGTCTTTTCGACGATGGAGGACGAGCGCAGGATCAATCCATACCTGAGATTCAATGAGGCAGGCATCATCAATGTACTGGAGAGGTCCGGTCTCCCGCGAAAAACCGAGTGGGAGAGATGGCACTCGCTGATGACTATCGAGTAACTCCGGTGTCCTCACGCAGGGTGAGGCGGTATGATTTCAGCTTCATGACGGGGTTGTATGCATTCTTGGAGCGGGCGAGGTTGGGAATGTTCATGTCGCTTTCCTTGTTTATGTACGTGTAACGCCCGAATAGTCGCCTGGCACATTCGTTGTCCAGGAACTGATAGAGCCCCTTGATGTGGGGATACGCCTTTTCGAAGTTGAGTACTGCCATCTCATCGGTGAGACGTGAAGCGATTCCGAAGGCACTCACCTCTCCGTCAATCCTTACAGCAATTCCGTTGAATTCGAGGGCTTCCATACTGATGAGCGCATTGGTCGCCGCCATTTTTTCACAGGCGAGGTCCTCATTCTGTTCTACATCGCAATCGCGCAGATCGCACCATTTCTGCAGGAAATTCAGGCAATCCGGCGCATTGGCGGAAGTGATCGCCTCCACCGCCACCCTGCCTCTTTCATGAAACTGCCTGTAAAACTGGCGTATCAGATTCCTCTGTCTGATGAACTTGTTTCCCTTCAGGTTGGAAAGATCGCTGGTGAGATAGATATAGTCATCGTATTCAGGCTGTCCGGCAATGGTAAAATATTTTTCTATCTCGTGAACACCTGCGGTTTTCAGATACTCTTCCGGTACGAACCAGTAATGGGTGAACCCGTAGCGCCCGGCGGTCGTGGAGAGATAACCGGGGGTAATCTCTGCATGCGCCGATATGGGTAACAGCAGGTGATTTCTTTCCGGCCGCGCGGTGGACTCGTAGCAGATGATAAGGATATCGTTCTCGAGCGCGTAATACGCCGTGAGTATCGGATTACTCCATGCGATGATCGAGGCGAGAGAATAAGTGCTTAACGAATATTGCTGACGGAGGAAAAAATATTTAAGAATTTTATAATCGTCGACAGTTAAAGGTGAAAGGTTTCTCATGGTTCCTGAGACTCCCCTCGCAGTGACTGGAAACCTGCCAGGTATGGATAGCGGGGAAGATATAGGAGAGAAAAAAAACTGTCAAGGTCAATTGCGTAAGCGTACCACAATATCCGTTGACAACCGATAGTATCAAGAATATAAAGATGTTATCACTGCGAGAGTGGCGGAATTGGCAGACGCACTGGATTTAGGATCCAGCGGGTAACCCCCTTAGGAGTTCAAATCTCCTCTCTCGCACCACAACGGCATCCGGTGGTCAGGTGTCCAGGGCCTGACCATTTTTTATTGAACTGAAAGGAGCCGCGGTTTGATATTTTCACCACCCTGTGTTTCCACCCGCATTGACGCCGAGAACGCGAACCTGATTTTTGCCTTGACATCGGGAGCTATCATTATTATTTTCAAACCGTGTATTTGTGCATTCATCCGCTTCAGGGCCGGCTCAAAATCCCTCTTGATTAAGGATGATTCCCCTGTTTATTAAAAGACTTAAAGGAGATTACACGGGTGGCTGAAACGATGGTCGACATACAAATTGAAGATGTCAGCACTGTAAAAAAGAAGCTCAGATTCGATATCTCATGGTTGGAAGTAAAAAAAGAACTCGATGCAGCATACCGGGAAGTGGGCAGGAAGGCGAAGGTGCGGGGTTTCAGGCAGGGCAAGATTCCGAGACATATACTGGAGACTCTCTATAAGGATTATGCGGAAGGAGAGGCAGTGACGAACATCGTCAACAAGTATTACTGGGATACGATCCAGGACAGAAACATTGCCGCCGTCTCCCAGCCGCATATCGAGCAGAACGGGATTCAACCGGAGAAGAACTTTGTCTTTACGGCAACGGTGGAGGTCGAACCGGACCTGGATCCCCAGGGTTACACAGATCTCGAGCTTGTAAAGGAAATTCAAGAGGTTACTGATGCTGACATAGATAAAAGACTGGAGGAAATGCGTTCCATGTTCAGTACTCTTGAAGAAGTGGAATCCGACAGGGGAATAATCCCTGGTGATTTTGCGGTGATCGATTTTGAAGGGAGCATTGAGGGGAAAGCCCTGCCGGGGATGAAATCAGACAATTATCTTCTTGAGATCGGGTCACGGATGTTTGTCCCGGGATTTGAAGAACAGATTACCGGGATGAAGAAGGGCGAGACAAAGCAATTCCAGGTTGAGTTTCCCGGCGATTATCATGAGAAGGACATTGCGGGGAAAACAGTCGCCTTTTCGGTAGCACTTAAAAATATCAAGGAGAAAAAACTGCCGGAACTTGATGAAAAATTCATAAAAAATTTCAACAAATACGAAACGTTGCAAGAGCTCAGGGAAGAGATAGGGAAAAATCTGGAAAAGGAACATGCGACAAGATCGGACTCGGCCCTCAAGGATCACATAATCGATAGGTTGATCGCCAATAATGACTTTGAAGTGCCCCCGTCCTTTATAGACAGACAGGTATCTTTTATGGTAGCCGATACCCAGAGAAGAATGACTCTCAGGGGCGTGAGCAAAGAAAGACTAGCTGAATTCAGCGAGAGACTTCCGGAAATGTATAGAGAAGAGGCAATGAAAATTGTGAAATCTTCCATGCTGCTGAGGGGGATCGCCCGGAAGGAGTCCATAGTCACCGGTGACGGCGAGATCGAAGAGAGGATCAGGAAAATTGCCGAAGAGCGCGGGCAGAAGTATGATGACGTAAAATCGTCATTGGAAAAGGCGAACATGCTGGACAATATAAGAAACGATATTCTCAACGAAAAGATATTTGCCTTTATCGAGGGAAAAGCGCAGGTCAAAACCATCAGAAAAGAAAATGAACAGGCAGGAGGATAACACATGCCCCTTATCCCAATGGTTATCGAGCAGGATGGCAGGGGAGAAAGAGCCTTTGACATCTATTCAAGGCTGCTGAAGGACAGGATAATCTTTCTCGGTACTGCAATTGATGACGACGTGGCAAATCTCATAATTGCCCAGATGCTGTATTTAGAATCGGAGGACCCCGACAAGGAAATATTTTTCTACCTGAACACACCGGGAGGAAATGTGAGCTCCGGGTTGGCAATTTATGATACAATACAGTATATCAAGCCGCCCGTATGCACCGTGTGCATGGGTCAGGCGGCAAGCATGGGGGCGTTGCTTCTTGCCGCAGGCAAAAAGGGAAGGAGGAGTGCTCTTCCCCATTCGAGGATACTGATACATCAGCCGCTGGGAGGTTTTTACGGACAGGCGACCGATGTGGATATTCATGCCCGCGAGATTTTAAGAACGAAAGACGAGTTAAATAGATTACTTGCGATGCTGACTAATCAGCCGGTTGAAAAGATTAAGGTGGATACGGAGCGGGATTACTACATGACTTGCCAACAGGCAAAAGATTATGGCATAATAGACGAGATCATCGTCAAGAGAATCTGAGTAAACTATACGATACGAGGTCTTCACACCATGGTAAGACGGAGCAAAGATCAGCAGAGCGGGCAGGGTGTTTTATTCTGTTCATTTTGCGGCAAGAACCAGAACGAAGTGAGGAAACTGGTAGCAGGTCCTGCCGCATACATCTGCGATGAGTGCATCGAGCTGTGCCGGTGTATCGTCGAGGAGGAATCCGAGGGTGCGGTAACCGAAGAATTCAAGAGAGGCATTCCGGATCCGAGAAATATAAAAAAGTTTCTGGATCAATATGTGATAGGACAGGAACGACCCCAAAAAGT